>JAOTZH010000224.1 GCA_029861425.1 Gemmatimonadota bacterium
GTTCGCCGCCCGGGGGGCGGCGAGACCCGGACGACGGGAGTGGCTGGCGTCTACCATCGCCGGGGGGTTCATGCTTCTCGGCGGCAACGGCCTGGTGAACTGGTCGGAACAATGGGTGCCGTCAGGGCTTACGGCGCTCATCGTCGGTACCGTGCCGATCTGGTTCGTCACTCTGGCCTGGCTCGGACCCGACCGAGAAGCACCCAACGCGCTCGAGATCGCGGGCATCCTGCTCGGTCTCGGCGGGGTCGGAATCCTGATGTCCGGCTCGCTGGAGGAGGTGGGAATCCACGGTGCTACATCCCGCCAGGTGCTGATCGGCGGCGCGGCGCTCGGCGTCGCGACGTTGAGCTGGGCGATCGGGTCGATGTACAGCCGCCGCGCGCCACTCGCGCGTCCGACGCTCGTCTCGACGGCGATGACCATGCTGACCGGAGGCGGGCTGCTCCTCGTCGCCGGCGTGCTTCTCGGCGAAGCGGGCGACCTCGATTACCGGGCGATCTCCGGTCGGTCTCTGGCCGCCCTCGCCTACCTCACTGTCTTCGGGTCGATCATCGCCTTCTCATCCTTCACGTGGCTGATCCAGGTGGTCAGACCCGCGCTGGCGGGGACATACGCATACGTGAACCCGATTGTCGCGGTGTTTCTCGGCTGGGCGGTGGCCGACGAGGTGATTACCCGTCAGATGGCGATCGGGGCGGTGGCGGTGGTCGGTGCGGTGCTTCTCGTCGAGCGGGGTCGAGCCCGCGCCAGGCTGACCGGCGGAGGGTCCGGCGTGGCCGTGGAGCCGTCCTCCGAGGTCGCCTCCCGAGCGGAGGCGACCTCGTTCGGACGTGATGCCGGCTCCGTCTAGAAGGGCGGCCCTCTGCGTTGGCGTCGCTGCGCCACGAGTTCCGTGTACTTCGTCATCTGATCCTCGGTCAGGATCTCGGCCATCTGGAGGTTCGTCTCTTCCATGGCCTCCATCATGGCGGCCCGCATGGCCTCCCGATCGCCCCCGGCACTCTGCCGCATCTCTGTCATCCGCTCACGCTGCATTTCGAGCACCGCTCTCACCGACGTCGCCTGCTCTTCATCGAGGTCGAGCTGCGCCGTGAGCTCCTCCATCTGGGTGTCGAGGTCCTGCCCCATCCCACGTCCCTGACCCCGCTGCTGCGCCTCGGCCGGGGCGACGGCGAACGCGAGTGCCGCCGCCATCCCGAAGGCGACGAGATTCTTCTTGAACATTGATGTCCCCCTTTCTCCGGTCCTGAACTGCCTGTATCCGAGAAGACACCCCAGTTCGCCGCGGCGTTAGTCCTGGCCCGAATCCGTGCCACCGCGCCCGATTCGAGGGATTTGGGTGTCGACTCCGGCTAACGCGTCGTCACCGTCAGGTGTCTATTTCAACGCTGGCTGGTCTGTTTGTACCGCAATATCGAGGGACTCCAATGAGGAAGCTGATCGCCGGGCTGGTCGTAGTGGGACTCGCCGCCGCCGCCATCTTCGTGTTCACGCGAACGGGTGACGCCGAGACCATGTCGTACCGGTTCGTGGACGTCGAGATGGGGGACGTCGAGGCGGTCGTGGCCGCCACGGGGTCCCTGAGCGCCGTCCAGACCGTTCAGGTCGGCACGCAGGTGTCGGGGCAGATCACGGACATCTACGTCGACTTCAACGACAACGTCCGGCGGGGACAGATCGTCGCGCGGCTCGACTCCACACTGCTCGTGCAGCAGGTGCAGAACGCCGAGACGAACCTCCAGCGATCGGAAGCGGAGCTCCAGCGCAGAGAGTGGGAGTTCGATCGCGCGGCAGAGCTCTTCAAGTCCCAGGGAGTGACGGAGAGCGAGTACCGGACCGCGGAGTACGATCTTGCGGTCGCCCGCTCAAATCTGGCCTCCGCGCAGGTGAACCTCGAGCAGGGGCGACGGAACCTCGGATACAGCGTGATCTACGCGCCGATCGACGGCGTGGTGGTCGAGCGAAACGTCGAACCGGGTCAAACGGTCGCGGCCAGCATGTCCACGCCACAGCTCTTCCTCATCGCCAACGACCTGTCGGAGATGGAGATCCTGGCGTCGGTGGACGAGAGCGACATCGGACAGATCAGCGAGGGCCAGCAGACTCGGTTCACGGTCCAGGCGTACCCCGACGAGCAGTTCACGGGGACCGTCCGACAGGTCAGGCTGCAGTCGACCGTCCAGGAGAACGTGGTCAACTACACCGTGGTCGTGAGCGTGCAGAACGGCGACGGACGGCTACTGCCCGGCATGACGGCGACGGTGGACTTCATCGTCGAGCGGGTCGAGAACGTGATCCGGGTGCCCAACGCCGCCCTGAGGTTTCGACCCAATCAGGCCATGCTCACCGAGTTCCAGGAGAGGCAGCAGGCGCAGCGAGAGCAGGCGCGCTCGGCGAGGACGGAGGGCGAGGCCGACGCCGGTGAGGAAGTCGAGGCGGGTCCCGGGGCTGGCGGCTTCGCCGACATGTCCGACGAAGAGCGGCAGGCCGTTCGGGAGCGCTTTCAGAGCGGCGAGATGACCGACGAGGAGCGAGAGGCGATGCGGGAGCGGTTCCAGGGTGCGGGGGGAGCCAGAGGCGGGGAGGCCGGCGGACAGGGTCGCGGCGGACCAGGAGGTCCGGCAGGCTTCGGGGCGCAGGGCGGCGGCCAGGGCGACCAGATCTGGTACGTGGACGCGGACGGGCTCCTCCAGGTGGCGCGTGTCCGCGTCGGGGTGACGGACGGGCAGTACACCGAGGTGACAGGCAGGAGCATCGAAGCGGGGATGCAGGTGATCGCGGGTGTGGTCGTCTCGTCCGCGTCGACCGCGCCGACCAACCCGTTTCAACAACAGCAGCAGAGCCGAGGCGGACGTGGGTTCTAGACGACCCATGGGCGACGATCAGGCGGCTGCGCTCGGAGACGGACCACAACTGGTGGGTGAAGCCGCGCCGACCTCCGAGGTCGTAATCGAGACCCGTGGCCTCGAGCGCGTCTACGCCACCGGGCGAACCGAAGTGCGTGCTCTGGACGGCGTCGACGTGTCGATCCACGACGGCGAGTTCGTAGCGATCATGGGCGCGTCCGGTTCGGGAAAATCCACCTTCATGAACATCCTCGGTTGTCTCGACAGGCCGACCGGGGGCAGCTACACGCTGAGTGGGACGCAGGTCGAGTTGCTGAACAAGAACGAGCTCGCGGACATCAGAAACGCGAGGATCGGCTTCGTGTTCCAGAGCTTCAATCTGCTCTCGCGCACCGCCGCCCTCGACAACGTGGAGCTACCGCTTCTTTACGACCGCTCCGGACGGAAGCTCGACAGCCGGAAGGCGGCTGCCGAGGCGCTCCAGCGGGTCGGGCTGGGCGATCGTCTCGACCACGAGCCGAGCGAGCTGTCAGGTGGAGAGCAGCAGCGAGTGGCGATCGCCCGGGCGCTCGTGGGACAGCCTTCCATGATTCTCGCCGACGAGCCGACGGGGAACCTGGACAGCCGCACATCCGTCGACGTCATGACGCTGTTTCAGGAGCTCAACGATGCGGGAATCACCATCCTGATCGTGACCCACGAGGCGGACATCGCGCGATACTGCAAGCGCATCATTCGGATGCGTGACGGGAAGGTGATCGCCGACGAGCCGGTTCGTGACCGGCGGATCGCAAGCGAGGATCTCGAGACCCTCGCTGATCTGGACGAGCAGGACGTCGTGGAGGTGACGCTGTGAAGAGGACCGTGCTGGCCAAAGTCGCGACCCAGAGCATCCTGAAGAACAAGATGCGTACGTTGCTGACGATGCTCGGAATCATCATCGGCGTGGGCGCCGTGATCCTCATGGTCGCGATAGGACAGGGCGCGCAGGGACAGATTCAGTCCCAGATCCAGGGTCTGGGGACGAACCTGATCGTCATCACCGCCGGCACCAGCAATCAGGGGGGAGTCAGTCACGGCGCGGGAAGCTTCAATCGGTTGCGCATCGATGATGTCGAGAAACTGCAGCGCGAGTCTGTCCTGCTGGCGGGGGTCTCTCCGGTGATCGCCTCGGGCGCGCAGATCATCGGTGGACAGGGGAACTGGCGCGGGCGCATCAACGGGGTGTCGACCGACTACGCCGTCATTCGCGATTGGGAGACCACCAGCGGGTCGTTCTTCGACGAGTCCGACCAGCGACAGGCGGCCCGGGTCGCCGTCATCGGCGAGACGGTGAAGAACCAGTTATGGCCCGATTCGGATCCTGTGGGGGAGCGCGTCCAGATCCGGAACGTCCCGTTCCAGATCATCGGCGTGCTCGCGCCGAAGGGGCAGTCGGCGGAGGGGAACGACCAGGACGACGTCATCCTGGCGCCGTATACGACGGTCCAGACCCGTCTGTCGGGGCGCACCTACATCCCGCAGATCCTCGCGAGCACTTTCTCGCCGGACGAAATCGTCTCGGCTCAGGAAGAGATCGCGTCGATCATGCGCGAGTCGCACGGGCTGGCGGCGTGGGAGGAAGACGACTTCACGGTCCGGAACCAGGCGGACCTGGCGGACGCCGCACAGGGCACGACGCAGGTCATGACGCTGTTGCTCTCGGCTGTTGCCGGAATCTCGCTCCTGGTGGGCGGAATCGGGATCATGAACATCATGCTCGTTTCGGTCACCGAGCGTACCCGCGAGATCGGTGTTCGGATGGCGATCGGCGCACGCGGATCCGACGTCCTCACCCAGTTCCTGGTCGAGAGCGTGGTGATGAGCGCGATCGGCGGGCTGCTCGGGGTCGCGTTGGGATTCGGCGGGGCGAGGCTGCTCGGCGATGCCACCGGATGGAGCACCGCGATCGATGCTCCGACCGTAGTGATCGCCCTGGTCTTCTCCGGAGCAATCGGGATCTTCTTCGGATTCTACCCGGCACGACAGGCCGCGGCGCTCGACCCGATCGAAGCGCTCCGGTACGAGTAGGCAGCGGGCCGGACGCGGCTCCGTCCGGCCCGCCGGAGCCCTACCGCGCGTCAGCCCGCTTCGCGCTCCAATCGAAGGTTTCGCCCATGATATGCACGGAGCCCTCCGCGGTGTCCCCGTCCATGATCCCGGTGAACTCGAGCTCGACCTGATGATCGGGCTGGTCGATGAACATCGTGAACGCGAGATCGTGGCCGTCCTGCGCGCCCTCGACGACCGCCTCGCCCGCTGGGGAGACCGCGACGCCGGAGATCGCCTGTCCATCCGACTCGAGCTCGAATGCCATCGTCATCTCGCCCATCTGCGAGTTGAGCGTCACCTCCCACGCCCCGTCGAACATGGGTGTGTCCACGTGCTGTGCATTCACGCCAGAGGCGCCGAGGGTCAGCACGAGGGCTGCCGCGAAAGCCGAAAGGAAGGTTCGGGTATGTCGTCGCATGCTGATCGCTCCGCTTTTCGAGATCGGGCCCCGGACGGTCGTCGCACGAGGTGTCGGTTCAACGTACAGCGAGACGCCGGGACCGTTTACCTGCCTCTGACGAACCGACAGATTGCGGATCGAGAGGAGGCACAGATGACGCAGGCCAGTCGCTCCACCCTTCCCCGTCGCCGTGCTGCACGGTTCGGCGCTATCGCCGCGCTCTTCGCG
>JAOTZH010000053.1 GCA_029861425.1 Gemmatimonadota bacterium
TCATCTCGGGGCCGAACGCCGGGGGAAAGACCGTGCTCCTCAAGTCCGTCGGCCTCTTCGTCGCGCTCGCACGAAGCGGAGTCGTGCCGCCGGTCGGTCCGGGCACCCGGCTACCGTTTCTCGGCGGGCCGTACGCGATCATCGGGGACGAGCAGTCGATCGCGGCGTCTCTGTCCACGTTCGGGGCCCAGGCGAGAAACCTGGCCGAGATCCTGGCGTCCGCAGGCCCCGATGACCTCGTCTTGATCGACGAGATCGGAAGTGCGACAGACCCGTCCGAGGGGGGAGCGCTGGCGGCCGCGACGCTATCGGCCCTGTCGCGCACCGTTCGTCTGACGATCGCGACGACACATCTCGGCGATCTCAAGGGTCTCGCGGAGGAGGAGACCGGAGCGGTGAACGCGTCTCTCCAGTTCGACAGCGATCGACTCCAGCCCACGTATCGACTGGAAAAATACCGCCCGGGTCGGAGTTACGCCCTGGAAATCGCCGCTCGGCTGGGGGTCCCGAAGGATGTGCTGGCGGACGCGCGTGCGCGCCTCGACACCGATCACCGTTCGCTCGACGAGCTGCTTGCCCGGCTCGAACGGGAGCAGTCCGAGGTCGACGAGCTGCGGCGCGAGCTGGACGAGGAGACGGCTTCGATCCGATCCCGGGCCTCCGAGCTGGAGCGGCGCGAGCAAGAGGTCGAGGTCCTGCTGGTAGAGGCTCGCCGGGACGCGGAGGAGGCGGTCGAATCGGCGCTAAAGCAGGCAAGGTCCGATGTCGAGGAGGCGATCCGACATCTCGAGACCGAGTACGCGGCGGCGGAGCCGAGAGGGGAGGACGATTCTTTACGGGAGTCGCGTCGCGCCGCGCGCGACGTGGTCGAGCGGGGGATCAGGGAGTCGCGGGGCCGCAGAGAAGCCCTCATGACGTCGCCGAACGCCCCGCCGTCGTCGAGGGAACTGCGCGTGGGCGATCGGGTGCGCTGGGGCGAGGGATCCCGCCTGGGGGTGCTGGTCGAGTTGCGGGGGGATCGAGGCGTCGTGGAGCTGGACGGCGTCCGGCTGACGATGGCGGCGGACGATCTCAGTCCGATCGGGAGCGAGACCGCACCTGGCGAAGCATCGATCGACCGGAAGCGACCGCGACCGAGGCCGGAACGACGGGAACACCGGCCGAACCTCGACGTGAAGACCGAGATCGACCTGAGGGGCCTTCGGGCGGAGGAGGTCGAAGCCGCGCTCACGCCTGTCCTCGATGCCGCCGTGGTGGCGGAACTCCCGTGGTTGCGCATCATACACGGGAAGGGAACGGGTGCGCTGCGGAAGGTCGTCGGCGACCTTCTCGATCGCGATCCGCGCGTGTCGGAGCACAGGACGGGCGATCCCAGGGAAGGCGGCACGGGAGTCACGATGGTGAAGTTCGAGTGAAGCCACGGTGGTAGGCGACCACATCGTCGAAGAGATCCGCGCACGCGCGGATATCGTCGAGATCATCAGCGAGCACGTACAGCTCAAGCGCACCGGGAAGAGCTACCGGGGGCCCTGTCCGCTGCACGGTGGAGACGGTCCGAACTTCGCCGTCGATCCCGATCGCGGGATCTTCAAGTGCTTCGTGTGCAACGAGGGCGGGGATGTCTTCGGGTTCCTGATGAAGCACCTCGGTCTCGACTTCCCGACGGCCGTGCGACAGATCGGAGCGCGGGTGGGCGTGGAGGTTCCCGACCGGGAAGAGCAGCGGGAAGACCCGTACGCGGGACTTCGGTCGACACTCGCCTTCGCCGCGGAGTGGTTCGAGGATCAGCTGACGGGGGAGGCTGGAGCAGCCGCGCGGCAGTATCTCCAGTCGCGCGGCATCTCGCTCGACGAGGCGAAGGAGTACAGGGTCGGCTGCGCCCCGGACGAGTGGCGAGCGCTGCGGGACGCCGCCCACGCGCATGGCATCGAGGACCGGGCGTTGCTGGAGCTGGGTCTTCTCGCGACGAGCGAGCGGGCCGACGAACCCTACGATCGCTTCCGCGGACGCCTCATGTTCACGATTCTGGATCTCCGAGACAGGCCGATCGGCTTCGGCGGCCGGATTCTCAATTCTCGATCGGACGCGCCGAAGTACATCAACTCCCCCGAGTCGCCGGTCTTCCACAAGGGGGAGGAGCTGTACGGCCTGAACTGGGCTCGCCACCACATTCGGCGTGAGGGATTCGCGGCGCTCGCGGAGGGATTCACCGACGTCATGGCGCTCCACCGCGCCGATATACGGGTCGCCGTGGCGGGGCTGGGGACCGCGTTCACGCGTCAGCAGGCAGACCGCCTCAAGAAGTACGCTGACCGCGTGTACCTGTTATACGACAGCGATCGTCCGGGGCTGAAGGCCACGTTTCGCACCGGTGATGTTCTGCTCGCCGCCGGGATCCACCCCATGGTCGTGACGCTGCCCGACGGGGACGATCCGGATTCGCTCGTTCGCGAGCGCGGACCAGCCGCCATTCGCGAGCTCTTTGACGACGCCGTGGACGTGCTCGAGCGCAAGCTCCAGATCCTCAGGCGCGAGGGGTACCTGGATCGTGTCGAGGGGCGGCGTCGGGCGGTGGACGGTCTGCTGAGCACCCTGCGGGCCGTCCGGGACCCGGCGCTTCGCGACATCTATCTCGACCGCGCCGCCGATGGCGCCGGGGTCCGCCGGGACACGCTGGTCCACGAGATCGCCCGATCGGACCGGTCGCGGACGGCACGTCCGCGACCCGCACGGGTGGCTGGCGCTACGGCCGGGGACGGAGGCGGAGGCGCCCGTTCGGGGGCTGGTGAGCGCGCGGAGCACGATCTCGCGCTGCTCCTCGTCCGCGACCCGACGCTCATCGAACGAGCCGAACGCCTGGGGCTGGATGGGGGGAGCTTCTTGAACGGATCGTGGCGCGAAGTGTTCGAGTATGTAGAGGCACGGCGCGATAGCGGCGAAGCGGAATCCGACTGGTCCGGGCTCTCGTCCGACACTCGCTCGCGTGTAGCGTCGCTGCTGGAAGATGCGTCCGAGCTTCTGCACCCGGACCAGGTGTTCGAGGCTGCGGCACGGCGTCTGATTTTCAGACGGCAGCGGGATCGTCTTGGCGAGATCGATCGCGAGCTCGCGCTTGCGGATGCCGAGCAGCAGCGTCGATTGTTGATCGAGAAGCAGGACCTCGCCGCGCGACTGCGTGACGTCGGTGAGGCCGCGGCTTTCATGCCGCACGCACACGCGAAGGCGCCACAGGCCGGTCCGCCGGGGTGGATCTCCGAGGACACGGATCAAAGCGAACGCTGAGACAGGAGCGAGAATGGAAGCGAGCGATACCGTTGGAGACCTTCTAACCCTGCAGGAGACCGATCTCGAGATCCTGCGGATTACCACCCAGCTCGACGTCTACGACAACGAGCTCGCGGCGCTGCGAGAGTCGGTCGAAGAGCTCCAGGCGAACTCCGCCAAGATCACCAGCGACAAGGAAGAGGCCGAAGAGCGTGTCCGCCGATACCAACGTGCGGTTCAGGCCGGCCGGGCGACGTTGAAGAGACTGGAGACGAGGGCGGCGGCCGTCGAGAACATGCAGCAGCATTTCGCGGTCCGCACGGAGACCGACACGGCGCGTCGTAATCTTCGGGCGGCGGAAGAAGACGCTCTCGATGCGATGCAGGACGTCGAGACTCTCTCGGAGCGTCTTGGCGAGACCGAGGCAGCGCTTGCGGAAGCGAACGATAGCCTCGCCGGCCGGGAGACGGAGATCGGCGGCGAGCGGGTGGACCTCGAGGGCGATCTGGCGGCTCACTCGGACAGCAAAAACGCTCAGGAGGAGCGTCTCGACCGCCGATCGCTACGGCTCTATCAGTCGGTTCGCGGAGGGAAGACCCATTCGGCCCTGGCGTCTCTCACTCCCGATGGGGCGTGTGGGCACTGCTTCACCGCCGTGCCGAAGCAGCGGCAGGCCGACATTCGAGCAGGGCGCGAACTGGCCGTGTGCGAGGGGTGCGGAGTGATTCTCTACGCGGGCTCTTCCGGGGACTGACGGCGCAGGTGACGGCGGGGGTCGAAAGGGCAACCCCACCCGCCCCTCGGTGGGCGCTTCCCGCCAGGATCGACCCTGGCGAGGTTCGGCGGATCGAGCGGCTCACCCGCCTCCCCGAGCCGCTTTGCACACTCCTCGTGCGGCGGGGCATTGGTACCGACGCCGACGTTCGGTCCTACCTCCGACCCAGTTTGGAAGCGCTCCACCCGCCCGGGCTGCTCCCTGACATGGACGCGGCCGCCAGTCGGATCGAGACGGCTCTGCGATCCGGCGAGACGATCCTGGTTCACGGGGATTACGACGTCGACGGGATGACCGGTGCCGCGGTCCTCTCGGGCGGCCTGGCGGATCTGGGGGCCGATGTCACGCCCTTCGTCCCACACCGCACTCGGGACGGGTATGACCTCGGGCCCACCGGGGTGGCCACAGCGGCAGATCGCGGCGCCACCCTCATCGTCACGGTCGATTGCGGTGTGACCGCCGTCGATGCGGTGCGCCTGGCGGGGGAACAGGGGATCGACGTAGTCGTGACAGATCACCACCGACCGGGGCCGGAGCTCCCGGCGGCAGTCGCCGTCGTGAACCCGAATCGTCCGAACAGCAGGTATCCGTTCAATGGGCTGTCCGGCGTCGGGGTCGGGTTCAAATTGATCCAAGAACTCTTTGAAAGACAAGGGCTTGGGTCTGGTAAACTCAACCGATATCTCGACCTCGTGGCTCTCGGGACCATCGCCGATCAGGTGCCGCTCGAGGACGAGAACCGCGTCTTCGGGCGTTTTGGCCTGCAGGTGCTCGAGCGCACGCCTCGGCCGGGCCTGAGGGCGTTGATGAACGTCGCAAACGTCGGGCGCTGGTCCGCACCCCGCGCCTCCGACGTGGCCTTCCGGCTCGCGCCGCGGCTGAACTCGGCGGGTCGGATCGCCGAAGCCGCGGACGGTCTCCGGGCGCTCACGACCGCCGACACGGCGGAGGCCGAGCAGCTGGCGCTCCAAATCGAGCAGACGAACGTGGAACGGCGAGCTGCCGATCGCTCGATCTATGAGGAGGCTGTCGCCATGCTCGAAGAAGACTTCGACGCGGAGCGGGACAGGATCGTCGTACTGTGGTCCGAGAACTGG
Organism: Gemmatimonadota bacterium; assembly: GCA_029861425.1. GTDB lineage: Bacteria > Gemmatimonadota > Gemmatimonadetes > Palauibacterales > Palauibacteraceae > Palauibacter. Next base: position 5,137 of record JAOTZH010000053.1, read on the forward strand.
CACCCGGGCGTGCTCGGGATCGCGGCCTCACGGCTGGTGGACAGACTCGGTCGGCCCACGATTCTCGCGTCCGTCGACGGAGACCGGGCGCGCGGCTCCGCCCGTTCGATCCCGAGCTTCCACCTCTACGACGCTCTCGCGGCCTGCGCCGATCTCTTCGACCGGTTTGGCGGGCATGCCGTGGCGGCGGGTTTCGACATTCCGTCGGCCGACCTCCCGGAGCTTCGTCGCCGTCTGGCGGCCGGGGCCGTGGGGTCGCTCCCCGCCGAATCGCTCGGCCCTGAGATCGACATCGACCTCGAGGTGGCGCTCGGGGACATCTCGGACGACTTCGTCCGCGGGTTCGCGTACCTCGAGCCATTCGGATCGAGCAACCCCATTCCACGCCTGCTTGCCCGGGACGTCACCCTTACCGAGCTCGGGACCGTCGGAGGAGGAGAGCACCTGAAAGCGGTGCTCCAGCAGGAGGGGGCACGCCTGGAGGCGATCGCCTTCCGCGAGGGGAGGCAGGAGGCGGAGCTCGCGGCGGAGCCGCGCCGCGATGTCGTCTTCGAACTCCACGTGGAGATGGCGAGGCGGGGCCCGAGGGTCCAGGCGCACATCCTGTCCATGGCTCCGTGCGTCTGAGGGTGGTCGCCGGTCGGTTCGGCGGCCGGTTCATCGAGGCGCCGCGCGGCCGGACGACGCGTCCAACGCCCGAGCGGGTGAGGGAGGCCTGGTTCTCGGCCCTCGGTGAGGATGTCCTCGGGGCGACGGTGCTGGATCTCTTCGCGGGCAGCGGCGCCATGGGGATCGAGGCGCTATCGCGGGGGGCTCGGCACGTTCACTTTGTCGAGGCCGACCGGCGGGCTCTGGAGACTCTGCGCCGGAACCTCGATGTCCTGGGGGTGCGGGACCTGGCGACGGTCGTGCGCAACGACGTCTTTCGCTGGTTGGCGGCACAGGAAGGGAAGTGGGATCTGGCGCTGGCGGATCCGCCATACGCGGGTGGCGGTGCCGCACGGCTCGCGAGAGTCTTCCGCGACGTTCCATTCGCGGATCGTCTCTGGGTCGAGCACGCGTCGAGCGACGTCGAGTTTGGCATGGAGCCAGCCTGGTCGAGGCGTTACGGAGACAGCCGCGTCAGCCGATTCAATGCTGTCGAAGATGCCAGAGAGGACTGATCCGAGATGAGAGAGTCGGTCGCCATATACCCAGGGTCGTTCGACCCGCTCACCCTTGGACACGACGACATCATCCGGCGCAGCCTGCGGCTCTTTGATCGGCTCGTCATCGGTGTCGCCCATACCGCGACGCAATCGAAGTCCGGGCTCTTCTCCGTCGCGGAGCGCGTCGAGCTCATACGGGAGGCCTACGCCGACGAGTCGAGGGTCGAGACCGTGGCCTTCTCCGGACTGCTGGTCGAGTTCGCGCGCGAGCGCGGGGCCCGCATTCTGATTCGGGGACTTCGGGCCGTGAGCGACTTCGAGTACGAATTCCAGATGGCACTGATGAACCGGTCGCTGTGGCCGGAGATCGAGGTGCTCTTCATGACCCCGGACACGGCCCACACGTTTCTCAGCTCTTCCCTCGTCCGCCAGGTCGGCCGCCTAGGTGGTGATGTCTCCAAGTTCGTACTTCCGCTCGTTCACGGGCGGATGACCGAGCGGTTCGCAGCGTCAGACGGGGAGTGAGTCCGGCGGCCGATCCCGCTCCGTCCCGGCGGTTCATCGAAGATCTTCGCGGTCGCGCCGCCGCGATCGGAGCTCGGATCGGGTTTCCGGAATCGGACGAGCCCCGGACGGCGCAGGCGATCGAGACCCTCGAGCGTGAAGGGCTCGTGATTCCCGGACGTCACGCATCGGGTGACGCCACCGTCGACCTGGAGACCTCGCTCCGGTCCCTCGCGTCGGGAGACGTCGACGGTGTCGTCGCGGGTGCGACGAACTCGACAGCGGACGTCATTCGGGCCGGGCTGCGGGTCCTCGGAGTCGCACCCGGCTTCGACACTGTCTCGTCGTCCTTCTACATGGTCGTGGGGTCGGGCGCCGACGAGCGAGTGCTCACGTTCACCGACGCGGGGGTCGTCCCGAATCCCACGGCCGAGCAGCTGGCCGAGAGCGCCGACGCCGCTGCCACGGCCCGACGGGTCATCGTGGGCGACGAACCGCGCGTCGCGTTTCTCTCTTACTCGACCATGGGATCCGCCAATGGCATGAGCGTCGATCTCATGCGAGCCGGCCTGCAGGCCTTTCGCGTCCGTCGACCGGATGTTGCCGCGGACGGGGAGTTGCAAGCCGACGCGGCGCTCGTCGCGTCCGTGGGGGCGATGAAGGCTCCGGGCTCGCCGGTGGCGGGGTGCGCCAACGTTCTAGTCTTTCCGGACCTCGCCTCCGGGAACATCGCCTACAAGCTCGTTGAACGCCTCGCGGGCGCTCGCGCGCTGGGGCCCATTCTCCAGGGTCTCGGGCGGCCGCTCAACGACCTCTCCCGTGGGGCGTCCCCAGCCGATATCGTTGACGTAGCGTGTGTCACGGCAATCATGTCGCAAGGGGATCACTCGGAATGAGCTTTTCGATCGAACGCGCCGGCGAAGTGACCGTCGTCATAGTCGAGGGTGAGTTGACGGTCGGAAACCGCGGGCAACTGAAGGAGACGGTCCTCGCCCAACTCGGGCAGGGGGGCGGGTCCCTCATCATCGACTTCGATCAGACGGGTTACATCGACTCGTCCGGTCTGGGCGTGCTCGTCAGCCTGTCGAAGCGAATTAGGGAAACCGGGGGTCGGCTCCGGCTGGCAGGTCTGAACCAGGATCTACAGACCCTGTTCGAGCTCACGAAGCTCGATTCTCTGTTTCAGATCTCGGACACGCGGTCCGCGGCGCTCGCGGAGTTCTGACAACGGTCCGACGACCATGACGTCGGATCCGGTTCCCCGCATCCTCGTGTTGTCCAGTCGCCCGGATGTGCTCGCGGCGGTGACGGCCGTGGCATCGTCCCTCGACCCTCCCCCGGTGACCACCAATCTGCTGGGGCCCCCGGGGGACCTCGCCGCCTCCGATCTCGTGATCGTCGACGTGGGGGAGCCCGCGGCCACCTCGGGGTTCCTGCGTGCCCGTCTCGGTACCGATACCCGGTTCGTCGCGCTGCTCGACGGTGCCTGGATCGAACGTTTCGGCGATGCGCTCGCCGGCGACTGGTTCGACTACTTGTTCTTTCCGATCAGTGCGCCGGAGCTGGGGCTCGTATGGCGGCGCCACGTCGGCGGGGAGCCGGCCGGGGACATCTCGCTCGACGTCGCGGAGGACGGACGCGTCCGTCTGTCGTTCCCGTCGACGGTGTCCTATCAGCGGCCTGCCGTCGAGCGCATCGTCGAGGCGGGTCGGCACCTGGCCGGACTCGACTCCGACGCGGCATTCCGCGTACGGGTCGCGGTCGGCGAAGCGGTGGCGAACGCGATCCTCTACGGGAGCGGAGACGGGAAGAGGCGACTCGTGCACCTGGAGCTCCGCACCAGCGAGGACTCGCTCGACATCTCCGTCCGGGACGAAGGCGCCGGCTTCGATCCGGAGAGCGTTCCCGATCCGACGACCGGGTCGGGTCTGGAAGGGGCGTCCGGTCGCGGCCTGCTCCTCATGCGGCGGGTGTCGGACGGGATGGCGTTCAATGACGTGGGGAACGAGGTCACGCTGAGCTTCAAGGGCTCCACGCATCCGGTCCGACGGCTCGTCCCCGTCCTCTCGGAGTTCTCCCGCACGACGGGTCTGGACGTCCGTCTGGAGCACCTTCGTCCGTCCGGGCGCGACATCGTGCACGATGGCCTGGGTGACCACCCCGAGCCCGATTCGCTGGTGACGGCGGAGTACGACATCGCCGACCGGGAGCGTCTCGTGCTCACCTACGCGGCTCCGAGCGCGGGCGTGGAGGTGGTCCCGGGGGCCGAGGGGCTACTGTCGACGTTGCTCGACGCGATCGTGGACACGGACGAGGCCCGCGAACGCTGGATCGACCGCCGGCTCCGCCGCGAGCGGGTCCTCGCCGAACTCGAGGTCGCGCGTGACCTGCAGCTTCGACTGCTGCCGGACGCGGTGTCGTTCCGGGACCTCGCCGAGGTGTCCGCGCGCTGCGAGCCTGCCCTCTCACTGGGCGGGGACTTCTACTTTCTGAGCAGGTTGTCGGGCGGTCGACTCGGGGTCATGCTGGGTGACGTAAGCTCGCACGGGCCTTCGGCCGCTCTGATCATGGCGCTGACGCTGAGCGCGGCTGCCCTGGCCGCTCGCGGAGACGCCGGTGCGGCCGACGTGCTCGACGGCATGCGTGACCAGCTGATGGGAGCTCTCGAGACGACCGAGATGTACATGACCCTCTTCTACGCCGTGATCGATCCCGAGCGTCGTGCGGTGACCTACGCGAATGCGGGGCACCCGTATGCGTACAGGCTGAGCCCTGTGGGTCGCTCGCGTCTCGAGGCTCTGGACCCCCCTATCGGGATGGGCTCGGACGCCGGGTACCGGGAAGAGCGGCTCTCGTGGGCGCCCGGCACTTCCACGCTTCTGGTCTTTACCGACGGCCTCACCGCGGACCTCGTCGACCCGATCGCCGACCCCGGCCCCGCGCTCGGAAGCGTCCTGGACGCCGACGCCCTCGAGCCGGAACGCCTGGTGGACGCGCTGTTCGCGGACGTGCCTGCCGGGATGCGCCTGGACGATCGGACGGCGCTTGCGGTCCGACCGTGACCCACCGTCCGAAGAAGGCGCTCGGACAGAACTTTCTCGTCGACCCCAATCTTCAACGAAAGACGGTCGCGGAGCTCGGGGCGACCCCGGACGATGTGGTGCTCGAAGTCGGCCCCGGGCACGGTGAGCTGAGCGCGCATCTCGTTGGAGAAGTGCACCGTCTGGTACTCGTGGAGAAGGACCGGGAGCTCGCGGGCGAACTCGAAGCACGGTGGGGCGATCGCGCTGATGCCGAAGTGATCCAGGCCGACGCCCTCGAGACGGATCTGTCGTCCTTCGCGATCCCGGGGCGGGATTTCCGCGTCCTCTCGAACGTCCCATACAACGTGACGTCGCCTCTCATCTTCGCGTTTCTCGACATTCGGCCGCTCCCGCGGCGCATCGTGCTAACCGTGCAGCTGGAGGTGGCCGAAAGGGTGGTTGCCGACCCGGGATCGAAGACCTACGGGGCGTTGTCCGTCGGAGTACAGGCGATCGCCGACGCCCGACTGGTTTTCCGCGTGGGCCGGCACGTATTTCGGCCCGTGCCGCGCGTCGACTCCGCCGTGCTTGTCATCGACCCGATCTTCGAGCGCGCGGCGACCGTCGATATCGGAGCGCTGCGGACGGTGACTCGGGCCATGTTCGGCCAGCGACGTAAGCAGATTCAGAAGATCCTCCGTAGCGCGCCGGCGCTGAGTCATGGACCAGATCCGACCGTGCTGATGGCGGCTCTGGGGCTCGATCCGGCCGCGCGTCCAGAGACGCTGAGTCCGGCTGACTTCGTTTCACTCTCCGAAGCGATCGGTCAGCCGCCCGAAAGTTGAGTTGGCAGGGCGGGCCGACTATCTTGGCTTGTGAATACTTTCACAAGCCAGAGAATGTCTGTCAGAATATCCGATTCAACGGTGCGGCGGCTTTCCCTCTACCTGCGCATGCTGCGCGGCCTGAGGGTGCGTGGGGTCGAGCTGGTTTCGAGCAGCGAGCTTGCGGACCGCGCGGGAGCCACTTCCGCCCAGGTCAGGAAGGACCTGAGCCTCTTCGGTTCGTGCGGGAAGCGTGGGCGCGGGTACGAGGTCGATGCGTTGACCGGGACGATCGAGGAGATCCTGGGGCTGTCACGCGTCTGGCGCGTGGCCCTGGTGGGGGTCGGGAAGATCGGGACCGCGTTGCTCGGCTACGAGGACATGCTGGACCGCGGGTTCCGCGTGGTCGCCGCGTTCGACATTGCCCCTGACAAGATCGGACGGGAGATCTTCGGGGTCACTGTATCACCCCTGTCCGAGGTGGAGAGCGTCGTTTGCGAGAAGGGCGTCGAGATCGCGATCATCGCCACGCCGCCCGCCACGGCGCCCGAAGTCGCGGTGATGCTGAGCGAGGCCGGGGTAGGCGCGATCCTGAACTTCGCGCCCACTCGCATTTCCGAGATCGATTACGTACCGGTGCGAACGGTGGACCTCGTACTCGAACTCGAGGGGCTGAGCTATCTTCTCACGAGCCGCAGGCGAAACGGCGACGACTGAGGGGGAGGGAGGACAGATGACCGTTCGGATCACGAGCGAGATCGGCGTGCTCGAGCATGTGATCTGCCATGAGCCTGGCCCCGAGCTCTCGGTCGTGACTCCTCGGAACGCATCCGCCTACCTCTTCGACGACCTCCTGGACGAAGAGACCTCGCGAGAGGAGCACCGCGTCTTCCGGGCCGTGCTCGAGCGGTTCTGCCAGGTCTCCGAAGTGACCGACCTGCTGACCGACGTTCTCGGGATGGACGAGGGCCGGGAGTTCATGCTCCGACGGGCCGAGGAGGGCGTTCGGCGTGCGGCCGAGGGCTCGACTGCGGAGGAGCTCGCCGCGCTCTTTGTCGAAGGGAAACGTGCGGAGGTGTACCCCTCGCGCGGGGAATCGCTCTCACGGCTCGTGAACGAACGCGGGTACTTGCTGCCGCCCCTGCCCAACCTGTTCTTCACACGAGACGCGGCCGGCGTCGTCGGCGACCGGGCGTTGATCGCCGCCATGGCCCACGAGGTCCGCTGGACCGAAGAGCTGATCATGCGGGCCCTGTTCAGATTCCACCCGTTGCTGCAGAACGCCGGGCTGATCCACGATCAAGTCGAGAGTCGGCGCCTGAATACGAGCGTAGAGTGTGGCGACCTCCACGTGCTTCGCGAGGACCTCCTGCTGGTGGGGCTGAGTGAGCGAACCTCGGCAGCGGGTATCGGGCTTCTGAGCGAGACGCTGTTCGAGATGACCGCCGTACGCGATGTGCTCGTCGTCCTGATGCCACGGGAGCGCGCGGCGATCCACCTCGACATGATCTTCACCATGATCGACCGCGAGCTTTGCTGCGTGTTTCCGCCTCACTTTGCTGGGCCCACGCGCCTGCCGGTGGTCCATCTCAGTCGTGGAGACGACACGGCCCGCGAGCGGGAAGGACTGTTCGCCGCTCTTCGTGACGTGGATCTGCCGCTCGAGCCGGTTTTCTGCGGGGGGCCGCGCCGCAACCAGCAAGAGCGTGAACAGTGGGGGTCGGGGTGCAACATGGTCGCGTTGGGACCGGGGCGGGTCATCGCATACGCCCGAAACGATGAGACCCTCTCGGCTCTGGAGGCCGACGGCGGGTTCACCCGCGTCGAGGCCACGGAGCTGGGCGACAAGTCCGACCTTCCGGATGGCCGGATCGTGATCACGTTCCGGGGATCCGAGCTGGTGCGCGGAGGTGGCGGCCCGAGGTGCATGACGCTCCCGGTCCGCCGTCAGGACGTGGCTTGGTAGAGCGCCCCGGCGTGTTGTTCGGCGAGGAGAGCACGCTGTTCGAAGAGGCGCTCGCCCTCCTTCGCGAGGGTCCCCGGGAGAGTGCGGAGATCGCGGCGACGGTTCTCGGCATCACCGGGGGACCCCCGGCTGTCACGCACCGACTCGTGACCGAGCTGCTGCGGGTGGAGCCGCGGGCCGAGCACGACGGGGATCGCTGGCGCCTGAGCGAGCGCCCCGCGGCCGCGCAACTCGGCTTCGACCAGATGAAGTTCGCTGTCGTCGACGTCGAGACCACCGGCGGCGTGGCCGGCCAGGGGGGCTACATCATCGAGTTTGCTGCGATCCGGATCGAGAACCGACAGATTGTGGACTCTTTCGCCACTCTCATTGACCCGGGTGTCTCCGTCTCGCCGTGGATCACACGGCTCACCGGGATCCGCAACGGCATGGTCCGGGGTGCTCCGACGTTCGAGGCTGTGCTGCCCGACGTGCGCCGCCAGCTCGACGGGTGCGTATTCGTTGCCCACAGTGTGGGCTACGACTGGGGCTTTATCCGGGAGGAGATGCGACGCGTGGGCGCGCAGCTCCCCCGGGGGCCACGCCTGTGCACCGTTCAGCTGGCGCGACGTCTGCTTCCGGGGCTCGAGCGCCGGGGCCTGGATGCCGTCGCTCGCTATTACGATGTGGAAATCCAGGAACGACACCGGGCGCGCGGAGACGCGATCGCGACCGCCCGCTGCCTTCTCAAGATGCTCGACGATGCGGAACGAAAGGGTTGGTCGACCTGGTCAGACCTGCGCCGGGAGATGCAGGCGGCACCGAAACGAAAACGTGTGAAGAAGACGAAGTCCCGGAAGGAAACGGAGCGAGAGACGGCGCGGCAGGACCGGCTGGACCGGGCGGCGATCCTCGAAGGGAGACGACCGAATGCTGATCGGTGAAGGGCGCGGGATACGGGTCCACGCGATCGATGGGGGGAGCGTGCGCCTCGACGGCGGTTCGATGTTCGGGGTCGTCCCGAAAGCCATGTGGGGGCGCCACGTCGAGTCGGACGATCGGAATCGCATTGTCCTCGCCATGCGCTGTCTGCTCATCGAGGCCGACGGGAGGCGGATCCTCGTGGACACCGGTGCGGGCAACAAGATGGACGAGAAGCTCCGGGCCATCTATGGGATCGACAACGAGGGCGACCCGACACGCCTGGAGACGTCGCTTCGGGAGGTCGGCGTGGAGCCGGAAGACGTGGATATCGTAGTCGCGACTCACCTCCACTTCGACCACGCCGGTGGTCAGACGAAGCGCATGGAGGACGGTTCGATCGTCCCGGCGTTCCCCAGGGCACGCGTGTTGATTCGACGCGGCGAATGGCGAGCGGCGCACTCCACGAACCGGCGCATCCGATCCAGTTATACGCGAGACGATTATGATCCGTTGAAGGAACCGGGCGTCCTCGAATTGACCGAGGGTGACATGGACATCGTTTCCGGAGTACGACTGGTCGGGCTCCCCGGGCACACCGCGGATCATCAGGGCGTTCTCGTGGACCTGGGCCGTGAGATCATCTGGTTCCCGTGCGATCTCGCCCCCACGTCGGCCCATCTGCGTCTGTCCTGGATCATGGCGTACGATCTCGAGCCCCTCGTTACGCTCGCGTCCAAGGAACGCTGGCTCACCCGAGCGGCCGATGAGGGTTGGAAGATCGTGTTCGCCCACGATCGGAAGGTGGTGACGGGGACCGCGAGACCAACGGAGGAACGAGTCGGGTGCGAGCTCGACGACGTGATCACGGACGTCCGAACGACGACATTCGAGTGAATCGAGGATAGAGATGAGCGAGAAGGAACGGAGTGCCGTCATCGTTGGCGCGGCGCGACTACCGACGGGGCGCTTCCTCGGAGGCCTGTCGTCCCTGAGCGCTTCCGACCTCGGCGCGAAGGCGATCGCGGGCGTCCTGGGACGATCCGGGATCGAACCGGGCGACATCGATGATGTGATCATGGGGAACGTGGTGCAGGCGGGAGTCGGGCAGGCACCCGCACGCCAGGCCGCCGTCCGGGGCGGCGTGCCGGAGACCGTTCCCGCGCTGACGATCAACAAGGTGTGCGGCTCCGGGCTGAAAGCCGTGATGCTCGCCGCGCAGGCGATCAAGGCGGGGGATGCTCGCGTAGTCGTGGCCGGTGGCATGGAGTCCATGTCCAACGCCCCTTACCTGCTTCGCGGTCACCGGGAAGGCGTGAAGTTCGGCGATCGGCAGCTCATCGACGGCCTCGTGCACGACGGGCTGTGGTGCTCTTTCGGGACGTGCCACATGGGCGGGCATGCCGAGTACACGGCTCACAAGGCGGGAGTGAGCCGGGAAGACCAGGATCAGTTCGCCGTCGACAGCCACAGGAAGGCCGTCGCCGCGATCGATGCCGGTGAGTTCGAGACCGAGATCGTCCCCGTCACGATCGCGGGTCGCCGCGGCGATACCATCGTCGACACGGATGAGCCGCCGCGCCGCGAGACGTCGCTCGAGGCGCTCGCGAAGCTCCGCCCTGCATTCGCCGGGGATGCGCCCCCCGAGGTCGCGGACCCCAGCGTCACCGCCGGTAACGCGCCGGGGCTCAACGACGGCGCGGCAGCGACCGTCGTGACGTCGGAGGCGTACGCCGAAGCCCACGGGCTCGAGATCATGGCTCGCATCACCGGGTACACGGCGGGGGCCATGGCCCCTCAAGACCTCTTCTTCGCGCCGGTGGTCGCCGTGAAACGCCTGATGGAGATGGAGGGCACCACCGTCGAGGACTATGGGCTCGTGGAGATGAATGAGGCGTTTGCCGTTCAGGCGCTCGCCGATGCCCGACAGTTGGGCCTCGATCTGGATCGGGTCAACGTCCGCGGTGGGGCGATCGCGCTCGGCCATCCGATCGGTGCGTCCGGGGCCAAGATCCTGACCACGCTGGTACACGCCATGTCCGACCGGGACGTCGAACGCGGCATGGCGACGCTTTGCCTCGGTGGCGGCAACGCGGTGGCGCTCGCGGTCGAGCGGGCGTGACCGAACCAGGCTCGGTCGACTCTGGCGAGGCGGCAGGGCGGAGCGTCTCGCCACGAGGCTGGAAGTGGTTCCCCAGGATCGCCGCGTTCGTCGGCATCTTCCTCGCCGCCATGTTCGTTCTTCTCCAGGTTCTGGCCTTGCTTGGCGCCCCGGCCCCGAGCAGCGCGGAGGCTGGAGAGCTCCTGAGCGCCTGGAACGTCCTCGCGATGGTGGGGGCGGCTTTGCTCGCCAGCTGGGGGGGGCAGGTTGGGCTGAGCCGACGACGGTTCGTCGATCTGGGACTGCCGGGAGGCCCGCGCGGGCTTCGCGACCTCGCGATCGGCGGCTTCCTGGGGGTCGCCATCCTCGGAGCGGTCGTGCTGGTCATGATCGCGTTCGGGTGGCTGAGCTGGGTCGCGGACGGAACCGCCGGGTCCTCCTCGATGGCCGCCATAAAGCTCGCGCTGATCCTCATGGGCGCCGCGTTCGTCGAGGAGCTCCTGTTCCGGGGTTATCCGTTTCAGGTGATGGAGCGGCGTTTCGGGGCCGTCGCCGCGCTCGTCACGACTTCTCTGTTCTTCTCGGCGGCACACGGACTCAACCCGAATGCGGCCGCCCTGCCTCTGATCAACATCGGGCTGGCCGGGCTGCTGCTGGGCGTCGCGTACTGGCGAACGCGAAGCCTGTGGTTCGCGACCGGCGTGCATGCCGGCTGGAACTGGGTGATGGCTGTCAGCGAGCTTTCCGTGAGCGGTCTCGACTTCGAGATGCCCGGGTTCGATCCGATGGTCTCCGGCCCCGATGTCCTGACGGGCGGCGCTTTCGGTCCCGAGGGCGGATTGCTCGTTTCGCTGGCGAGCATCGCAGCCATCGTCTGGATGTGGCGGTGGCGGCCGGAAATCGAGAGTTTGTCGCGCCGATGATCCCACCCGGACCCCCGTCAGGAGGAGACCGTTTGAAGGCTGCAGGCGAGGTCACTCGCGTCGGTGTTGTCGGTGCGGGGACTATGGGCAACGGCATCGCGCACGTGTTCGCGTTGGCCGGGATGGACGTCGCGCTCGTCGATGTCGACGCGGACGCGCTCGAGCGAGCGCGCGCGACCATCCAGAAGAACCTGGACCGACAGGTTTCCAGGGAGCGGATCGCGGCCTCGGACGCAGAGGGTGCGCTTGCTCGCCTCGGCACGGGGACGGATCTCGACGCCCTGTCGGACGCGGACGTCGTTGTCGAGGCGGCGACGGAGAACCCGGGACTCAAGTTCGAGCTCTTCCGCTCCATCGCCGACGTGGCGAGCCCGGACGCGCTGCTTGCGACGAATACGAGCTCGATCTCGATCACCGAGATCGCCGCTCACGCCGATTGGCCCGAGCGGGTGATCGGGATGCACTTCATGAACCCGGTTCCGGTCATGAAGCTGGTCGAGGTGATCCGGGGGCTGGAGACGTCGGACGAAGCGACTCGGCTCACGCTCGACCTGTGCGAACGTCTCGGGAAGACGCCGGTCGCCGCCAACGACTTCCCGGGGTTCGTCTCGAACCGGATCCTGATGCCGATGATCAACGAGGCGGTCGTGTGCCTCATGGAGGGGGTCGCCGAAGCCGACGCGATCGACGCCGTTATGAAGCTCGGGATGAACCACCCGATGGGGCCGCTCGCGCTCGCGGACCTGATCGGCCTGGACACCTGCCTGGCTATCATGGAAGTCCTGCATCGCGACCTGGGTGACTCGAAGTATCGGCCGTGTCCGCTGCTCAGGAAGTACGTGTCGGCCGGTCGTGTCGGCCGCAAGTCGGGTCGCGGCTTCTACGACTATTCGGAAAGCTGACATGGCCCGTCAGCCTCTCACCGGGATCGCCCTTCCGGACGAGTCACGCCAGATCGTCGAGCTGGCGCGCCAGTTCGCCGAGGACCGACTTCGCCCGACAGCCGACGCACGGGACCGGAACGAGGATCTGTTCGACACCGAGATTCACGCCGAGCTTGGAGAACTGGGCTTTTTGGGGATGCGCGTGCCCGAGCGGTATGGCGGTCTCGAGATCGACCTGCTCACCTATCTCTACGTGCTGGAAGAGCTGGCGTGGGGGGATGCCGGAGTCGCCGTCTCGGTCAGCGTCCACAACTCGCTTCCAGTTTCGATCCTCTGCAATCGCGGCACCGACGAGCAACGCGCCAGGTGGCTGTCGGCGATGGCGACCGGGGAGGCGCTCGCGGCCTTTGCGCTATCGGAAGCCGGCGCCGGCACGGATGCCGCGGCGCTTCGGACGCAGGCCACCAGAGTCGACGACGGGTGGGAGCTCACCGGCGAGAAAATGTGGGTCACGAACGGGGCGTCTGCCGAGCTGGTCTTCCTGTTCGCGAGGACCGACTCGCCGGATGACCGCAAGGGTACTCGGGGCATCGGCGCGTTCGTGGTCGAGAAGGGGACGCCCGGATTCGCCGCGGGAAAGAAGGAGCTCAAGATGGGCCAGCGGGGGTCGGAGACCGTGTCCCTGACCCTCGATCGTGTCCGCCTGGATGACAGCTGTCTCATCGGCGAGTCGGGACGCGGCTTCTCCTACGCACTCGAAGCCCTCGAGAGCGGCCGTCTCGGCATCGCGGCACAGGCAATCGGAATCGCCGCTTCCGCCCTGGATCACGCGTTCGACTACGCGGCTGAGCGTCACCAGTTCGGTCGAGCGATCAAGGATTTCCAGGGGCTGGAGTTCAAGCTCGGCGATATGGGTGCGCGAATCGAGGCGGCGCGTGGCCTCCTGGAGCGGGCGGCCCGGGCGCAAATGGCGGACGACCCGCGGAAGCGAAGACTGTCCAGTGCGGCGAAGCTCTTCGCAAGCGAGACGGCCATGGACGTCACGAGGCAAGCGGTGCAGGTACACGGCGGGTACGGATATTCCAGGGAGTACCCGGTCGAGCGGCTGTTCCGCGACGCGAAAGTTACGGAGATTTACGAAGGCACGAACGAAATCCACCGTGTGATCGCGGCGCGGCAACTGTATAGAGAAAGGGGTGGCGAGACGTGACGCAGCCTGGGCTGGAGGTGCCGGAGGTCGGGCTAGAGGCGTTGGAGGACACGACGCCCGAGTTGTTCGATCTGCTGGCGGAGATGGGACATGAGCAGGTCGTGATCAATCACGATCCCTCTTGCAACTACCGGAGCATCATCGCGATCCACGACACGACCCTCGGGCCCGCGCTCGGTGGCACGCGATTCTGGCAATACGAGTCCGACACCGCCGCGCTGATCGATGTCCTGCGTCTTTCGCGCGGGATGACCTACAAGGCCGCCGTCGCCGGCCTCAATCTCGGCGGCGGCAAGGCCGTGATCATCGGCGACAACAAGGTGCGCGACCGCGAGATGCTGATGCGGGCGCACGGGCGGGCGATCGATAGCCTCGGCGGCCGCTACATCACCGCTGAGGACGTCGGAGTCTCGGTGGAGGACATGGATTTCGTCCACATGGAGACGGAGCATGTCGTCGGGATCCAGGGCCGCTCGGGGGACCCTTCTCCGGTAACCGCCTACGGTGTCTACCGGGGGATCAAGGCCTGCGCCCTCAAGAAGTACGGCAACGATTCGCTCGCTGACAAAACCGTGGCCGTGCAGGGGGCCGGGCACGTCGGGTACTACCTCTGTCAGTACCTGTCCGGTGAAGGCGCGAAGCTCATCGTGACGGACATCGATGATGAGAAGATAGGCAAGGTCGCCGCGGACCTCGGCGCCGAAGTCGTCGGGCCCGATGAGATCTACGGCGTCGACGCGGACATCTTCGCGCCCTGCGCGCTCGGCGCGATCATCAACGACGACACCTTGCCGCAGCTGAAGGTCGATATCGTGGCGGGAGCCGCCAACAATCAGCTCGCGTCGTACGATCACGACAACGAGCTAGAAGAACGTGGGATCATGTACGCGCCCGACTACGTGATCAACGCCGGCGGACTGATCAACGTGTATTCGGAGCTCGCAGGCTGGAGCCTCGAGCGGTCGAAGCGAAAGGCCGGAGAGATCTACAACGTCCTGCTGGACATCTTCGATCTCGCCGCCGCCGAAGGCATCACCAGTGGCGAGGCCGCCGATCGGGTGGCAGAGCACCGGTTGGAGCGGGTCGGACGGCTCCACCGGGGTCCCGTTTGAGCGCTCGGACGAGGTTGATATGAGCACCGTTTCCGTCCCCACCGATCCGAGACACGGGTCGGCATCGCTTTCCGACACGGACCCCGAGGTCGCCGGCGCGATCGGACGAGAGCTCGAGCGGCAGCGGTCGGGACTCGAGCTGATCGCGAGCGAGAACTTCGTCTCTCGGGCCGTGCTCCAGGCTGTCGGCTGCGTGATGACGAACAAGTATGCCGAGGGGTACCCGGGCAAGCGGTACTACGGGGGCTGTGTCCACGTCGACGAGGTGGAAGACCTCGCCAGAGAGCGGGCGAAAGAGCTTTTCGGCGCGGAGCATGCCAACGTCCAGTCGCATGCCGGAGCACCCGCCAACATGGCCGCGCTGTTCGCGCTCATCGAGACCGGGGATACGATCCTCGGGATGGACCTGTCGCACGGCGGCCATCTGACCCACGGCTCACCGGTCAACTTCTCGGGCCGCTGGTACAATGTTATCTCCTACGGGGTCAGCGAGGCGGACAGACGCGTCGACTACGACGCCCTCGAGGAATTGGCCAGGAGGGAGCGACCTTCGCTCATCATCGCCGGTGCGAGCGCCTACCCGCGCGAGCTGGACTTCGAACGGTTTGGTCGGATCGCGAAGGCGAGCGGCGCCAAGCTCCTCGTCGATATGGCGCACATCGCGGGTCTGATCGCGACCGGTGCGCACCCGTCGCCGGTGCCACATGCCGACATCGTGACTTCCACC
>JAOTZH010000054.1 GCA_029861425.1 Gemmatimonadota bacterium
GGTCACGGACTGCATGGTGTGGACGTCGTCCGGGCCCGAGCCGTTGTAGTACCGCTCGAGCACCATGTTTCCGTTCCGCATGATCAGGAGACTGTGGAGGTCGGGGAACGTGCCGAACCGGATCGCGCCCGACAGCTCGGCCAGGCGGTCGATGTTCATGCCCTCGACGATCAGCGGCTCGCCGGACCCGGGAGGCGTGACTCCGGGCGCGGAGGTTCCCGAGCACCCGGCGATCGCGACCACACCGCATAACAGCACGCATGACGCCGACGAAGTGCCGAACCGACGGGGGCGAGTCCTCGACTCCGTGCGCTCCATCCTCGTGCTCCTCGGGAATGTGGAAATCACGCGGGCGTGCTATCCAGACAACGAGGCGCGCCGGCCGCCCGTGACGGAGTTCCCCCGGCGGACGTCAATCCCGGGGAGCTTTCGGGCCGTTCGAGAGTACCGAGTGGGAGAGCCCTCTTCCACCCGTGGCTCTCAGGCGATCACACTCAGGGAGGATGCGACATCCATGCTGTACAGCACACGCTCGGTCGGGTACACCTTCTTCGCCGTCACCCTGGGCATCGCGGGCACTGCCATGCTCGAAACGGATGCGGTGGCCCCAGGCCCTCCGTCTTCGAGTGCTCCGGTATTCGTGATCCCGTTCGAGTCCGGACCCACCGCGCGAGCGCCCCAGGCGTGGGCCCGACTGCTCGGTGTCGTCGAGCTGGACTGGCCACACGGCGTCTCGGACTCGGACGCGACTCTCCGGCCGACTCCGGAAGACGGGGCGATCGAGCGGTAGTCATCGGCCGCCACCAGCCTTGTCCGTGAACGCGGCCCGGATGCGACGAAGCCCCCACCCGGCGTGCCGAGTGGGGGCTTCTGTTGTTCAGCGATTCGAGCCTAGCTGGACAGGTCTCTCACGGCGCCGGCGAGCGTCCGCACCTTCGCGGAATCACTCGACGAGCCGGCTTCACGATCCAGCTCGTTCGCCAGACCGCTCAGGCCGTTCCGCGAGCCACCGTCCGCGTCGGCCAATGCCGCACGGACTTCGGCGATCCGGCCGGCCGACAGCCCACCCGACCGCTCGAGCTGGTCGACATACGCCCTCGCCAGAGCGAACGACGGCGGGAACACGTACTGCGGCTGTCCCTGCGCGTTCAGATAATCGAGCCGCACCGTGTTCGAGGCGTCGATCTCGTTCTGCGTCAGGTAGTAGCTCGGGATGAGCCTGAAGATGTCCAGGCCGCGCGAGATCTCGGAATTCACGAGAACGCCGTTGTACCAGTACACCGACCAGCTGCCGCCCGGGCCCTGGCTATCGGCGTCCGACGGACCGCGGTCGTGGAACGCGATCTCGATCGGGTTATCCGGGTCGGTCCAGTCGAAGACGTTGATCCCGCCTTGATACCAGCCCTGTACCATGACGTCGCGCCCGGGGATCGGGATCAGCGAGCCGTTGTGCGCGACGCAGTTCTCGATGGAGGTCTGTGGCGCGTCCATCTTGAAGTACTCGTGGAAGACCATGCGGCCCTCTTCGAGCGTGAAGATCGCGTCCGCGCCCCACTCGTACGGGTCGTCGATGCGGCACTTCGGCGCGCCGCCGCCGCCCCACTCGTCGGTGAAGAGGATCTTCGTGCCGTCGTTGTTGAACGTCGCGGAGTGCCAGTAGGAGAAGTTCGAGTCGGCGACCGCGTCGATCCGCACCGGGTTCTCCGGGTCGCGGATGTCGAGTAGCAGGCCGTATCCGCCGCACGCGCCGCCGGCGAGACCGATCTCGGGATAGACGGTGATGTCGTGGCACTGCGTCGGGCCGGGCCGCGGGGCGTCGGGGTCCTCGTCCTCGCCGCCGCCCTGCTGAGAGACCATCGCCTCGATGATCCCGGGGATCTCCTCGCGGAGCTTGGCGCTGTCGGCGGCCGTCGGCGTACCTGTACCGCCACGCTCACGCATGACCCGCTGAAGCTGCGGCTGAATGAACTGAGGCGGGAGGACCATCGACTGCCCCTGGATGGTGGCGACGAACTCGCCACGGGCGACCGCCTCTTCCATCATCCGCTCGTCGGCCGGCGACGCGCCGTGCGTTTCGGGGGCGACGAGATCCTGGAAGATCCTCGGTGAGCTCACGATCGCCGCGTCCTCGGGCGAGTCGAGCGGCACACGAATGACCTCGATCCGGAACAGCGCGGAGGCCGGGTCATCGCCGGCGGCGACACAGCCCTCGAGCTCTTCCTCGGGTCGGACGGACGACGAACCGGAGACGTAGATGTAGACGTTCTCGTCGTCGCTCGGGCTCTTGAGCACGGTGTGCGTATGCGACCCGCGGCATGTCTGGACGTTCGCGATGTACTCGGGGCTGCGGACGTCGGAGATGTCGAAGATCCGGATCCCGCGCAGCCGGTGGTGGCTCACGGCCTCCTGCACACCCTGATCGCCACAGTCGAGCCGGCCGCTCGTCCCCTCACCGGAGACGAACATCAGATTCCCGTACACCGAGACGTCGCTCTGTGAGGCGGGGCAGACGTACTCGGTGGTGAGCGTCGGGTTCGCCGGATCCGAGATGTCCCAGATCATGACGCCGTCGTAGTTCCCCTGCATCGCGTAGTCGCCGAGAAAGGCGAGGTCGGAGTTCGTCGAGCCGACGAACGACGGGGGCGGCGGGCTCTGCGAAACCCACTCGAGATTCCAGATCGCCTCTTCGGCGTCGAACAGTCCGGCGCCGAGACCGATTCGCGGGTCCGGGTCGCCCGGGCTGGCGTCGTACGCCATCGGGGCCTGTTGGGTCGGCGTCATCGGCATGCCGCCACTCGCCGAGGCGCAGGCGGAGAAGACCACGGCCCCCGCGACCAGCGCTAGCGGCGCGAGCCGGTGGATGAAGTTCGCGCTGCGCGCGGTGCTTGGCGTCATGGTGATGTCAACTCCTCTAGCATGAGCTTCATGCGGCGGATCTCGGTGATCTGATCCACCTGGATGTCGGAGGCCAGCTTGAACGCGATGTCGTCGTTCGCCGCGCCGTCGGTACCGAACAGATCGGCGACCATGGCGACGGCCCCCTCGTGGTGCTGGATCATGTACGTCAGGAACAGTCGGTCCCACTCGGTCCCGCGCGCCTCGTCGAGCTCGCGCATCTGCTGATCTGTCAGCATGCCGTGCATCCGCATCGGTGGGCCGCCGTCGATCAGCAGCTCGGTCCCGTCGATCTCGACCTCCGGCACGGGCCGCCCCCGATCTCGGAGCCAGCCCTGCATGAGGTTGATCTCATCGGTCTGCGCGTTGGTGACGCGTCCGGTCAGGATGAGCATCGGCGCGCTCGCGCCGTGCGTTTCCGCCATCGCGGCCATCACGAGCGCCTGCGCGTGGTGGGAGATCATCCCGGTCATGAACCGCACGTCGGCCTCGTTCACGTTCATCCGGGCGCTGTCGGCACGCGCCTCGTAGAGCCGCTCCAGCTCGGCGAGCTCTTCGGCGGACGCGCGGGGCCCGGTCTGCGGTTCGGGGGTGCTCCCCGCGCACGCGGCGGTGGCGAGGGCGAAAACCACTGTGGTGATGCAGGTGTGTCGAGTCTTCATACAGCTTCGGTCGAGAGACTGATTCGTAGCGAACCGACAAGATACAGGGTCCTGGCCGTTCGCGCGGGGTCTCGATCTTTGGGATCGTGATCTTCATGCACTACAAGGACCACCCTCCTCCCCACTTTCACGCGCGGTACGGCGGTGAGGAGATCACGGTGGAGATCGAGAGCGGTATGGTCACGGGACGGATGTCTCGCCGGCCGCTGCGAATGGTCCTCGAGTGGGCGGATCAGCACCGAGAGGAACTGACCGAGGACTGGGAGCGTGCCCGCGAGCGCAGAGCGCTCCAGCCGATCCCGCCCCTTCGATGACAACGATCGTGATGTTCCTGCATGTGGAATCGGTGGAGCACATTGAGGGCTACGTCCTTCGCGTGGGCTTCAGCGACGGCGTGGCGAAAGACGTGGACCTGTCAGAGGAACTGATCGGCGAGGTCTTCGAGCCGCTCCGAACCCCGGACGCGTTTCGGCGGGTCGCGGTCAACCCCGAAACGTGCACGATCGAATGGCCGAACGGGGCGGATTTCGCTCCTGAGTTTCTCTACGAAATCGGCGACACGGTCGAGCGCGTCTCCTAGTCGGGGACTCGCTCCGGCCTGAACACGATCCGCGGAATCTCGCTGCCATCCGGGGTAGCCCAAGCGCAAGATCGAGTGGACTCCGACGTCCTTGCCCTACCGCGTGTTCCGGCGCCTCATCCAGAGGTAGACCGGCACCCCGGCGGCCACCGTGAGCAGGCCGAGGAACGACTCCGTCGGCTGGAGCGTCAGCGCCGCCCAGCAGATCGCGGCCGAGAGCGCGAGGTAGAGCGCCGGCACGACCGGATAGCCCCACGTCCGGTAGGGCCGCTCGAGCTCGGGCCGTTTCGCGCGCAGCACGAACACCGAGAGCACCGCGAGCGCGGCGAAGATGATCAGCACGAACGACGCGTAGAGGACGAGCGTCTCGAACGTGCCCGAGATCACGAGCACCGACGTCCACAGGCTCTGAAGCACGATCGATCGCGCGGGGACACCGGCCTTCGACTTGTCGGCGAAAAACGCCGGTAACACACCGTCGGTCGCCATCGCGTGATAGACCCTTGGCCCCGCCCAGATCATCGCGCTTGCCGCGCCCATGATCGAGATCGTGAGAAGCGCGGTGAACCACTGACCGGCCCCCGATCCGAGAAGCGTGACGGCGGACTTCTGACCGACGAGGTCGATCGGGTCGGACGCGAGACCGCTCAGCGGGAGGGCGTAGAGATAGACGACGTTGAGCGCGACGTAGAGCGCGGCCACGGTCGTCGTCCCGAGCAGCATCGCCCGCGGGAGGTTCCGCTGCGGCTCGTCTATCTCGTCGGCGATGTAGCTCGCGGCATTCCAGCCGGAGAAGCTGAACGTCACGAACATGAACGAGACGAGCAGCGTCCCGATGCCGAACGAGGGCGACGCGTCCGGCGCGGTCAGGTGGGCCCAGTCGCCGTTCGAGCTCGCGAATCCCGCGCCCAGGAGCGCGAGAATCGCACCGACCTTGAGCACGGTGAGGATCCTCTGCAGGAGTCCCCCGGCCCCGAGCCCGATGATGTGGACCGCGGTGAGCGCCCACAGCATCGCGAGGGCGAGCGGGATCTGGCTCAGGAAGATCGAGCCTTCGCCGAGGACGGGGGTCAGGAGCTCCCGGGCGTGCCCGGCGAACAGGTGGGCGGCGCTCGCGATCGCCGCGCTGAACCCGATGGCGAGCGACGTCCAGCCCGACAGGAATCCCCAGATCGGTCCGTACGCCTCGCGCAGATAGACGTATTCGCCGCCGGATCTCGGGATGGCGGCGCCCAGCTCCGCGTACGAGAAGGCCCCAAACAGCGCGTACACGCCGCCCAGTGCCCATAGCCCCAGGATCCACCACGGGCTGCCCAGGTCGGCGGCCATGAAGCCGGTGGTTCCAAAGATGCCCGTGCCGATCATGTTCGACACGAGAACGCAGCCTGCCGTGAAGGCCGACACGCGTACTACCCGAGCGGTCACGCGGTACCGGGTCTTTCCAAACGTCGCCTCCGGCGGGACTTGGGTTCGCCCTCAGCCTCGCAAGGCGCATACCCTCCGTCGGACTGTGTGAAGCAGGATGCGGTACACGCCACAACACGTTGTCATACAATTGGTTACGGTTGTCGCAACCCAACGCGCGATGTGACGCGATCCCGGCAGGCCCGGACGCCCTAGTGGTGTTCGCACGACAAGGGTCGTCACACCTGCCCGGTCGTCGGTCGCCCCGGGGCTCGCCCGCCGGCGGTATGCCCCTGCATCTTCCGTCGCTCCGACCGCGAGCACTCAACTCCGGGGACGCACGATCGTACCGTTTCGGAAGAAACCGAAGACTGCCCCACACCCCCGATCAGTGGGGCCGTACCGGATCATCGACGTCCTGGGCGAAGGTGGGATGGGCGTCGTCTACCGCGCGGAGGACGACCGCCTCGGCCGTCGGGTCGCGCTCAAGACGCTCGGGACGACTCGTGCCGCGGACGGCCTCGACCGGTTGTGGCGCGAGGCGCGAGCGGCCGCGAGCCTGAACCATCCGGGCATCTGTCAGGTCTATGACGTCGAGGAGCAGGACGGAGAACTCTGGGTCGCCATGGAGCTCCTCGAGGGAGAGGGGCTCGACGCCCGAATGAAGCGCGAGCGTCTCGGGGTCGAGGAGGCGATCGGGATCGCCGTGGACGTGCTCTCCCCACTCGCGGCGCTGCATGAGAGCGGGGTGGTGCACCGGGATCTGAAACCCTCCAACATCTTTCTCACCCCGCATGGGACGAAGATCCTCGATTTCGGCCTCGCCCGACACGTCGAAGGGCCGGTCGATACGCAGCTGACCCAGGAGGGCGCGATCATCGGGACGCCACACTACATGGCACCCGAGCAGTGGCGCGCCGAAGGGCTCGGTCCGCGGAGCGACCTCTTCGCGTGCGGTGCCGTGCTCTACGAGATGCTGGCGGGGGAGTACGCGTTCCCCGGCGACGACCCGATCGCGATCTTCCACGCCTGTGCCTTCGAATCGCCGCCACCGCTCACGGGGGCCACGGGGATCGAGGCGATCGACGCCACGATCCGCAGGTCGATCGCGAAGGACCCCGAGGAGCGGCCGGCAACCGCGGCCGACATGTCCGCCGAGCTGATCGGCGCGCTGGATCGCATGCGCGCCCTTCAGTCGGATCCCGGCGGTTCGACGCCGCCGATCGAGCGGCGCGCCGAGACGGTCCGGAGGTTCATCGCGCTCCCGTTTCGGATGCTTCGGCCGGACCCGGACCTCGAGTTCCTGGCGACGAGCCTGCCCGAGGCGATCGGCGGGTCGCTGTCCGGTCTCCAGCACCTGGCGGTGCGGTCCTCGCGGCTCGCGCCGAAAGCTCATAACGAGGACGGCGAGCTGGATCTGAAGAGGCTGGCCTCGGAGGCGGAGGTCGACTACGCGCTCGCCGGGACGCTCATGTCCGCCGGTTCGCGTCTTCGGTTGACGACCGAGCTCCTCCAGGTGCCGGCAGGGACGGTCGTCTGGTCGACCCGGGAGGAGGTGGCCGTGGACGACCTCTTCCAGCTACAGGACGACCTCACCGATCGGGTGCTCGCGGGGATCGCGATCCCGCTCTCGGCCGGCGAGGAAGAGCGCGTCCACCGCGACCGGTCGGCGAGCCCACGCGCGTACGAGCTCTACCTGAGAGCCCTCCACGCGGCCGCGACGGTCACGAGCGCAGCCGAGCTCCTCACGATTCGCGACCTCCTGGCGGAGTCTGTGGACGTGGACCCGGACTTCACCCCTGCGCGGGCGCAGTACGCTCGCGTGTGCCGGATCATCGCGAAGTACCAGATGGCCGACGCCGAGGAGCATCTCGAGCGCGCGAAGAGGGCGTTCGCGCAGGCGTTCGAGCAGGACCCCGATTCACCGACGCTCCACCACCTCTACACCTACCACCAGATCGAGGACCTGCGGGACCCCGTGGGCGCGATGCTTCGTCTGCTGGAGAGGGTGCGCGAGATGCCGTCGGAGGCGGAGTTGTGGGCCGGGCTGGTGTCGGCGTGTCGCTTCTGTGGTCTGTACTCCGCGTCGATCGCGGCCGACCGGCGTGCGCGCAATCTCGACCCCACGATCGAGACGAGCATCGAGTTCACGTACCTCCAGCTCGGAGAGTTGGACCTGGCGGTGGAAGTCGCGCCGGCCTCGCGGGCGCAAACGCTCAGGACGCTCGCGATCGCACTCGAGGGGCAGGAGGAGGAGGCGCTCGCGTTCTACGAGAATGCACCCAACGTCTTCGAGGGGCTGGAACAGGCGTTTGCCGGGAGTTTTCGCGATGCGGTGCGGGGTCGACCCGAGGCAGCGGAGAAGAAGCTCCGTGAGGCCGTCGATGGGGGGATGCCGGATCCCGAGGCCCTGTTCTTCTTCGCCCGGGTGGCGGCCCGCGCCGGGCTGACCGAGTACGGACTCCAGCTGATCGACGAGATGATCGACCGGGGGTACCTCTGTATCGGAGGGCTCGAGACAGACCCGTGGATGCGGCGGCTGGCGGAGGAGCCCGGATACGCAGCCGCGCAGGAACGTGCTTCGGAGCGCCGGCGAGAGGCGGCGGCCGTGTTTCGGGATGCGGGCGGCGAGGATTTGCTCGGCGTCGTGGAAGGCGACGAAGCGCTGTAGGGTTTTCACCAGCCAGCGACGGAAGGGACCGACGGAGGATTCCATGGATCTACAATCGTTAGCCGCAGTGGCCGAGGTGATCGGAGCCGCGATCGTCGTTGGCGGTGTCGGCTTCGCTTTCGTACAGCTCGCGCACTTTCGCCGGCAACGCCGCGACCAGGCGGCGATCGAGCTGGCGCGCTCGTTTCAGACGCCCGAGTTCGCCCACGCGCTACGTCTGGTTCTCGGTCTGCCGGATGGAGTGAGCCGCGAGCAACTGGGCCAGATGGACCCGCAGTACGAGGACGCGGCCATGCTGGTGAGCCTGACCTTCGAATCGGTCGGAATCATGGTCCACCGTCGGATCACGACTCTCGACATGGTCTGGGAGCTCATGGGCGGCGTGGTACTTCAGGCCTGGAAGAAGCTCCACGTCTGGGCCGGCGAGTTCCGGGAGGAGAACGGCCGGCCGAAATTCGACGAGTGGATCCAGTGGCTTTGCGATCAGATGACGAAGTACCAGGGCGACGAGCCCCCGGCGTACGAGAAGTACGGTGATTGGGAGCCGAAGGGGATGAGCGGGTCGGGCGCCGAGTGAGCCACTTGACTGGGCACCCGGAGTCGGGCGGTCTCTCCTGTCAGAAAGAGCTCTTCTCGCTCCCCGACGGCTGCCACTACATCAACTGCGCATACATGTCCCCGCTTTCGAAGCGGGTCGAGGCGGCCGGGATCGCCGGGGTTCGGAGAAAAGTCGTCCCCTCGCGAATCGAGGAGTCGGACTTCTTCACCGAGGTGGACGAGGCCCGGTCGCTCTTCGCCCGGCTGATTGGGGCAGCGGAACCGGCCCGTGTCGCGATCATCCCCTCCGCCTCCTATGGGCTCGCGTCCGTGGCCAGAAACACGTCGGTGCCGGCCGGTCAGAACGTCGTCACGATCGCGCGGCAGTTCCCGTCGAACGTCCACTCCTGGCGGCGGAAGTGCGACGAGGGCGGGGGGGAGCTCCGGGTCGTCGGATGTCCGACGGTCTCGGCCTCCGGTGGGCCGCACGCGGGGCCGGGCCACTCAGCCGCCTGGAACGAGGCGCTGCTCGAGGCGATCGACGCCGCTACGGCCGTGGTAGCGGTCGAACCGGTTCACTGGACCGATGGCACCCGCTTCGACCTCGCCGCTCTCGGCGACCGGGCTCGGGAGGTGGGGGCCGCCTTCGTGATCGATGGGACGCAGACCGTCGGCGCGGAGCCGTTCGACTTCGAGCGCCTCCGACCCGACGCGCTCGTGTGCGCCGCATACAAGTGGCTGACCGGACCCTACTCGATCGGTGCCGCCTACTTCGGCCCGAGGTACGACGATGGGGTGCCGATCGAGGAATCCTGGCTGACCCGTGCGGGGAGCGACGACTTCTCTTCACTCGGTGAGCAGGGAGGCGAATACCGTCCTGGCGCGATCCGCTACGATGTCGGCGAGACTTCGAACTTCGTTCTCATGCCGATGTTCATCGCTGGCCTCGAGCAGCTTCTCGAATGGGGTGTCGCTGACATCTCCGCCTACATCGCCCGTCTCACGAAGGCGCTCTTCGAGGATCCGCGGCTTGAAGGGTTGGGTCTGGGAGGCTCCACTCCCGAGACGACCCATCTATTCGGGCTCCACCTTCCCGACGACGTGGACCCGACCGTCATACGTGCTCGCCTTTGCGAGGACGAGGTGTTCGTGTCGGTGAGGGGTCGGGCGGTACGGGTGTCTCCGCACGTCTACAACGACATGTCGGACATGGACGCCCTGGCCAGCGCGCTGACGGCCGCTTCCTCGGTGCCGTCGAGCTGTCTGTCCCGATGAACAGTGTCCGTCGCGCCGTCGGTGACTTCCTCTACGGCGTGACGCAGGATGATCTCGGCGGCCCGTACGTGGTGAGACTGCGAATCGGGGCCGGGAGCTGAGCGGGGCCTACCGACCCCGGCTCAGCCTGCGCAGTCGTTCGAGCGCTGGCTCGATACGCGCCTCGATCTCTTCGGCGCGACGTTCGGCATCGAGGGTGACGATCTCGGCTTCGAGGGCCTCGGCTTTAGACTGCAGCTCGTAGGAGACGATCTCGGCTTCGAGCTCGGCGATCTCTTCGGAATGGTCGATCTCCTCCAGCTCGGCCTCGATGTCCGAGATGCGAGACGACCGCTCGAGCGCCGCTACCTCGTCGCGCAGCTCGGCGATGTGGTCTTCGAGCTCGACCAGTTGCTCGGCCAGTTCGTTGCGCTCGTTCGCGCCTTCGGCTTCGCGGCGCTCCCGCTCGAGGAGCCGAGCGTGTGCGGTCAGCGCGGACATCTCGCCACGCAGGCTCGCGATCTCACCCTGCTCAGAGGCGATTTCGCCCCTGAGGGAGGCAACTTCGCCGTGGTGCGACGCGATCTCCCCGCGCATGCTCGCGACCTCGCCGTGGTGCGAGGCGATCTCCCCCTTGAGTGACGCCTGCTCGCCGCGGAGGCTCATCGCCTCGGAATAGCCGCCCAGCACGGTGAGCATCGCGTCGCGCCACTCGCGGGCCTCGCCATCGAACGTGGCCGTTCGTCCGCCCACGGAGAAGTCGTACTCGAAGCCCCCCGAGCCGGGCGTGATGACGAGCCGTCGAAGCACGTCCTCTTCCGACTCCAGGACGACCCAGCCGTCGCTGCCGATCGCCTCGATCGAAGAGTGGTCGTCCGACATCTCGACGTCCCCGTGGAGGCGCATGCAGAGGCGCAGGTCATCATCGTACTTCTGGATCACGTGGTCGCGGTCATGCGTCCCGGAAATTTCGGTCCGCCCCTCATCCGAGCTGAGGGTTCCCCTGAAGCTCCCGCTCACGCCTTCCATCTTGCATGTCGCCTCCTGGGGAAGGGCCATCGGCAGTACGGCCGTCGGCGGCGACGGTGCCAGGACGGGCTCGGGCACGCCCTCGGGCATCGTCTCGGCGAGCGGCGCATGCGGGCGTGGTGCGGCGGTGGGCAGTGGCGCCGGCTCGGGCGCGAGCTCGCCCGGCAGTCCCGGCGGCAGCGGTGCGATCACCGGGAGCGCAGCCGGCTCAGGCGGGACGGCCGGAACCGCAGGCCGCGGGGCCGGCACGGGCTGCGCCACCGCCGCCGAGATTCCGAACACCGCCAAGGCGACGAGAGCGGCCCCGGTCGCGAACGAGCTTCTATGCGGTCGCTTGGGATCGAGAATGGACATGACTCTCCTCTCCAGCTGCGAGGGCTGGACCATGGATAGACAGAGTGCGGACGGCATCGCTCGGCGATCGGCCATCTCGAGAAGGAGCGAGGCGTACTCCGAAGGGCGCGTCCCCATCGCGAGGACCTCTTCGTCGCAGGCCAGTTCACGGCTCGCCGCAGCCTGTCGAGAGGCCAGCCAGCCGAGTGGGTGGAACCAGTAGGCGGCGAGCGCCACTCGTCCGACCACCTGCCGCAGCACATCGTGTCGCCTGATATGGACGAGCTCGTGAGTCAGGACCACTCGTCGACGCTCGGGCGTCCAGTCGGTCGCGTCGTCGGGCAGCAGAATCACCGGGAACCGCACGCCTCCGGTCATGGGGGCGCTCACGGCGGGATCGATCACGAGCGCCACGGAGCGATCGATTCCGAGGCGGACGCGAAGGTCGTCGACCTGTCCCAGCCAGACCGGGTCCCGGACGACCGTCCCTTTCCGGACGAGCGACCTGAGCCGCAGATGCCCCACCAGGATCGAGGTCAGGGCCGCGGCGGCTCCGAGGCCCCAGAGGGTCCAGAGGACCGGCGCCCACGGGAAGTCGCCGGGTACCGGGCCGACTCGGGCGACGGACGGGGCGAGAGTCGGCGGCCCGCTCTCGAGGTCAGAGACGAGCGGGTGCGTCGGAAGACCGGTGGCGAGGGGCGCGACGCCCGCCTTCGATGACTCGACGCCGAACGAGATGAGGTTCGGGGCCGCTGGCGCGAGGGTGCCGGGCGCAAGTTGGGGCGCGGTCCGCAGGGTGGCCGGCAGGACGCCGAGCTCCCAGCCGGGCATCCACCTGGACGCCGCCGGAAGTGCGAGCAGCAACCCGAAGGTCGCGGTCCACAGGATGTGACGCGTGCCGGCGGCCTCCTTCTTCAGAGACCAGGCGAGCAGGGCGGCCGCCCCCAGAACGACTGTTCCGCGAAGCGTCAGAGAACCGAGCGTGGCGATATCCATCATCGACCTTCCTTCGCGGCTTCGTCGATCATCTTCTTGAGGCGTCGGCGTTCCGCCGGCGTGAATGACGACTCCTCGAGCTCGAGGAGGGCGGCCACCGCCCCCTCCACCGATCCGCCGAAGAACGTCTGGACCACGTGGCGCATTGCCGAGCGTCGCGCCCGCTTACCCGAGACGGTCGCCGAGTAGACGTATCGGGGTCCGTCCTGTGAGTACTTGAGGTGCTTCTTCTCAACGAGAATCCGCAGCACGGAGCGAACCGCCGCGTTGGTCGGCGGGTCGTCCATGCGCTCCTGGATCTGGGCGGCCGTCGCGCTCTCGACCTCATGGACGATGTCCATGACTTCTCGCTCGCGGCGGCTCAGCGGTGGCTGGTCGGTCATTCGGTCCGGTCCCCGTTCTGTTTTCGATGCGTCGTCATCGCACTCTAATCACCGACTGTTGAAAAATCAACAGACTGTCGAAAATTCAACGCTTCATATGTGTGTGACGTAAGGGGAAGGGATTTAGTTGCACGCCTTGTGGGGCTATGTAGCGTTCACTACTCTGCTATGTAGAAAACGCAAGTACGCTTCCAGGAGCGGACAACGTGGGACGACAGAGAAGACTCAGCTTCACGGCGTTCAGCGTGCTGTACGCCATGGCCAACGGGCACCGCTACGGCTTCGACATCATGGAATCGACCGGCCTGGCCAGCGGGACGGTCTATCCCGTTCTCAGCCGGCTCGAGCGGGACGGCCTCGCGAGGTCTTCGTGGGAGGACGAGCAGCGGGCTTCCGCGGAGGGGCGTCCGGCCCGGCGGTACTACGAGGTGTCGGGCGAGGGACAGGCGGCGCTCCGCGATGCGGTGCAGATGCTCAGCGGGATCGCTGGCGACCGTCTCGTCGTACCGGGGTCGGGAGGTGGCTCGTGAGCTCGCCGCCATTCGGTGCCGTCGCCCGGTGGCTCGTCGGGAACGCGGCAATCTTCGTCCCGCGCCGCCACAGGGAACGCTGGATGCGCGAGTGGGAGGCCGAGATCTGGCATCGCGAGCAGCGGCTCGCCCGAGACGGGGCCGGCTCGGGTCGTGCCTTCCTGCAGCTCGTCGGTCCGGCGCTCGGATCCTTCGTGCACGCGGGGTGGCTCCGAATCCAGACGCCGGGGTTCGACGCGGCCAGGCAGGACATCTCGTTTGCCGTTCGCTCGTACCGACGATCACCGGGATTTACCCTCGCCGCGGTGCTCACGCTCGGTCTCGGCATCGCGGCAAACGTCGCGGTGCTCGCCGTGATCGAGGGCGCGCTCCTCCGCCCGTACGCGTACGAAGACGCGGAGGATCTGGCCGTACTCGTGAACCGCGACGTCGAGCGGCCGGACCTGATGCTCGGGTGGTCGTACCCTGACGTCGAGGCGGCAGAGCAGAGCGGGGCGCTCTCGTCGGTCATGGCGGCCGACTGGGATCCGTTCAACCTCCGGCTCGACGACCGGACGGAGTGGATCGGTGGCGGACTCGTGAGCTCCTCGATGTTCGAGACGCTCGGCATCCAGCCGATTCGCGGCCGCGGATTCGTCGAAGGCGAGGACCAGCCTGGCGCCGCGCCGGTCGTCGTGCTCGGCGAGCGTCTGTGGCGGCAGGCGTTTGGCGCGAAGGAGATGATCGGCGAGACGGTCTGGCTGGACGGGCAGGGGTACGAAGTGATCGGAGTCGCGCCGGCGGCGACGGATGTTCCCGAGGGAGCCGACCTGTGGGTCCCGCTCAAGCCGACCGGCGAGCGTCTCACGCGCCGGACCCACTGGCTGCAGGCGTACGCCCGACTCGCACCGGAAACGGAGTGGTCCGAGGCGCAGGCGACACTCGACGTCGTGTCGTCCCGGCTCGCGGCGGAGTTCGTGGACACGAACGAGGGCCGCTCGTTCGAGGCCATTCCGCTCCGCGACTACCGAACCGGCGACCTCCGGCCCGCGTTCATCGCCCTGTTCAGCGCGGTCGGGCTGCTGCTGCTCATCGTCTGCGCCAACCTCGCGAGCCTGCTGCTCGCCCGATCCACGAACCGCGGGGGGGAGTTCGGGGTCAGGCAGGCACTCGGCGCGAGCCGCGGTCGACTCGTTCGCCAGATGCTCACCGAGAGCCTCGTGCTCGCGGGCATGGGAGGGCTGGTCGGACTCGCCTTCGGCACCTGGGCTGTCGGTGCCCTCGGGCGCCTGGTCTCCGAGCAGCCGGTCTGGTTCGCGCCGACCATCGATCCTTCGGTCGTCGGATTCGCCATCGTCCTGACGTTCCTGAGCGCGGCCCTCTTCGGCACCGCTCCGCTACTCGCAGGAGCGGCCCGTGAGCTGGGCCGGTCGGTCCGAGGCGGGCGCGGCAGCCGGCGTTCACGTGACGTGCTGGTCTTCGCCGAGGTCGCCCTTTCGACCGTCCTGCTCGTGGCGTCGGGGTTGCTGATCCGGAGTCTGTCGCAGATCACGGCCGTCGATCCGGGGTTCGAAACGGAGGGCCGCGTGTCCGGTACCGTGCAGCTCCCAGGCGCCCGGTACGACTCCGACGAGAACGTCCTCCAGTTCGTCGACCGTTTGATCGAGACGACCGAGGCGCGACCCGACGTCGCGTCCGCCGCCGTCGTGACCCGGATGCCGTTTCGCAGCGGCACCAATCAGGTCATGTGGTGGGAGGACGGCCAGGGCGAGAACGCGTTTCGGGAGAACCCCCAGGCCGAGCTCAACTCCGTCACGCCGGGGTATTTCGAGACGATGGGGATCGAAGTGCGGCATGGAAGGCGGCTCGAGGTCACGGACGACTACGATGCGGAGGAGGTCGTCGTGATCAGCGAGACCTTCGCCCGGGAGTTCTTCGGCAGTCGCGACCCGCTCGGCGTCCGCATCTCCTTCTCGTATCCGCCCCGCTTCGCCCGGGTGGTCGGCGTTGCGGAGGACACCAAGCACCTCGGCCTCGAGCAGGACGCGCGGTTCCAGATCTACGCCCCGTTCGCGCAGCGTCCGACGAGCCGGCTGACGATCATCGCGCTGGCCCGTGGCGAGGGCGGGGCCGTCGGCGCGGGGCTGCGGCAGATCGTGCGGGAGGCAGACTCGGACCTCGCGATCTCGGGGCTCAGCATGGTATCCGACTCCGTGGCCGACTCCGTGTGGAGACTTCGGTTGCTGACCCGGCTCTTCTGGGCGTTCGGGGTCTTCGCCCTGCTGTTGGCGGCCGTCGGCATCACCGGGATCGTGTCCCAGGCGGTCGCGCGTCGCACTCGGGAGATCGGCATCCGGATCGCCCTCGGGGCCGGGGCAGGTCAGATCCTGGCGCTCGTCAGCCGGCGGGTCGGCAGGGTGGTGCTTGCCGGACTGGTGGCCGGAACGGGCGCCGCGATCGCCCTGGGCCGGCTGGCCGAAGGGGCCCTGTACGGCGTCGAGCCGCGCGACCCGTTCACCTTCGCCGTAGTCGTCGGCGGATTCGCGCTCGTCGGGGCAATCGCCGCCTGGGTGCCGGCCCGTCGGGCCATGTCGATCGATCCCGCCAACGCGCTGCGGGCGGACTGAGGACACCCTGAAGACGGCGGATCGACTCGGACCCGGAAGCGCTCAGACGGCGCTGTGGAGCGGCATCGGCTTCATCGTCGGATACTGCCTGCTCCTGTGGGTTCTCGGTGGACGTCTGGCCTCGATCGAGCACCTCCCGGACGCGGGCGCCGGCTGGTACTTCTGGGTCCTCCCCTCGCAGACCGTGGCCGGACGCGTCAGCGCGTGGGGGCTCTATGTGACGCACCAGCTCTTCCTCTTCTGGCTGATCTGGCGCGCCCAGCACTCCGGCCTGCGCTACACGTCCGGCCTCCACCGGATCAACGTGGTCGCCCTCGCCGGCAACGGCGTCTTCGCGCTCCTGCACGTCCTCCAGACCCATCTCTGGTACGACGGACTGGCGCAGGACGTGAACGTCTTCACGTCCTTCGGGTCGGTGGCGGTGCTCCTGATCTGGGTGCTCCTGATGGAGAACAACCGCCGGGGCCTGTTCTTCGGTGCTCGCGCCCCGATCGGGAAGCGCGTGGCGGCGTTCGCGCGAAAATACCACGGGTATTACTTCGCCTGGGCGATCCTGTACACGTTCTGGTTCCACCCCGCAGAGGCGACATCCGGCCACCTGGTCGGGTTCTTTTACACGCTTCTGCTGATGCTCCAGGGGAGCCTCTTCTTCACACGCGTCCATATCAACAAATGGTGGACGCTGACCCAGGAGGTACTGGTCGTCGCTCACGGGACGATGGTGGCGCTGATGCAGGGCCAGGCCGGCTGGACGATGTTCCTGTTCGGATTCTCCGCGATCTTCATCGTCACGCAGATGCACGGCCTCGGCTGGTCCAGGCTGACGCGGCTCGGGGTAGCGGCCGGCTGGCTGGCGGCGGCCGCCGCGATCTACTCGCAGGTCGGGTGGGGTCGCTGGCAGGAGATCTACCGGATCCCGATGATCGACTACCTGGGGGTAGTGATCCTCGGCCTGTTGTTCGCGGTCCTCGTCCGCGTCTTCCGGTTCGGGGCGCGCGGGCCGGCCGGGACCTGAGGCGAGCGGACCGAAGCCTGCCGGACCCCTGGCCGATCCGCCCCGATCGCGCTCAGTGCGGCTTCCGGGCGAAGTCTCCGTAGTAGTCGAGCGTCACGCCCGACACCTTCGCCTGAGCGTCGATCTCGAACGAAAACCCGATCTTGATGTCGCCCCACCAGCCGTCGAACCGGTCGACGTGCCAGTGCTCGAGCTCGATCTGCATTGGCCGCTCACGCCCGTCGAGCTCCGCGACCAGACGCGGCTGCGTAGAGCCCGCAGACGAGGCCGACACGTCGGTGCCCGGAAGCTCGTTCAGGCCGGGCGTCGCGTCCCAGCGCCCGGCTCGGCCCTCGGCGGGCGAGGGTCGGCGGTCGAGCGATCCCTCCACGACGCGGATCGTGAGCGGTCCCGCGAACTCGTTCTCGTACGACCCGGCGTATTCCGCGAGCGGAAGAGAGGGCGGCTGGTCGAGTCTGGCCGCCTGCCGCCCCGCCTCGACGCGGCGTGCGTTGTCAGTCTGCGCCGCCACGCGCTCGAGCTGCACGGCGTTCCAGTCCATCGCCCGATCCTCGGAGTCTCCGAAGAACCGGGCGACGATCCACTTCGAGAGGACGTAGGGGAGGTCGGAGTTCCGGTTCACGTTGGACCACACGGCGAAGTCCTCGTCGGGGACCATTACCGTCGAGCAGTTGAAGCCGAGCGCCGCGCCGGCGTGGCCGACGGTTCGGACGCCGGCGAAGTGACCCGTGGCCCACCCCATCGCGTACGCCCCGCCTCCCTCGAAGGTCATCCAGGAGAGGGCTTGCTGGATCGCCGTATGCGGTGCGTGCATCCACTCGATCGACGTGCGGCTGAGGGGCCCATCGGTCGCGCCGACGTGGAAACGCAGCCACTTCGCCATGTCGTTGGCCGAAGAGATGATCCCGCCGGACGGGACCATGAGGTCGTCGACGTACTGCCAGGGGACGGGCTCGAGCGCGGGTCCGGGCCCCTGATGGCTCCCGACGTACCGGCGCTCGCGGAACGCGTGCGGCATGGCATGGTTCGGCCGCGCGTTGGCCTCGTCGATGAGCGCGGTCGTCGAGCTCATCCCCAGGGGTCCCCACAGGCTTTCCGTCGCGTATTCGTTCCAGCGCTCGCCGCTCACGGTTTCGACGAGCTGGCCGGAGAGAATGAACATGTCGTTGGTGTACCCGAACCGGTCCCGGAACCGGTGCTGTCTTCCCCCGTACTGGAGCCGGCTCAAGTAGTCGCGCCGGTTCTTCGAGATCGGACGGAGCCACTGGGTGCTCGGGGTCCCGACCCGGTGGGTGACGATGTCCCGAACACGGAGCTCTTGCGTGGTCCACGGGTCCCACAAACGGAACCACGGCAGGTAGTCCGTGACCCGGTCATCCCACTCGAGAGCACGCGCCTCGACCAGGTGCGCGACGGCCGCGGCACCAAATGCCTTCGAGCACGAACCGATGCTGAATAGGGTGTTCTCGTCGACCAGGTCGGGCTCCCCGAGCTGTCGAACGCCGTAGCCCTTCGCCATCAGGACCTCGCCGTCGACGATGACGGCCAGCGCGAGGCCGGGGATGTCCCAGGCGTCCATCGCCCCCCGGACCCATTCGTCGATCTCCGTGACGGTCGGGGCCGAATCCCCAGCATCCGACTGAGCATGGGAGGGGATCGGGGTGACGGCGGATGCGCTCACGACAAGGATCGCGAGCGTAACGAATAGAGGTGGGTGCCGGCGTCGCTTCATTGTTCCCTCGGGGGCGTGATGGCGGCCCCACTTCGTGCTACAATGGGGCGTCTCCAGAATAGGATGCTGCCCATGGTCACCCTGACCGTCAACGGTCGGACCCACGAGGTCGACGCAGACCCGAGCACGCCGCTGCTCTGGGTTCTCAGAGATCATCTCGGATTCACCGGTACGAAGTTCGGGTGCGGGATCGCCGAGTGCGGCGCCTGCACGGTCCACGTCGATGGATCGGCCACGAAATCGTGTCGCACCCCGGCGCGCTTCGCCGAAGGCAAGGAGATCACGACGATCGAGGGTCTCTCCGAGGATGGATTGACCGGGCTTCAGCAGGCCTGGCTGGATCACGACGTGGTCCAGTGCGGCTACTGTCAGTCCGGGCACATCATGCGGGCCGCGGCGCTCCTGGAGGAGAACCCGAGCCCGTCGGACGCTGAGATCGACGAGGCCATGAGCGACAACATCTGCCGGTGCGGGACGTACAACCGCATGCGTGACGCGATCAAGCAGGCCGCGGGTCAGGGAGGTGGACGATGATCGCCCCCCGTGATGGCCGGCAGGACGGCCAGGAGAACGACGCGGGCGTCTCGCGCCGCAGCTTCCTCAAGCGCACCGGGGCCGCTGCCGGCGGGCTCGTCGTCAGCATGCACCTGCCCGAGGGCAAGGTGCGGAACCTCCTCGGCGCGACGGCCGAGCCCTTCGAGCCGAACGCGTTCATCCGCGTCGGCACGGACGACTCGATCACCATGGTCGTCGCGAAGTCGGAGATGGGGCAGGGCGTCTACACGTCCCTCCCGATGGTCATGGCCGAAGAGCTCGATGTCGACGTGAACATCGTGAACGTCGTCGCGGCTCCGGCCGAGCAGCGTTACGCGGGCTCGTTCGGGATGATGATCACGGGTGGCAGCACCAGCGTGATGACCACGTGGCAGCAGATGCGAGAGGCCGGGGCGACAGCCCGGGCGCTTCTGGTGCAGGCGGCGGCGAACCGCTGGGGCGTGGATGCCGGAACGCTCCGGACGGAGGACGGTGTGGTCATTGGCGCGGGCGGGCAGCGCGCGACCTATGGCGACCTGGCTGACGATGCCGCGACCCTTACGGCGCCGGAAGACGTTCCGCTCAAGGACCCGAGCGAGTTCAAGATCATCGGGACCGACGTGAAGCGGCTCGAGGGTCCGTCGA
Organism: Gemmatimonadota bacterium; assembly: GCA_029861425.1. Taxonomy (GTDB): domain Bacteria; phylum Gemmatimonadota; class Gemmatimonadetes; order Palauibacterales; family Palauibacteraceae; genus Palauibacter. The sequence goes on from JAOTZH010000054.1 coordinate 19,807, forward strand.
AGGTCGACGGGACCGCCGAGTTCGCGATCGACGTGAAGCTCCCGGACATGCTGACCGCTGCCGTCGCCCATCCGCCGGTGTGCGGCGGGACGGTCGTCTCATTCGACGCTTCGGCCGCCGAGGCCATGCCGGGCGTCGTGAAGGTGAAGCGGGTCTCGTCGGGCGTCGCCGTGATCGCGAAGGACTTCTGGTCCGCGAAGCAGGCCCGGGACGCGCTCGAGATCGAGTGGGACAACAGCGCCGGAGAGCAGTTCTCGACATCGGCGCTGCTCGAGGACTACCGTCGGCTCGTCGACACCGATGGGCCCGTCGCCGAGGATGAAGGCGATGTGGCCGCGGGCCTGGCCTCGGCCGCGAAAACCGTCGAGGGCGTCTACGAGGTGCCGTATCTGGCGCACGCGCCGATGGAGCCGCTGAACGCGACGGCGCATCACCATGCCGATGGCTGTGATATCTGGGCGGGCACGCAGGCGCAGACGCTCGA
>JAOTZH010000226.1 GCA_029861425.1 Gemmatimonadota bacterium
GCTGAGCTGTCTCCCGGCGACCCCGACCTCATCTGGCTCGAGCTCACCTACGCGAACGCACTGCATCGTGAGGAGCGATGGGAGGAGGCCAACGAGATCTACCTCTCGGTTGCCGAGCAGAGCGCCGCGTTGCCCGGGGGGGACGACCCGCGCGTGGCGACCGCCGTATGGGCGTATGGCCAACAGCTCGCCAACCAGGGGCGCTTCGACGAGGCCCTCCCCCTTCTGGACGAGGCGCTCGAGGCGCGTCGCCGCGTGCTCGGGGAAGAGCACCCCGTCTACCTCAGGGCGTACGTGACGTATGCCGAATACGTGCGCGCCGACGGCCATCCCGAGGAGGCAGAGACCATCATCGGGGACGCTCTCGAGATCCTGGAGGGATCTCTTGGCCCCGAACACCCGGAGGTCGGTGAAACCGCCAGGGCACTGGGAATCACGCAGGCCAGCCTCGGAAAGCACGACGAAGCTGCGGAGTCGCTCGGCAAGGCCGTGCGCGTATTCGAGCTTCAGTACGGCCCGACGAACATGATCACGGCGAACGCGCTCCGGAACCGCGGCCGGACGCTGGTGAACGCCGGGCGGCCGGACGAGGCGGGCGAGGCGTACCGCACGGCGCTGATCGGATTTCAGACCATGGGGCGGGACAACCTCTTCGCCATCCAGACCCTGGTCGACCTGGGGGAGGTCGAGCTGCGGCAGGGACGCGCCGGCACCGCCGACTCGCTCGCCGCCGAGGCGGTCGCAGCGTACGGGCGGCGGGGGCGCACCGGAGTCGATCTCGGATACGCGACCTTGCTTCGTGCGAGGGTCCAGCGGGAGCTGGGCGCGTCCGCCCGCGCCGAAGCGATGCTCCGCGAGACGATGGAGGCGCTCTACGCGGACGGTTCGCCGAACGCGCTCGTGCTCGCCCACATGACGGAGGCCCATCTGGGAGACCTGCTCATCGACGCGGGCCGCCTCGACGAGGCGGAGCCGCTGCTGCTAGCGGCGTACAGGGCGTTGTCGGACGCGCGCCCACCCGCACACCAGTATCCGACGTTCGCGCGATCCACCCTTCGGAAGCTCTACGAGCGCAGAGGGGACTCAGAGGGCGTCGCGCGTTACTCGGAGGTGCCGCAGGGAGGCTGAAGTCGCGCGACGGCAACCGGCGACCCGTGCGGCGGGCCCGTCAAACTGGGTTCAGTAGGGCCTGGTGCGACGGGTGTCGGCCGTGGCCCAGATTCCTCGCAACACCTCGTCGGTGTCATCCACGTTCGCCGTCGCATACGCCCGCTCGCCCGAGATCGCGTCTCTCTGCAGGGTGCGGAACACTCCGCTGAGACACAGCATCGCCACCAGGTTCGGGATCGCCACGGCCGCGACGGCGATGTTGGCCACCACCCACAGGCGATCCACATCGGCGACCCCGGCGACCACCACGCCGGGCACGAAATAGAACCAGCGCAGGATCCGAAACGCACCGCCGCCGACCAGGTCCACCAGGCACGTTTCGAAGTAGACGTAGAATCCGATCTGTGTCGAGAGGCAGAAGGTGGCGATGGAACCGGCCACGATCACGGACGCCCATGAGGCTGGGAACACGCCCGTGAACGCCGTCAGCAGCAGCTCGATCCCCGACTCGCCACCGGCCATGGCTCCGGTGGAGAGGATGGCGAGCGCCGTGATCGAGCAGATGACGATGGTGTCGAAGAAGACCTCGAACGCACCCCAGACGCCTTGCTGGAAGGGGTGATCGGTCTCGGCGGTCGCGTGGACCATCGGGGCGCTGCCCATCCCGGCCTCGTTGGAGAGCATGCCACGCGCCATGCCCTGTTTGAGCGCGATGGCCACAGCGACGCCCGTGGCGCCGCCGGCGCCGGCCCGCGCAGAGAACGCGTGCGCGAAGATCGACTCCAGCACGCCGGGGAGCGCGTCGAGGTTGACCGCCAGCACGACGAGTCCGCCCGTGAGGTACGCCAGCGTCATGATCGGCACGAGTCGTTCCGAGAAGCGGCCGATTCGTCGGATGCCTCCAAGGACGACGAGGGCCGTAACGACGGCCATCGAACCGGTCACCAGGTACGGATTGAGGTCGTAGCTGGCGAGCATGGCGCGCCCGACCGTGTGGGACTGGAGCATCGACGCCGCGAACACCGCGTTGATGAGCATGCCGACGCTGAAGAGAACGGCGAGCGGGGTCCAGCCGAGTCCCCGATGTATGTAGTACTGCGGTCCGCCGCGAAAGCGGCCGTCGGGGTCTCGTTCCCGGTAGTAGACGCCAAGGGTGATCTCCGCCGTCTTTGACATCATCCCGAAGAAAGCCAGCACCCACATCCAGAAGATGGCGCCGGGTCCGCCGACGGAGAGCGCCGTGGCCACGCCCGCCATGTTCCCCATGCCCACCGTGCCGGCGAGCGACGTCGCGGCGGCCTGGACCGGGGTCATCCGCTGGCCTTCGACTGCGGCCGATCCCGGCGCGAGGCGCCCAAACGTGTTACGGAGGATGTAGGGCAACCCCAGGACCTGGAAGAAGCCCGATCGGACCGTGAAGAAGACCGCCACGCCTGCGAGGAACGCCATCGTCCACGGTCCCCAGACGAAGGTGTCGACGACCGCGAGCTTCTGGAGGAGAGAGTCGAGCATGCGACCTCGTGGCATGATCCGGCGCGAGCAGGCGAGCCCGAATCCTACCCGCGCCCATGTCGTGGCCGACAGTCCGCCTTGCGTCTCCGGCTCGTCGCGAGCCCCTTTCCAGCGATGAGCGAAACGACGATAGGGGTCTACACGATCGGCCAGACGCCGCGCCCCGATCTCACGCAGGACCTGGCCGGCCGGCTGGAGCCGTGGCGATTCGAGATCCACGGCGTGCTCGACGGTCTGACGCAGGACCTGATCCCCGAATGTCCCGCGGACGGTTACCCCCTGGAGACCCGGCTGCGGAACGGGACGAGAGTCGTGGTGGATGCGGCGTTCCTGGAACCCCGTCTCCAGGAGGCGATCTCGGTCCGGGACGGCCGTACGTCGATGCACCTCGTCCTGTGTGCCGGCGACTTCCCGGGCCTCCGGGCCCTGGGGCCGCTGATCCAGCCGTTCCGGGCGGCCGTGGCCGAACTGACCGACCGCGGTGTCGGATCGCTGGATGTCGTCGTGCCGTTCGTGGCGCAGGCACGGCCCGCGCTCCGCAAATGGGAGGCGTCAGGCTTCTCGTGTAGGGCGCACGTGCTGCCGCGGATGCCAGATGACCCGTCCCTGGCTTCGTGGCTGGCGGACCGGGTGGCCGGGACGACTTCGGAGGCACTGGTCTTCGACTACGTCGGGTTCCCCGCTACGATTCTCCGGACGGTTGCCGACCAGATCGACCTTCCGGTCTTCGACGTCGGCCGCCTCGGACTGGACGCGCTCGAGCGAGAGCTGGAGAAAGGGAAGGGATCGATTCGATGACCGCGGCCGAGAAGCACGACCTCGTCGTGCACGGCGACATCGCGCTCCCCGATGGCCGGCTCCTTACCGCGGGTTGGCTCGGGGTTACGGACGGCCGGATCGCCGAGGTATCCGAGGCCCCGCTGGCCGGGGCGGACAACGTCGAGGCGCCCGGATGTCTGATCCTGCCGGGGTTCGTGGATGCACACGTGCATACCCGCTCCAGCGTCGACGAGGGCATCACGGCCACGACAGGGGCGGCTGCGGCCGGCGGGACGACCACGATCATCGACATGCCTTTCGACAAGCCGGCCAGACCCGTGAACACGCGGGAGCGACTCGAGGCGAAGGTGGCGGACGTTCATGCCGAGGCCGTCGTCGACGTCGCCCTGTACGCCACGTTTCCACCCGAGGGCGATCTCGCCGTGATCGGTGAAATGGCTGGGGCTGGCGCGGCGGCCTTCAAGGTGTCGACCATCGAAGTCGACCCCGTCCGCTTCCCCCGCATTCCGGATGGTCGTCTCTACGAGGCGTTTCAAGAGATCTCGCGAACCGGACGTCCCGTCGCGGCACACCAGGAGAATCAGGAGATCATCCTCGCTCAGGCCGAGGCGTTTCAGGGTCGAGGACAGACGGAGCCGATCGATCACGCTCTCAGCCGCCCCCCGGTCGCCGAAGCGGAGGCGGCGGGCCGTCTCCTGGAACTGGCGTACTGGACCGGAGCCCGACTCCACATGGTCCACGGCACGATCCCCCGGACCTTCGAGCTCATCCGATGGAACCGCGACACCGGAGTACGGGCCACGGGAGAGACGTGTCTTCAGTACCTCCTCCTCACCATGGACGCTCTTCGCGACCAGGGGGGTCGGGCGAAGTGCAATCCGCCCCTGCGCACACAGGACGACGTGGACGCTCTCTGGCAGCAGGTACAGGGGGGGCTCATCGACATCGTGACCTCCGACCATTCGCCGTATCCGCTTCCCCAGAAGGAGCGCGAGGACATCTTCGAGGCGTATGCCGGGATGCCGGGGGTCGAGACCCTGGGCAGCCTTCTCTACAGCGAAGGGGTCGCGAAGGGCCGGATCGAGCTGGAGCGGTTTCTGGAGCTCGTCGCATCGGGTCCCGCCGACATCTTCGGGCTCGCGCAGAAGGGCCGGCTCGAAGCGGGAGCGGACGCGGACTTCGTCGTCTTCGATCCGCACGTCCAGTCGACGCTGGACGAGACCGCGCTCCATTACGCTGTCGGCTGGAGCCCGTATCATGGTCACGAATGCCAGGGCAGGGTGGTCTCGACCTGGCTTCGCGGTAGCTGCGTCTACGATGACGGACGGTTGATGGCCGGTCCCGGCACCGGTCGATTCGTCCGCCCTTCATAACCCCACACCCGAACGGTCGAGTCATGCACCTTCAAGGCGTCCTCCCCATCCTCCCCACACCGTTCACCGACCAGGGCGACGTCGACGAGACGAGCCTGAGACGTCTGATCGACTTCGAGCTCGAGGTCGGGGTGCACGGGGTGAGCATGCTGGGCTTCATGGGAGAGGCTCACCGGCTGTCGACCGTCGAGCGGCGCCAGGTCGTCGCGACCGCCGTCGACCAGGCGGCCGGCGCGTTTCCGACCTGGGTCGGCATTCTGGCTTTCGGGGAGGCCGGCGCGATCGAGCAGGCCCGTGAGGCCCAGGAGCTCGGGGCAGCGGGCGTCTTCGTGGCGCCGATCGGCGTTCAGAACGACCAGGTGATCTTCGACTTCTACGCCTCCGTGGCCGAGACCGTCGATATTCCGGTCGCGATCCACGACTTCCCGGAATCGTTCACGACCATCCTGTCGGCCGAGCTCATCGCGAGGATGGCGAACGAGATCGACGGGGTCAGCTACATCAAGCTCGAGGACTATCCGCCGCTGTCCAAGATGAGCCGCGTTCTGAAGCTCGCCCCTGATTCGATCGGGATCTTCGGGGGTCTCGGCGGCGTCTACTTCCTCGAAGAGCTACAGCGCGGTTCCCGCGGGATCATGACCGGCTTCGCGTTCCCCGAAGTACTGCTCGCCGTGT
>JAOTZH010000227.1 GCA_029861425.1 Gemmatimonadota bacterium
ACGCGCAGCACCACGCACTCTACTTCCTCGTTGATGGTTACGAGCTGCGACGGGTGTCGGACGTTGCGGGTCCAGGACATCTCGGAGATGTGCACCAGGCCCTCGATGCCTTTCTCGAGCTCGATGAACGCGCCGTAGTTCGTGATCGACACCACGCGGCCGTGGATGCGGATTCCCACCGGATACTTCTCGGCCACGTTCTTCCACGGGTAGTCCTGCAGCTGCTTGAGGCCAAGCGAAATCCGCTCGCGGTCCCAGTCGATATCCAGGATCTTGATCTCGAGCTCCTCGCCGATATCGCATACCTCCGACGGGTGTCCGATCCGACCCCACGACATATCCGTGATGTGGAGCAGGCCGTCCATCCCTCCGAGATCGATGAACGCACCGAAGTCGGTGATGTTCTTGACCACACCGGCCCTCACATCGCCGACGGAGAGCTCGGTCTTCAGGACCTCCCGCTTGCCGGCACGCTCCTCCTCCAGGAGGACGCGGCGGCTCACGACGATGTTCCGACGCCGCTTGTTGAGCTTGAGGATCTTGAAGTCATACTCATCGCCGATCAGATCGTCGACATTCGGGACGCGTCGGAGAGCGATCTGGGATCCGGGCAGGAAGGCGTCGACCCCCATGAGGTCGACCGTCACACCACCTTTGATCTTTCGCTTGATCATCCCGCGGACGGGCTGGTCCTCGTCGAACGCGGCCTTGATCTTCTCCCAGACGCGGAGGAAATCCGCCTTCTTCTTCGACAGAACGACGACCCCTTCATCATCCTCGAGACTTTCGAGAAAGACGTCGACGGTGTCTCCCGGCACGACCTCGTCTGGATCGCGGAACTCGTCGAGCGGGACGGCCCCTTCGGACTTGAAGCCGACGTCCAGGATGACGGTCGTATCGGTCTTCGAGATGACGTGAGCGGTGACGATCTCACCCTCCGCGATCTCGCTTAGCGTGTCCTCGTAGAGGGCGAGGAGCTCCTCGTACTCGGATTCGTCGTATTGTGTGTCGTCCCGGGGGTCGGCATCGAGGTCGAGATCGAGCCGGCCTGGCTCGAAATGCGCTACCGCGGGGGCAGGAGCGCTCGGCGTTTCAGGGGTCGTGTCCGCAGTCTCATCGACTGCCGGGGTCTCCTCGGTCGCCACTCCGTCCAGAAGCTGCTGATTCTCTTCAGACATCTCCGCGTGATTCCTTCGATCCGGGGCCCGCCGCAGCGCGCACCGTGTGTGTGGCAAAAAAAAGATCGGCCAGCCGTCGGGCCGATCCCTCTTTCGGGTCGTCTCGGTCTGACGACGGGCTGCCACGTTCCCCCGACGCCATCCGACGAACAGTCCGAAAAACTAGACGCGCGTACAGGTTGCGTCAACCGCGAAGCCCCCGTTTCTAGCGGAGATTCGAGTCCAGCGGCGTGCGTGGATCAATCCCTCGGCGGGGGGGCATACCACGCTGCTTGGCGAGCGCCAGAATCCGGTCGACGACGTCCGGCGCACTCGTCGAAGTCGTGTCGATCTCGATCGCGTCAGACGCCTTCCGCAGGGGGGAGAGCTCGCGCGTCGCGTCGGCTTCGTCCCGACGTCGCAGACGCTCCGCTTCCTCGATGACCTTCTCCTCATCCGTCCCGTCGCCGAAATCGAGGAGCCTCCGGCGCGCGCGCTCCGACGCGTCCGCGACGAGGTAGATCTTGAGGTCGGCCCCCGGAAAGACCGTAGTTCCGATGTCCCGACCGTCACAGACGAGATCGAGATGTCCGGCGGCAGCCCGAAGCTGCTCGAACACGGCGACCCGGACGCAGGCGACGGAGGCAACGGCCGAGACACGGGCCGCGACATCGCGGCCATGTAGCGCTTCCCCCGGGGATTCGCCGTCGATGTAGAGCTGCAATCCATCCGGTGCCGTCCGGAACTCGATCGCGACTCCGGCGATCCGACTGGCATAGGATTCGGCCGTCTCATCCCACCCCTCCCGAAGGGTCCTCCACGCGAACGCGCGATACAGGAGCCCGGAGTTCAAGTGGGCGAACCCGAGTCGATCGGCCACCGCAGCCGCCGTCGTGCTCTTTCCGGAGGCCGCCGGCCCATCGATCGCGATGACTCGCCGAGTCCGCAACGCGAGGTCGTTCACTCCAGGAAGCTCTCCAGATCTGCCCAGAAACGCGGATATGAAACCGCCGCACAATCGGGGTCCGCGTGCCGGAGATCCGTATCCGGCGCCGTCCCCAGCACACCGAAGGCCATGGCGATTCGATGATCCCCCCGGGGATCGACCCGGCCCGAGAGTCCGGCCGTACCGCCCTCGATCACGAGACCATCCTCCGTCTCGGTCGCCGCCACGCCGATTTCGGTGAAGTTTTCCGCGAGACCCCTGATCCGATCGCTCTCCTTCACCCGCAACTCGTCCGCGTTTCGAATCCTCGACTGCCCGTCCGCACGTGCCGCCAGAGCTGCGAGTAAAGGAAGCTCGTCGATCAGCGCCGGAATGTCATCGCCACCGACGTCGAACGGGTCGAGTCGAGCCGGGGGCCGAACGACCCAGTCTTCCACCGGTTCGCCACACCGGGTCGCAACGTGCGAGCGTTCGATGTCGGCGCCCATCGTGCGGAGCACCTCCAGGAAGCCGGTGCGCGTCGGGTTCCCGGACACGTGCCGGATGCCGACCGGTCGCCCCGTTAGCAGTGCCGCGCCAGTCACGAACGCCGCCGATGAGGGATCACCCGGGACATCGAGCTCGATCGCGTCGAGCCGTCCGTCCCAGCCGTCGGGCTCGAAGAGAACGACCGGACCCTCGGCCCGCACCGGGGCGCCGAGTGCCGCGAGCAGGCGCTCGGTGTGGTCGCGGCTGAGCCCCGGTTCCCGAATCTCGACGGCCACTCCGTCCAGCACACCGGCCATAAGGATCGCCGATTTCACTTGCGCGCTCGCCACTCTGGGACGGTGCTTGAGCGTCCTCAACGACCCCGTGGCACGCCGGCTGATGGCGAACGGCAGCCGGTCGGGGGCACCGAGATACTCGATACGCGCCCCCATGGCCTGGAGCGGGTATACGATGCGGCGCATGGGGCGTGCCCGCAGGGACTCGTCCCCGTCCAGGCGCGCGGACAGTCCGAGACCGACGATCAGGCCCGCCATGAGACGCGCGGTGGTCCCCGAGTTTCCACAGTCCAGCACGTGGGTCGGCGTCGCCGGGCCATCTCCCGGATCGATGCGTGCGTCCAGCCCGTGCGGGCCGTCCACGAGCTCGACATCGACGCCGAGGCCCTGAACCACCCTCGCGGTGCTCCGGACGTCCTCTCCGTCGCCGAGCCCACGAATCCGCGACAGCCCGCCAGCCACCGCCGCGAACAGCAGGGCCCGATGCGATATCGACTTGTCGCCCGGAGGCCGGACTTCGATCATCCGTTCACGTCCGGCACGTCGGCGTAGGGGACCTCGACTCCGTAGCCGTCGCGCGCGACCTCGACTCGCGCGAACACCTCTCGCGCCTCTTCCAGCAGGTGGCCCGGACGATCGGAGTACCTCGCGCTCACATGCGTGAGCACGAGCCGCGCGACCCCGGCCTCCGCCGCCACCGTCGCCGCCTCCCGCGCGGTCGAGTGGCCGGTGTCGCTGGCGCGTGCCGCTTCCGAATCGTCGAACGTTGCCTCGTGAATGAGAAGATCCGCCCCCCGAGCTACGTCGACCGTCTCCTGCGTCGGCCTCGTGTCGCCAGTGTAGACGAGCGTGCGACCCGGTCTCGGCGGCCCAACGAGCTCGGCGGGGGATACGACCGTTCCGTCGTCGAGCCGGACGTCCTCCCCCCGATGCAGCCTCCCGAAGGCTGGCCCCTCCGGCACTCCCCTGGCCCGCGCCGCTGCGACATCGAACCGACCGGGCCGCGAGTCCTCGACGAGAGCGAAGCCGACCGAGCGGCGCGTGTGTCGAGTCTCGAATGCCTCGATGCGGTACCCGTCCGCCGCCATCGCATGGCCGGGGTGCATCTCGCGAATCGTGACTTCGAACGGAACGCGGTCGCCGCCCAGGTCACGAACCGTCTCGAGGGTCCGCACCCCACCGGGCGGGCCCCAGACCGCGAGCGGGTCCGTTCGACCCTGGAGCCCGAGCGTGCGTAGCAGTCCCGTCAGTCCCAGGTAGTGGTCGGAGTGCAGGTGCGTGATGAAGATGTCCGTCACACCGAACCCGACCCCGAAACGCATCATCTGCCGCTGGGTTCCTTCGCCACAGTCCAGCAGGAAGAGACGGCCTTCCCGCTGGAGAGCGATCGATGAGACGTTTCGCGCTACCGTAGGGCGCGAGGATGCCGTGCCGAGGAAGGTGACGCTGAGAATGGGGTCACCCCTCCGCCGCCGCGAACGCGGCGAGCGCCCGGTCGTCCTGCTCCTCGAGCCGCACATCGGGCACCTCGCGAACCGGACGTACCGCCGAGATGCACGTGATGCGAAGGCCGAGCAGCCCCGCGGCGGCGCCCTCTCCCCATGCGGGTCCGACGGCCTGCGCCAACCAGAACTCCCCGTCGCTCGTGGAGAAACGGCGTTCGGTCACGGTGAGCCGCGCGCCACCCTCCCAGAGGACGCCGAGGTCGTCGTCGGAAAGGGCAGCGATCTCCGTACCGGGCTCGAGGGCGACGCGGCGGTCGCCACCGCCCGCGGCGTTCGCGGGCATGAAGTACCCCAGCCCCAGTCCGCTCGAGGATCGGTGCGCCTCGAACAGGATCCAGGGCTCGCCGTCGGCGGCGAATTCGCGCTGGTCCCTGACACTCATCCCGTGGCTCCTGACAGGTAGACTCCCCCTGCGGCGGTTTCCGGCGCCGGCATGGCGTCGGCCCGACTCTGCAGCGCGTCCTCGGCCGCTCTCTCGACCTCATCCGTAACGACGGCCTCCGCGGCCTGCAGCGCCGCCCGGTTTCGGATCTCTAAATCCTCTTCGCCGCCTCCACCCAGGTCGACCGTTCCTCCCGCGAGGTATTCCTCGAAAAGCCCGATAGGGTCGCGCCGGCCCCAATAGTCGAACAGGTGGGGGGCGAACGTCCTGCGGCCTTCCGCCACATCGTGCGTGGCGTGACCACCCATCCGGAAGGTCGTGGCCTCGATGAACACCGGGCCTTCTCCGGCTCGGCAATGCGCGGCCGCCAACCGCGTCGCCGCGTACACGTCCAGGACATGATTCCCGTCGACCGAAAGCAGTGGGACCCCGTAGGCGTCTCCCCAGCCCCGAAAGTCGTGCGCCGCGTGGTGCTGATCGAATCGAGTGCCGAGCGCCACCTGATTGTTCTGGATGACGAAGACGACCGGCAGCTTGAGGGTCGCCGCGAAATTGAAGGCCTCGTGAGCCTCTCCGTGCTTCGTAGCCCCATCCCCCACCCATGTGAGCGCGACGCGAGGCTCGCCCTTCATCCGGAACGCCATCG
>JAOTZH010000228.1 GCA_029861425.1 Gemmatimonadota bacterium
GATGTCGCTGCCAGATGGAGCCGACACCACGGAACTCGACGCCGAGGTCAACCGAGTGTGGGCCGACGCCGACACGCATGTACACATCCGTGGGTTCCTCGAGAGGACCTTCGGCAAGGCGACGAAGTAGGTGAACGACGACGGGCCCCGAGAGACGGGGCCCGCATCGATATCACTTCGCTTTCAACCCGACCCCTTCCACGAGGCCGGCCGGTCTAGATCCAGTCCTTCTTCCGGAAATCCATGAGGGTCTCGGCGAATCGCGCCATGTCCTCGGGCATCCCCATGGATAGACGACTCCAGTCGAGCATCGGCGGGAACGGACGGCCAACGCTGAAGCCCGCGTCCATCATGCGGTTGTTGTAGGTGAGCAGCTCGCTCCGGATCTGGTGCATGATGAAGTTCGTCTGACTCGGCAGATACTCGAGCCCGAGGTCGTCGAGGGCGCCGGTCACGAGGTCGCGCGCTTCGGCGTTTACCGCGACGCTCCGACCCACCAGCTCGGAGTCCGTTAGAGAGGCCACCGCAGCGACCCCGGCAAGATGATTCGGGTTGTTCCGCGTCGTGAACGGCGCGATCCGACGGACCGTCGACGGGTGGGCGACACCGTACCCGAGCCGAATCCCCGCCATCGCGTAGATCTTGGAGAACGTGCGGACGACGATCACGTTCGGCATGTCCTTCACGAACGGGATCGCTGTGCGGTAGCGCGGGTCATCCACGAACTCGAAGTACGCCTCGTCGATCAGGAAGAGCGTCTGCTCGCCCGCCTCCTTCATCCACGACTCGATCGGCGCGACCGGCGTGATTCCGCCGGTCGGATTGTTCGGGTTGCAGACGTAGACGATCGTTGGCCCGCTCCCCTTCTCGGCCTCGCTCCGCATGCGCCCGATGTCGTGCTCGTGGTCGTCGGTGAGCGGCACGGTCACGTGCTCGAACGGGAACGGCCGCGAATAGCTGGGGACGTCCTCGAAGGTCGGTTGTGCGTAGACCAACCGCGCGCCCGGGCCGGCCCAGGCCTGGACCGATACGCGAAGGATCTCGGTCGACCCGGCGCCGAGGAAGAGATGGTCGCGGGAAAGCCCGAGGAAGTCCGAAAGCGCGGTGTAAACGGCGTCGCCGGTGTTCCCGGGATACCGGTTCGCCTCATCCAGACCGTTCACGATTGCGTCGCGCGCGGCCGGCGAGAGCCCGAGCGGATTCTCGTTGGAGCTGAGCTTCACGACCCCATCCGCCGAAGCGCGCGGGTTGAAGATCGGCGCGAACGCGCGGGGGGCGACGGTTGCCGCGAGGGGGGTCGCGGTCAGACCCGCGACACCGACTCCGGCCAGCCCCGTGCGAAGAAACGAACGGCGTTCCATCCCGACCTCCTGATCCTGTGGACGCGATCTCGCGGATCGCTCGGAGTCGACCGAAGGGTACGGCCGCTCACCGACCTCTACAGTGGGGAGACCGGGCGCGTTCGTCCAGCGCGCCTACGATCCGCCAGGCATGTCCGGCGACCAGCCCCCGCCGACGGCGTCGATGCGGGGACTCGTCGTCGTTCCCGGGTCAGCGACTCCCGTCGGTGGTGTCCTTCGTCGCCTCCTCGACGATCACCGCGACCGTCGAGAGCGTGGCAGAGAGCGTCGAGTCGAACTTGAAGATGAACTCCTCCGCCCCCATGCCCTCCATGCGTGCGACGAGCTCCTCACCGAGCGCTTCCGCTCCCATGCTTTCCAGGAGTCGCAGAGCGCGACGCTTGTGGATCTCCGCCTGTCTGCGCCCGTACTCGGGGTTGCTCCGCGCCACAGTCCGGAGGGCGCGTCGCTCGTCATCGTCCAGATCTTCCCAATCGATGTCGTCCCAATTGATCTCCTCCAGGTCTTCCAAATCGAGATCTTCGGCATCGGTTCTGGTGACGACCGTGATCTCGCGAGGCTCGCGTGATGGTCCCGGCGGACGCCACCGGTCTCCCGCACCCGCCAGACGAATGACTGGAAGCATGAACGTCGAATCGATGGAGGAGGCTTCCTCGTAATGGACCGCGGCGTCCTCGTGCCGTCCCGCGCGCTCGGCATCTACGCCCTGCTGGAAGGCCGCGAGCGCTTCGAGATCCTGTGTGCCGAATCGGCTCAGCTGGACGGGAGGCGGCCCCCGATCTCCGGCGAGCTGCGCGGTAAGCCGTCCGGTAAGCGTGTCGACCATATCGAAGACATCCGTCCCTCGAACGCGCTCCGCCGCGAGGACCGTCCCGTTCTCGAGCTCGATCAGCTGCGCGTCGATCACCAGATCGTCGGCCGAGCCGGAGATCGTTCCCCACACCATCATCCTGGCGCCCGCCGCCCGAGCGACCGTCGAGGCCAGAGACTCGGGGATCTCTTCGCTCTCCGTCCGGCCCTCCTCGGTCAGCAGGTCGTAGAGCGTCTGCCTTCCCACGACGCGCAAGGGCTCGATCTGGGCGAAGTTGGTCGTCAGCAAGTCGGCCAGCCCGGGGCCGAGCCACGCGAGCTGCTCATCCGCCACGTTGTTCTTGAACGGCAGCACGGCGAGCGAACGCCGTCCGAGATCCGTCTCGTCGGCTCCAGTCAGGGTGAATGCCGGGTCGTCGGCCGGGGCGCCAGCCGCGTTTGGAGCGGCCTCCTGAGGGAGGCTCGCCGGCTCTTCGCCCGTCGCGATCCTGTAGGTCCCGATCGCGCCGAGCACCGCCAGCGTCAGCAGGAGAGAGACCTCGCCGCGGCGGACTCCCTGAGGGCCCCGCTCGCCGTGATACCAGGCGATGACGACGAACGCCGGAAAACCGAGCGCAGCGACGAGAAAGACCGCGTCGAGGACTTTACGGGAAAACCCGTAGTTGCCGACGATGAACTGCGTGATCTCGATGAAGAGCCACGCCACGCCCAGATACACGAGGGCGATTTCGAGGACGTGCCGCTTTCGCAGCTCGGTGTACAACGACACCTGTATTCTCCCTGTCCGTGATCTATCTGAAAACCGGTCCGGCGGGTCGGCGATGGATGTCCGCCGGTCCGCAACACCGTGTCCTCCTTACGACAACGTAGAGAGCCGTTTCGTTTGTTTCGAGCAGGAGGTCGATGCGGAGAGGGGCGGGGTCTCGACCCCGCCCCTCCCGGAGGGCGCTCTAGTTGCCGCCAGACTCGCCGTCGGGCTCGTCCCAGAAGCCGAATCCGTCCTTTCGCACCACGTCCAGGGACGTCGTGTAGGACTCGTCACCGATCGTGATGACTACCGAGTAGGTGCCGGGGTCCGCCATGCCGCCGCCACCGCCGCCACCGCCGAAGAAGCGACCGAAGCCGCCGCCCCCACGGTCACGGAGCGCGCCGAACATCTGCATCATCACAGGCCGCATCGCTCCCGGGTCCATTCCGCCTCCCGCCGCCGCACCGCGACCGGCGGCACCCGGCTCGGGGTAGTTCTCGGCCGGGCGCTCCCGGAAGCCGCCCGCCTGGCCGCCACCGCCGCCGCCACCGCCGAAGATGCGACCCATCGCGCTCGGATCCCCACCCTGCATGAGACCGACGACGCGGTCCATCACTTCCTGGTCGACACCCTCGTTCGCGACGAGCGAGTCCGCGATCTCGACATACATTCGGGCCGTGCGGATGCTGTCGGCCCGTTCGGATGGCGACTTGTCGACGTCCGCCGCGCGGCGGTTGAAGCTCCAGTACGCACGATTGATCCCCGCGCGGATCGTCGTGTTCATCGTCTGCACGGTATCGCCCGACACGTCGAGGATCGCGACGCTGGCCTGTGCTCCGCCTCCGCCGCGTCCTCCGCCCATCGCCGCCATTCCCCCGCGGGCTCCTGAGGGGGGCCCGGCGGCGGCTTCCTCGCCTTCCTCACCTTCCTCGCCGGCCTCCGCACGGGCGGCCTCCATCCGCTCGTCCATCTCGGCTCGCGCGGCCTCGGCCAGTTCCTCGGCGACAGCGTCGGGAACGTAGAAGGAAATCTCGGCCCCGTAGCGCGCGCTCTGTCCCTGGAAGTAGCGCTGCGCCGTGAATTCGCCGCCGACGGGAGGATCGCCGAATTGGATCGCCGTCCTGGTGTCGAACACCACCGGAGCGCTCGGAAGCTGACCGCCGGCAAGCTGCTGGAGCGGCTTGATGTCGGCGATGTAGATCGAGCGTCCGTGCGTACCCGCGATCAGCTCGCCCTCGCGCGGATGGATCCTGAGGTCATGCACGGGCACGGTCGGGAGCCCGCTCATGAACGGCTCCCACGATCGGCCGCGGTCCCCGCTTACATAGGCTCCGACATCGGTCCCGACGAAGAGCAGGCTCGGGTTGACCGGGTCTTCGCGCACCACGTGCACGAAGTCGGGCTTGCCGCTCGGGAGATTCGAGGCGATCGAGCGGAACGTCTCGCCACGATCATCGGACACATAGACGTACGGCGTGTAGTCGCCCGAGCGGTGCCCATCGAACGTGACGTAGAGCCGATTCGCGTCGTGGCTAGACGGCTCGACCCGGCTCACGTAGGTGCCCTCCGGAACGCCCGGAAACCGGTCGGTGAGCTCGATCCACTCGGCGCCCTCCGGACTGCGCCACACGCGTCCATCGTCGGTCCCGGCGAAGAGCTCGCCTTCGTTGATCGGCGACTCCGCCAGCGCCACGATCGTGGCGTACGTCTCGGCACCGGTCACATCCGGCGTGATGCCACCGGTCGTCGTCGTCGACACCTTGATCTTCTCCGGATCGGCGTAGGTGAGATCCGGCGAGATTGGGGCCATCTCATCTGTTTCGTAGGTCCACTTCAGGACCCGGTTGGACCCGATGTACAGCGTCTGCGGATCGTGCGGCGACAGCTGCAGCGGCGTGTTCCAGTTGTACCTGAGGTCGAACAGCGCCGAATCAGCCGCCACGCGAGCCTTCAGATCGTCGATCTGTCGGCGGGCCGAAGAAGGCGGATTGTCGGGATCGTCACCCGACAGAATCGCGATCGAGTCGCGTAGTTCCTTCGTGTTCTCCCGCCAGTTCGGCTTCGGCAGCTGGTGGCGCTCGCCCGTCGCCGTGTTGACCCAGTAGACGTTGCCGCCCTGAGATTCCCCGAACGCGATGTCCGGGTCCGTGGGATCCTGGGGAGCGTAGAAGCCGTCGCCGCCCCCGATCGAATACCACATGTGGTTGTCGATCGAGCCGCCGGCGCGGGTCGACGGTCCACACCAGGTGTAGTTGTCCTGGAGGCCGCCGCAGACCCGATACGGCGTGTCCATGTTGTAGCTGACGGCGTAGAACTGGCCCATCGCCATCGTGTTGACGAAGTCGAAGTTCCCGCCCCGATCGTACGTGATCGCGATCCCGCCATCATTTCCGAGGATGAACCGGTCGGGGTCCTCCGTATCCCACCACAGCGCGTGGTAGTCGACGCGGACGCCCTGG
>JAOTZH010000229.1 GCA_029861425.1 Gemmatimonadota bacterium
CATGTCGGGGGCGCCCGGACCGCGCTCTTCAACTGGCTGTTCGCACGGGCGCGCGGGGGCACGTTCATCCTCCGGATCGAGGACACTGATCGTGCGCGGTCCAGCGAGGAGATGACGTCGGCGATCCTGGACGGCCTGGCCTGGCTGGGTCTCGAGCTGGACGAGGGTCCTTTCTTCCAGGCAGAGGGCATCGATCGGCACCGTGCCGATGCGTGGGCGCTGTTCGAAACGGGCGCTGCGTACCGATGCTTCTGCACTCCCGAGCAGCTGGCGCTCCGGAGGGAGGAGGCTCGACGCACCGGATCGGGTCATGGGTACGACGGCCGTTGCCGGGCCGTCGATGCGGCCGAGTCGGGTCGGCGTGCCGAGGGAGGCGAGCCATTCGCGCTCCGCGTCCGGATCCCCGACGGGGTGACCGCGTGGGAGGATCTGATCCACGGCGAGATCTCCTTCGACAGCGATTCGGTGGACGACTTCATCGTTCTCCGCTCCGACGGCACGCCGGTCTACAACCTCGCCGTCGTGTCGGACGATTTCCACGCCGGCGTGACTCACGTGATCCGCGGCGATGATCACATCTCGAACACCCCCAAGCAGATCGCCATCTACCGGGCGCTCGGGCGGCCGCTCCCGGTGTTCGGCCACGTGCCGCTCATCCTCGGGACGGACGGGAAGCGTCTCTCCAAGCGTCACGGAGCGATGTCGGTTCTGGCGTACGAGGAGATGGGCTTCCTTCCCGCGGGAATGGTGAACTTCCTTGCCTTGCTCGGGTGGTCCCCGGGCGGTGACCGCGAGGTCATGTCGGCCGACGAGTTGGTCGAGGCCTTCTCCGTCGACCGGATCCTGAAGAAGAGCGCGGTATTCGATCTCGAGAAGCTCGAGTGGCTGAACGGACAGCACATTGCCGCGAGCCCGGCGAGGGATCTGGCTCCGATGGTCGTCGCAGCGCTTTCCTCGGAGGGTGTCGACGAGGTGGACGTAGAACGACTCGATGCGGTGATCGATTTGGTCAAGAACCGCCCGCGGACGGTTCCGGCTCTGGTGGGTCAGGTGCGTCCGTTCGTGGTCGATGACGTCGAGTTCGAGCAGTCGGCCGTCGACCGATTCTGGAAACGGCCAGCCGAGGCGGCTGAACTGCTTCGAGCGCTCGCCCCCGAACTGGAGGGGGTGGCCGATCGGTGGAACGAGGAAACACTCGAAGGCGTCATCCGCGGGCTGGCCGACCGGCTCGAAGTCGGGGCGGGGAGATTGATCAATCCGCTCCGGGTGGCATTGATGGGACAGGGTGTGAGTCCCGGCATCTTCGAGGTCGTGGAGACGATGGGCCCCGATCGGGTCGCCCGACGGATCGCGTTCGCGCTCGGGTACCTCGACGCGAAGGCGGTCGCCGGGTGACCGACCGTACCGGTGTCGGGGTGAGCGGAGGTGCGGATGGACCTCGGGACCGTGACCGAATCATGCGGCGCGCGCTCGAGCTCGCGGAACAGGCCGCGGCCCGCTCCGAGGTTCCGGTCGGCGCGGTCGTCGTCGATCCCGCGGGGAAAGTTGTCGGGGAGGCCTCCAACCGGACGCGCGAACTGTCCGATCCGACGGCTCACGCGGAGATCCTTGCCCTGCGCGACGCCGCCGGCCGCCTCGGCGATTGGCGGCTCGAAGGGCACGGCCTCTACGTGACGCTCGAACCCTGCGCCATGTGTGCCGGAGCCGTGGTGCTGGCTCGGGTTGCGGAGCTCGTGTTCGCGACCCCGGATCCCAAAGCCGGGATGTGCGGCTCGCTTGGAAACCTGGTCCAGGACGACCGGCTCAACCATCGCGTCGCTGTCATCGAGGGAGTCCTCCGCGAAGAGTCGGCGGCCCTCCTTACCGGCTTTTTCCAATCGCTCCGCTGACGCGCCCGGTCGGGCGTCGGTCGGCGACGACCATCGTCACTCCCGAGCGGGATCCACCGGACGTCCCACGAACCGGAGCAAGCCGAAAAGGACGGCTCCCCCCACAACGTAGGCGATGAGCGGGGGCATTCCGTACGCGGTGCCGAGAGAGCCCAGCAGCATCGCGACGACCGCGACCGCGACGGCGTACGGAAGCTGTGTTCGGACATGGTCCACGTGGTCGCACGCCGATGCCATCGAGCTCAACACGGTCGTGTCTGAGATCGGCGAGCAGTGGTCGCCGAAGATCGAACCGGCCAGCACCGAACTGACCGTTGCCACGAGAAGGGTGCCGCCCGCGCCGGTCTCGAAGCCGGTGGCGCCCCCGAGGGCGACGATCAACGGAACCACCAGCGGAAGCAGGATCGTCATGGTGGCCCAGGAGGTCCCGGTACAGAAACTGATCACCGCCGCCGTGGCGAACGTCAGAACCGGCATCAGTTCGGGCGCGAGGTTGCCGGTTAGCAGCAACGTCAGGTAACGGGCAGTGCCGAGCTGCTGAGTCACCTCCCCGAGTGACCACGCGAGGACCAGGATGACGAACGCCATCATCATCGCGCGCGCCCCGGCGACCCAGCCGTCCAGCGCCTCCTTCAGGGTGAGGATTCTCTGCCCGACCGCCAGGCCGATGGCCACGATGCACCCCGCGATCGAGCCCCAGAGGATCGCGCGGAAGGGATCCGCCGCCCCGAAGGTGTCCCAGAGCGTCGCGTCGCCGACCACGGCTCGGCCGTCGAAGTAGAGGCCGAACAGGACGGTGAAGACGACCGTGAGAACCGGCAGGGCCGCGTTGTACCAGCGAAGCGGGATCCCGTCCTTCGCGTCCAACCCGCTCGTTTCCGTGTCGACGAGGAGCTGGGAGCCAGGCCGGAACACGCCCCCGCCGGTCCGCGCGCGAGTCTCCGCCGCGTGCATGGGTCCGAAGTCGCGCTGCAGCATCACGATCATGGCCACCATCATCAGCGTCAGCAGCGGATAGAACAGGTAGGGGATGCTGCTGAGAAAGACCGTGAACGGGCTCGCCGATGCGAGTGCGGCCGCCATTGCCGGGTCGGTCGTCTGGCTGGCGGCGATGTCGAGCCCGGTCTCGATCAGCGAGATCTCGAACCCCACCCAGGTCGAGACGAAGGCGATCGTCACCACCGGAGCCGCGGTGGAGTCGACCAAATACGCGAGCTTCTCGCGTGACACCTTCAATCGGTCGGTGATCGGTCGGAACGTGTTCCCGATGATGAGAGTGTTCGCGTAGTCGTCGAAGAAGATCGCGCAGCCGCCGAGAAACGTTGCGAGCTGGGCCCGCCGCGGGGTCGTGGCGAGCGGGCGCACCGCCTCTACGATCCCGCGCGTGCCTCCGGAGCGGGACATCACGCCGACCATCGCCCCGAGCAGTCCGGAAAAGACGAGAATCGAGGCGTTGCTGGGATCCGCCACCGAGGGAACCACGAACGTGTCCACGGTGCGCCACACGGCGTTCAGCGGGTTCAACCCGGCGACGAAGAACGCACCGATCCAGACGCCGAAGAACAGGGAGACCACGACCTCGCGGAAGATGAGCGCGAGCGCGATCGCCACGAGCGGCGGCAAGAGACTGACCCAACCGGGGAAGCGGGGAGGCGACACTTCATTGACGGTAGAGGCACCGTCAGGGGCGGTGACGGTCACCGTGAGCGGAAGGTCCGACGACCGGACCTCGAGCCCCCGCACCTCCGCCGTCTCTCGTGGGCCGAGATCGCCGGAGGCGAGCGAACGTCCCTCGCTCGACGTGACCACGTACGTCCCGGCGCTCTCCGACGCCGTCGAAATCGAAAGATCGAACGGGACACCTGAAAGCAGGACCGCCGGCGCGTCGACGGTGATCTCGGGCCCCTCCTGAAACGCCTCGGCAGGAGAGGCGGAGCGAAGCACGGCGAGGGTCAAGAGGGCAATCGAGGCGCATCGTTGGGTGGTCCGCATCGCGAGAACGTATGCGAGCCGTGCCGATCAGGCGAGCGCCGTGTCCGGCCGCGCCGGGTGGCGAAGGCGACGTTGATCGTCCGGCGGACCGCCTCTATACTCCCGCCCGACCCGGCGGCCTCGTCGTTGCGGTCCCGCCGCGGAGCCGGTTTCGCGGCCGGTCCTCACGCCCACGAAACGACCCACGTGACCAGCGATCCAGCGACAACGACCACCGTTCTCGACGAGACCGCCATATCGAACGTGCTCGATCGTCTCGTGGAGGAGATCCGGGAATCCGTCCCCGCCGATCGTCGCCTCGTCCTGGTCGGGATTCAGCGCAGGGGCGATGTGATCGCGCGGCGTCTGGCGATCGCCCTGCAGGGGGGCGACCAGCCGATACCCACCGGATCGCTCGACATTACGCTCTACCGCGACGACTTCGCGCAGATCGGCGCGCTGCCGATGATCGGTACGTCGGACATCCCCGACGACATCACTGACGCGCACGTCATCATCGTCGATGATGTGCTTTATACGGGGCGCACTATACGCGCTGCTCTCAACGAGTTAGCGGATTTCGGCCGAGCCTCGAAGGTGGAGCTGTGCGTTCTCGTCGATCGTGGCGGACGACAGCTACCCATTCAGCCGGATTACACCGGGCACGCTGTGGACGTCTCCGATGGCAAGGCGGTATCGGTCCGAGTGGGCGATCTGGACGGCGACTGGGCGGTGGACCTGATCGACGTGGAGGAGGTCTGATGCCGCTGGGCAAGGATCTCATCGGTCTCGAGGGCCTCGAGCGCGACGACATCATCGGGATCCTGGACACCGCCGAACCGTTCAAGGAGATCAGCGACCGTCAGATCAAGAAGGTCCCGGTCCTTCGCGGTCAGACGATCGTCAACCTGTTCTTCGAGGCTTCGACGCGCACACGGATCTCGTTCGAGTTCGCCGAGAAACGCCTTTCGGCGGATACCGTCAACATATCGTCCTCGGGTTCATCGGTTGCGAAGGGCGAGACCCTCGTCGACACCGCGCGGAACCTCGAGGCGATGCGGATCAACATGGTCGTGGTCCGCCACGGGTCGTCGGGCGCGGCCCAATTCCTCGCGGACCGCATCCCCTCGAACGTGATCAACGCGGGTGACGGTCGACACGAGCACCCGACCCAGGCCTTGCTCGATCTGCTGACGATTCGCGATCGATTCGGCGCGATCGAGGGGCGACGCGTCTGCCTCGTGGGCGACATCCTCCACTCGCGTGTCGCCCGTTCCAACATCTGGGGCCTTCTCAAATGCGGGGCGGACGTCGCGGTATGCGGGCCCCGAACGCTGATTCCGTCCGGGATCGAAGAACTCGGGGCGCAGGTGCTCGCCCGCGTCGAAGAGGCCATCGAGTGGTGCGACGTGCTCTACGTACTCCGGATCCAGCTGGAACGCATGACCGGCGGCTACGTGCCGTCGCTGCGT
>JAOTZH010000230.1 GCA_029861425.1 Gemmatimonadota bacterium
GTCTCGAACAGCTGCAGATAGTCGACGCCGCCGTGCTCCTCGGCCGTGATCGCCACCGTTGCCTCCGAGTGCCGGAGCATGTACTGGAGCTCGCGTGGCGAGTATCCGGGGTTGAGCGGGACGATCCTCGCGCCGAGCTCCGCCGCCGCCAGCACGGCAACCACGAACTCCGGCCAATTGGGCAGCACGATGGCGACCCGGTCTCCGGGCTCGACGCCGAGGTTCCTCAGACCGACCGCGAGCGCGCGGGACTGCGTCGCGACCTGGCCGTACGTCCAGCCGGCGTCGCGAAACCAGAGAAAGGGGGCATCGGGGGTTGTATCCGCCTGGGCGCGGAAGAGGTCGGCTACGGTCAGCGGTGGATCCTCGCGGGGTTGCCGCCCAGCGGGCGACGTTCGATCGATTCGCTCTGACGATCTATGTACTCCCGGGACAATCTCAGGGTTCGGAGGCCGGACGTAAAGCGTCAGCCAGCCTGCCCTCGAGCACGTCGTCGTCGAGGGGCGTGGTGTACCCGTCGGGACCGATGGCGACTTCTCCGATCCTGGCCAGCAAGACACAGTGTGGCCGTGCCGCCCGTGACTTCTTGTCGAGCTCCATGGCCGATGCGATCTCGTCGTGCCGGCGCTCCATCTCCCATTCCCGATCGAGGCCGCACGCCGCCAGCAAATCGGCGATCCGGCGGGCCGTCCCGACCTCCGTCACTCCGAGACCCTCGCCCAGCCGAGCCTCGACTCGCATGCCCGCCGCGACCGCCTCCCCGTGCAATACGGTGTATCCCTCGAGCGTCTCGATCGCGTGCCCGACCGTATGGCCGAAGTTCAGGATCGCCCGGCGCCCCGCCTCCGCCGGGTCTCCCGCCACCACATCCGCCTTGTGAGCCACCGTGCGCCGAATCAGCTCGGATTGAACGTCGAGATCGCCGTCCACCAGTTCTCCGGCCCGTTCTTCGATCCAGTTCCAGAGGTCCAGATCCAGAATCGCGGCCGTCTTGATCCCCTCCGCGAGTCCGGCGAGCCTCTGGAGACGCGGGAGCGTGCCGAGCACTTCTGGATCGATGACGACCAGCGCCGGGTGGTGGAACGCGCCGACGAGGTTCTTGCCGGCCTCGGTGTCCACGCCCGTCTTTCCACCCACCGAGCTGTCGAGCATGGCGAGAAGCGTGGTGGGAATCTGGACGACCGGTAGACCGCGCATGTAGGTGGCCGCGACGAAGCCCGCCAGATCGCCCGAAACGCCCCCACCCAGCCCCAGCACGACCGCGTCGCGCCCGACGGCGGCGGCCAGCATCTGATCGGTGAGGCTCGTCCACTGGTCGCGGCTCTTGTTCCATTCTCCCGCGGGAAACTCGAGAAGATCGACCTGGTGACCCGCGGCCTCGAGTTCCTCCGCGACGCGCGGGCCATACAGCCGGCTGACCTGGGAGTCCGCGATGAGCACGTAGCGGTGGGCGGGAGCCGCGGCTTCGAGGCGCTCCGCCAGAGTGGCGATCGCGCCCGGCTCGATCTGTATGTCGTAGGCGCCGCCCCCCGGGACGGGGACGCGGATCTTCTGAGTCGCGTTGGTCAGCCGCCCCCCCTCAGTTGCCGGATAGCTCGACCTCCAGCTGGCCGTCGTCGACTCTCACGCCGGGAGGCGCATCGACGATGACCACCATTGGGCGTCCCCGGTCGATCCGCTCTACGCTCGGTGAGCGCGAACCATCTCCATAGAGCCCAGCGTACGCCAGACGGGCAGCGTCCGCGAACTCCTCGGCATCCGCCGCGGAATCCCATACGCTCGCCCAGATCAACACCTCGTCGTCGCCCCGCCTGATCAGCCGGTACGCGTCGCCATCCCAACCGGCGGCCGCCTCGTCCGCGATGGCGATTGAATGCCCAGCGGCGCTCAGGTGCTCACGAAGGAACAGCCGGGTCTCGAACTCCCCGAGGTCCATGGCGCGGATCTCATCCCAATCGGACGCGACCGATTCGGAGAACTCGACCGTCGTCGGGGAATCGCGCTCGATCCACTTCTCGACGTGGAGCACCTGCTCTGTCGACTCCGGGAGTCCGTCCCCAAGCGGGAGCGGTCGGCCCTCCAGGCTCTTCCAGGCGCGCTGCAGGAAGACAAGCCCAGAGATGTATGGAAAGATCAGCCCTTCCCGCACCACGGCCGGGGCGGCCGCGAGGACGTCCACGGAACCGAAGTCCCCCAACTGGCTGAGGTCCAGGCTCTCGAGCATCGGGCCGAGGTCGGGAAACTGGGTCAGGTCCGCCTCTCCGCCAGTCATCGCCCCGGCCTGCCACTCCATCATCGCGAAGGTCGCGTGTCCCTCGACGGCGGCCTGGTGGGCGGCCAGTGCGTCGGAGCGCTCCCCGAGGGCGGCGATCGACGAGTCGAGCGCCACGTACTGGTCCTGGAGGGCGTGCACCAGCTCGTGCGCGAGGACCGGGGCCAGCTCGTCCGCGGGGACGCGGTCGTGCACGAAGAGGGTGTCGGTCTTGGGGTCGTAATAGCCGACGACCTGTTCCTGCAGGAGGTCCGAGAGGAGCCCGCGCAGATCGAGGTCCGCCGGCACGAGACCCAGACGCGCGTAGGTGGCCGTAAGCGCGGCTTCCTCCTCCTCGGGAAGCTCCGTGCCCAACTGCTGCTCGAGGTACGCACGCAGCCGGCCCTCGTCCGTAGCTGTCACGTTCAGCGGCGCGGTCGCGGTGAGACCGCTCGATCGTTCGACGGCGGGTTGGATCTCCGCCATCAGACGCGCCAATGCGGTATCGGCCAGAAGCGGCGCGGATTGCGCGGGCGCCTCGAAGCCCGCGTTCGCCACCTCGGCCGCCTCGGCTTGCGGCGTCGCGCGATCCTCCCCGCAGGCCGCAAGACTCGAGACGACCAACGCCAGGCTGACGACCTTCCCTGACACCTCGATCCCCTTCACCGTCATCCCTCCTGATCTGGTGCTTTCGGCCGCTGGGTACGCCTCAGACTCCAGTCCGTCCGCACGACAGAAGCCTCGGGCAGCTCGTCCCGTAGCTCCTCGATGGAGCGCTTCAGGACCCCGTGCTGCCAGTTTGGGGCCACCTCGGCGAGCGGTACCAGCGCGAAGGCCCGCTGGTGAAGCCGCGGGTGCGGCAAGGTCAGATCCTTCGTTCTCAGAACCTCGTCCCCGTACAGGAGGATGTCGAGATCGATCTCCCGGGGGCCGAACGGCGGTCCACCTGGTGCCCGGCCGATCGCACGCTCGATTCCCTTGAGCCGCTCCAGCAACTCGGCCGGAGCGAGGTCGGTCCGTCCAACGAGACACGCGTTCAGGAAGTCCGGCTGATCGTGCAAGTCCGTGGGCTCCGTCTCGTAGACCCCCGACGCCAGGGAGTCGGTCAGGAGATCCGAAACCCGCTCGGCAGCGACTTGCAGATTCCGTAGACGATCCCCGATGTTCGACCCGAAACCGATCGCGACCTGACGGGGCCGGAGAGGCGTTCGCCCCGGGGCGGATCCAGTTCTTGCGACAGTGCGAAACATTTGAGTCGACCGGATTGTATACTTGGTGTCGGGACGACGATCCGTCGGATCGGAAACACGTCCTTTTGACGATACGGGCGTCCGTGAATCTGAAACCATCAGTAGCTCCTGTCCGGGCTTCGCGCACGTCGGCCACCCTGCGGTCGGCGGTCACGGGCGTCGCGTGCCTGGCCGTTTTATCGGCGCCGACGGAGGCCCAGCAGCTCGATCCCGATCTCGTCCGCATCCAGTGCGAGGCGATTCACGAGATCGAAGATCAGTCGATCATCTTCGGGCTCGTCAAGGACGGACGCTCCGGACTCCCGATCCCTGGCGGCGTGGTCCGTCTCGAGTGGGTCACGGTCAGCGGAATCGCGGACTCCACGTTCAACACGGCGGACGCCGGGGCGGCGAACGGCGCGTACATCTTCTGCGACGTCCCTCAGGACACTCGCCTCCAGGTCTTCGCGACGGCCCTGGGCGGACGGAGCGGACGTGAGGACTTCTACTTCGAGGCCGGGGAGTCTGCCCGCCGCGACCTCGAGGTCTTCATCGCTCAGATCGAGGGCGGGATCGGCGGGCGGCTGACCGACTCCGAGACTGAAGATGCTATCGTCGGGGCCACGATCAGCGTGACCGGGACCGACGCGTCCGCTCTCAGCAACCGCAACGGCGACTTCTCCATCTCGGATGTCCCGGTCGGCCGCCAGGAACTCTTGATCCGGCACGTGGCCTACGGCGAACCGCGTGTACCCGTCACGGTCGAGAACGGCCAGTCCACCCACGTCGAGGTCGTTCTCGAACCGCGCGCCATCGCGGTCGAGCCCCTCTCCGTCGAGATCTCGCGACGTCCGCTGTGGCTGGAGTCGAACGGCTTCTACGAGCGTCAGGAACGCAGCCTGGGGCAGTTCGTGACGCCGGAGATGATCGAGCAACGTTCGTTCGCCCGCTTCAGCGAGGTCCTGCAGCAGGTGCCAGGCGTGATCGTCCGCACCATCTGCACGCCGCGCTGCTTCGAGCGCATCGCCATGTCGGGCGCGACGCAGACCGGGTGTATCCCGACGTTCTACATGGATGGGCGGCTGATGCACGTGAGGCCCGCACCCCGCACGTCGCGGCTCGAGCCGGCGGGTCTGATCGACCTCGACGGCTTCGCGCCGCCGCATGATCTCGCGGCCGTCGAGGTGTATCGCAGTATCTCGGAGACGCCGCCGCAGTACTACGGGCGGTGCGGCTCGATCGTCATCTGGACGAAGCGCGGAACGGGCTGACCGCCGGACACCGACACCGCTCACCCGCGACTGCACGGCGGACCGCAGACGCGAAGCGGGAGCGGAAACCAGGCGAGGACTAGACCTGACCTGACGACGCTCGGCCTTGGCCGGGCGTTTTTCGGTTCGGGGGGCGACGTGGGGACTCAGGACCCGAGCCGCCGATGCGGGTCTAGCGGGCCGGGGACTCCAGGCCGATGGGGGAATCGCCGATCGGAACGATGTTCTCGACAGGCGGGTCGTTGTTCATGGTGTCGGTCGGCGGCTGTAGGGTGGAACCCGTGTCCAGCCCGCACCCCGTCACGCTCACGCCCGTGAGGCCGATCATCAACGCCAGCGCGGCGAGGACCCCTGTGCTCTTCTTCGTCATTCGTAATCGCTTCCTCTTAGAAACATCACCGACCGCTCCGCCACCGGCGAGACGCGTCCGGGAAGATGCCGTGCGCCTTCTCACATGTCCAACGTTCGACGCCTCCCGAATATGACGCCTCCGGGCGGTTCTCCGTCACACGGACATCGGAGGGTCGGACCTTCCCTTCACAAAAAAAAAGAGAGGCCGCCACCGAAGTGACG
>JAOTZH010000231.1 GCA_029861425.1 Gemmatimonadota bacterium
GACGGAGCGCAATACTGGGAGAGGGTCGACTCCGGTACCGCGCTGCGGATTGGACGGACCGCCGCTCAAAGCCGACAATCCCCGTCTGTCCCGCCCACGCGGACCGGCCGCCGGCCGCGCCCGAGGCCCATGTCCACAGTCGTCTACATCGCCGTCCCGCTGTTCCTGCTGTTGATGGCAGCCGAAATGTGGCGCAGCGCCGAATGGGCTGGTCGCATCCGCGGCTACGAGTGGCGCGACACGCTGGCAAGCCTCTCGATGGGCGTCGGCAACGTCGTCGTCTCGACGGGGACGAAGGTCGTGACGCTCGCCGTCTACTCCGCCCTGCATCAGCATGCTTTCTTCGACATCGGGTTCGTCTGGTGGGCCTGGCCCCTGGCGCTGCTCGGGGACGACTTCTGTTACTACTGGTTCCATCGCTCCTCCCACGAAGTGCGATTCCTCTGGGCCGCGCACGAGAACCACCACTCGAGCCAGCACTACAATCTGTCGACCGCGCTGCGCCAGTCGTGGACGACCCCGTTCACGAGCCCGATCTTCTGGACGCCGCTGGCGTTGATCGGAATCGAGCCACTGATGATCCTCACCGCGCAGGGCATCAGCCTCATCTACCAGTTCTGGATCCATACCGAGTTGATCGGCCGACTCGGTCCGCTCGAAGCGGTCTTCAACACGCCTTCGCATCACCGGGTCCACCACGGCCGCAACGTCCGCTACCTCGACCGCAACCACGGCGGGATCCTGATCGTCTGGGATCGTCTGTTCGGAACCTTCGAGCCCGAAAGTGAGCCCGTCGACTACGGCCTCACGAAGAACATCCACACGTTCAACCCCGTGCGAATCGCCACCCACGCGTGGCTCGAGATGATTCGGGATGCCGCGCACACCGACTCGCTCGGGAACGCACTCCGCACCCTGTGGAAGCCGCCCGGCTGGAGTGCAGACGGCTCTTCTCAGACAGCGCATGAACTCCGCCGCCAGCTTGCCTGAAGCGCGACGGGAACATCGTCTGATCTGGGGGACGGCGCTGGGGCTGGGCCTGGCGATCGCCAGCACGCCCGCGTCCGCCGCGCCTCGCTATGGGCCCGAGCGTCGCTGCGAGAGCATCCTCCCCGCGCAGCTCGATCTGCACGTCAAGAAGAAGCATCTCGAGAGATTTCGCGACCTCGGAGAGACCGGTGCCGACGGGAAGGCCATACCCGTCACGATCGGAACCGCCGAGGGTCCGAAACTCGCCGAGGGCAGACTGACCTTGTCCGCTGGGCCCACCGGTTCGAGAGATCCCGCGATCTCCTATCGGATTTCTTGGGCGCGCGACGAACCCGCGTTCGGAATCTTCGGGATGCAATTGAGGCGCGCAACGGCGAGTGGAGCCCACGCGCGTGCGGAGCTGTTCGCGCTTCTCTGTGCCGAAGGCATCGTCGTTCCGCGCACCACGACGCTGCCCGTTTCGCTGAATCGGGAACCGCTCGGCGAGCTCCAGCTGATCGAGCGGCCCGCAAAGCAGATGCTCGAACATCGGCAGCGACGGGATGGCGTACTGATGCGCGTCGAACCGGTTCCGGACCGACACACGGTCCGGTTCGTCCCTCTCGATCGTGGCGACGTCCTGCGGTCCGAAGAAAGGGGCGCCCACTTCGACGTCGCCCGCGCATTGGCGCAGGGCTTCTTCCGGCGGGAGCTCCCCGCCGCAGACGTCTTCGATCTCGATGTCATGGCGCGCTTCCTAGCCGTGGCCGCGACCTCGGACGCGGCCCCGCTGTTGGCCCTTCCCAATCTCCTCTTCTACTTCAACCCGATCACCCTGCTCCTCGAACCGGTCGCGTTCGACGGTGAACTCGCCGTCCGACCGGGCATTCTCGGCACGCCCCCCACGGCGGCATGGTTCGCGCAGAGCCGCTGGGCAACCCGGCTCCTCGAAGACGAACCGCTGCGCATCGCCGTGAACGCCCACGTGCAGCGTCTGACGAACGGCTCGATCATCGACCCCGACGCTCTGCGCAGCGCATCGGCCGAGGGCGGCGCCCTTCGCCTCCAGGGAGGCGTCGCCCTCGACGCCCACCCGCTGCCCACGGCTTCGCGCGAAGACGCTCTGGCGAAACACCCGTTCCTCCGCTGGGTGCCCGAGGGCGAGACGTTCGTCGTCCGCCCGGGCATCTGGCGCGTCGACGGTTCACTGGTTCTCCCCAGCGGCGCCGGACTGGAAGTCTCCGGAGGCACCACTCTGCGCTTTCCGGAGCACGGCATGCTCCTCGCGTCCGGACCGCTGCGATTTGCCGGCGATGCCGCGCACCCCATCGTCCTCGAGGGCAACCCGAGCCCATTCGGCCCGCGCGGCTGGCAGGGCGTCGTCGTCCTGAGGTCCGCCCGGCCTCACCATTGGAGTGGCGTCCGGGTGCGTCACACCCGGGGCATCGAACTCGGGCCGTGGCGACTGACCGGAGGCGTCACGTTTCGAGAATCAGAGGTTCGACTCGAAGACTCGACGTTCGAGGGGAATCGCGCCGAGGATGCACTCAACCTCATCCGCACCCGCTTCGATCTCGTTCGCGTCTCCGTGCGAGACACCCCTTCCGACGCCCTCGATGCCGACTTTTCGGTCGGCACGATCCGCGGAGGACGATTCACCGAGGTCGGTGGAGACGGGATCGACGTCAGCGGATCGCGCGTAGAGGTTCACGGGACGGCCCTCGCCCGCGTGCGCGACAAGGCGATCTCCGTCGGCGAAGGAAGCGAGGTCGAGGCGCATGAAGTCTCGATCCGCGATGCGGGGACCGCGCTGGCCTGCAAGGACGCCTCGCATGCGACGCTCCAGGATTCGACGCTGAGGCAGATCCACCACGCAGCGCTGATGGCCTACGTGAAGAAACCCGAGTACGGTCCCGCGACGATCAAGGCCGAGCGGCTCGAGATCGACTCGCCCCAGCACGCGGTCGTACAGGTGGGGAGCCGAATCCGTCTCGACGGACTTCCCGTCGAACCCAGCCGTGTGGACCCGGACGAGCTCTACCGTGCCGGCTTCATGAAGAAGTAGCGAGACGTGCGCCCCCCCAGAAGACGCTTCACGGTCGCGATTCATCTGGTCCTGTTCGGACTCGCCGTCGCGTCGCTGGCACGAGCGGAGACGCCGCTCCCGTACCGCGGTTCGCTTCGAGCGGCGATCGAGGAGGCCTTCCTCGCGCGGCCCGTTCTCGACGAGACCCCCGAGGTCGTGCTCTCGTTCGAAAAGCTCGCGCACTACAAGGCATTCGTGCGCCGCAAGCGCCGCTTTCTGTCCGAGCACATCGTGCGGTACGAGACCACGGTCGCGGGGCGAGACGTTGCGGATTCCGAGAAGAAGGTCGCGTCGAGAGATCTCATCATCGCTCTCGACTTGATCCTCGAGCGCCTCGACGAGCTGACCGAGGCGACGGATCCGGGCCGGATCTTCGAACTGGCCGGGGGGATCCTGACGCTCGAGTACGCCACCCGCGCGTACACCGACCCGATCGGCAGCATCAAGATTCCGATTCACCTGAAGAACATGGTCAACGACTGGGATGCGCCCGGCGGGCCCGCCCGCCCTCGCGGCGCCGGGCGGGAGGCGGGCAACCTCGTCGACCCGACGACGGGCCAGTTCTACACGACTCAGGAGATCCGTGCGCTCCTCGAGCGAGGCTCCGACCTCTCCCTCCTCGACCCGCCGGACGAGACCGTCTTCTGGGCCGCCAAGCCGGACATCGCGAGTGTCGACATCGTCGAAAACTATCTGGGCGGGGGGGACCCGATTCACGCGGGCATGCCGATCCGCTTTCCCGAACCCGACGGGGCGACCGTCCACTTCGACAAGACTCACATGACGCAGAGCAAGCCCAAGATCGACGTCCACTACTACGACGAAGCCTGCGCCGCCAAGAAGAAGTCCAAGCGAAAGAAGTGCCGGCTGAAACTCAAGCTCAAGTTCGGCATGGAGACCCACGCCGACCCGACGGCCAACTCGCTCATCTCTGCACTCGGGTACAACGCCGACCTCACGATGCACCTCCGGACGCTCCGCGTCTATCTGGGAGACAAATCCTACGCTGAGCTCGAAGCGGACTGGGCGGGCTACTTCGACCGGCAACGGATCCACACCTACATCCCGCTGCGATCGGTCCTGCTCCCCGGAGACGAGGGCCATGGCTTCGACGCCGAGGGCCGCGAGTTCATCGTCTTCCGCGAGGCCGTGGCCGAGCTGAAGCACCAGGAGATCAAGCGAATCGGATTCTTTCCGTTCTCGCACGGCATCGCCGCGGAACACCGCGAAGCACGAGGTCTCTTTCTGTTCAACGCCTGGATCGCGAACGCGGACATGAAGGACGAGGAGAACAACAAGGTCGCCCTTCGAAAGGACCGCAACGGGCGCTACCGCACCTATCTCATCCAGCAGGATCTGGGACACGCGCTCGGGCTCGTGCTTCCGGAGAAGGTGGACGCATTCCCGTGGGATCTGGTGGCCCGCGATCCGTGGAGCCGAGCGATCGGCGCGCTCCGCGGACGCACCGAACTCACGTACCTCGACCTCCAGGACAACGGTCTCGAGGACACGGCCACCTACTTCGACATCAAGTGGATGGCCCGGCGGATCGCCCAGCTCACCCGCCCCCAGATCGCCGCCGCGGTCGCACTCGGGCGCTGGCCGGATGCCGTCGGAGATCTGTACGTCGAGAAGCTGATCCACCGTCGCAACCAGTTCGTCGTCGCGTTCGGGCTCGCAGACGAGTTCCCGCCGCTCCCGGTCGACCGCCACTACACGAGCCCGGACGGTGTGGTCGTCGACGGAGAACTCGTGATCCGTGAGTTCGAAGGATCCTCGATCGACTTCGGCGGGCACACCGGAAGCATCCTGTGGCCGGTGTTCCACTTTCTCGAAGAAAGCGTGATGGCCGGGATCCTGTCGGGCATCAGCGCGATCGACCTGGTCGATCCGGGGTCCGTTTCGCTGTCCGGCAGTGTCGTCCTCTCGCCGGACCTGCTGGTCAGCTTCGTGCGCCGGGTCCATCTGAATCCCGAGCCGAAGGCCCGCGACGACCAGTATCTGGTCGAAGACTCGGTCACCCTCGGTCTCCAGCCGGGAATCGGACACATCGCTCACGCCGAGGGAAGCTGGCTCCGCCGAGTGACCGTCGTCTATCCAGCGGCCCGCCGGCACGATGCCATCAAGGACCATCACGCCGCACTGCGACTGCTCTTCCCGGCCACCGCGAAGCACGCGCGCCTTCCGGAGCGCTACGTGCTCTATCGAGAGGAAACCGGCGGAGCCGGACTCCGGATCCGGAGT
>JAOTZH010000055.1 GCA_029861425.1 Gemmatimonadota bacterium
CTCCCGCGTACTTCGACGGTGAGCGCGGCCATTCCGGAACCAGCACTTCTGGCAGCGCCTCGCCCACGCGGGCGCGCTCCGCCGGAGAGTCGTCGATGAAGACGACGGAATCGAGGCCAAGATTCAGTTCGGCGACGAGGGCGGCAATGTTACCGGCCTTATCGTTCCAGTCGATCCGCCAGGTCGCGAGATCATCCCGCGACAGAACCATCTCCGGGTGTCGGTCGATCGCGTCGAGCGCTGTTGCTTCATCGTTCTTGCTGGCGACCGCGAGAAGGATCCCGCGGTTCGTCAGCGCCTTGAGCGCCCGCTGGAAATCGACGAACGCCTCGCCATCGGGATCGTGTCCACCGAGAGTGAGGTTGTCCCGGCCGTCCTCTCCCACGACGCCTCCCCAGAGCGTGTTGTCGAGGTCGAGCACGATCAGCTTCTTCGACCCACCCGCGACGCTGCGGAGCACCGCCTTTACGTCCACGGCCGCGCGATGGAAGACGGGGTTCGCGAAGGGGATCTTGGCCATGTAGTAGAGACGGTCGTTGAACGCGTCCCGACTGGCGTCGTGAATCCAGTCCTCGGCGTCCAGTACGAAGGCCCCGGCCACCGAGTCCAGGGCGCGAACGAGCCGGACGTTGGCCTCCAGCAGGAGGCGACGTCGACCGAGCGGGTGCGTAAGATCGATGGGACCCAGGCCTCGGGCGTCCCTGGCCCCCACCCAGGTCGACACGAGCACCGTGTTCACGCGATCCGTGAGGCTCGCCACCCGACCTGCGAAAGCGTCGACCTCCGGGCCGAGCGGGCTGGTGTCCTCGATGGAATAGTCCCATGCGTCCCGCACAGTTGGAAGCATCGCCTCCGGGCGCGTCCATACGAGCGCGAAATCGAGATCGTGCTCCCACACCGGGTTGTCTCGATCGAGGAGAAGCTGATCCACCTGCCCGAAGGGAGCCTCGATGATCTCGAGCTTCGGTTCGTCGTCGGCGTTCGCCAGTATCGCCGCGAGGTTGCTCGTGTTGAAGTCCGAGATCAGGACTCCCCGGGCGTCGTTCACGCGAGCTCCGTCCTGCGACGGTACCGGGGCAGCAGCCCGTACATCGCTCCGCCGGGCAACACGGCGACCGTCGCTAACGCCTGGGCGACGAGGCCGGTCGCCAATCCCTGTTCCGGCGGAACTCCGAGGAGACCGAGGAAGAACACGAAGGCTCCCTGCATGACTCCGAGACCCGCGAGCGAGATCGGCAGCCGGACCAGGACGGTGATGACCGGAACGACCAGGGCGAACTGGAGAATCGGGACATCGACACCGACCGACCTGGCGGCCGCATAGTACCAACCCGCCACCGTCGCGATTTCGAGCCCCGTGAGCAGGCAAAAGACCGCGAGGGTTCCGCGGTGGTCCCGGTAGTCCCGGTAGCTATCGAACAATCGCTGCAGCTGTTGTCCCGCGACCTTTAGCCGCCCGGACTCGAGGCGTGCGGTCAACCCGGATGCGAGTCGGTGAGCCCGGTCGGTGAGCGAGAGGAGAATCGCGGCGAGCGACCCCAGGAGGAGCGCCCCGGGGACCCCGATAACCACCCAACCTGGAACTGCGGAATCAACGGTCATGCCGACGAGGATAACACCAGTGGGGAGAGCCGCCAGCGCCAGCATCACGAGCCCGAGAAGTCGCTCGACGATGATCGACGAAACCACCTCGGACATGGTGCGATCGTCGTCTCGCAGGAGCATCGCCCGGGCCACGTCGCTTCCGACCGTTGACGGGAGAAGCAGGCCGAGAAAACTGGACACGTAGTAGAGTCGGATGACCTCGAGATGCGAGACGACGTGGCCTTTGGCACGCAGGAGCAGGTTCCACTTGTAGGCCATGAGGACCCGGCTCAGCACGGTGAAAGCGAGTCCGACGACTACCCACGCGACGCTCGCGTGCCTCAGCTCAGCGAACGTCGCCCGCAGGTCCACGATGAGGAAGACCATGGCGAGCAGTCCGAGGCTCAACCCGAACTGTAGCAACCGCTTGAGGGAAGCTGTGGTCATCGAGGGCCCTGGTTGCTTGTGTTGCCGCCGGGGGTGCCCGGTTTCCCGAGATCAGGGAGTATTCCTGAAAAAGCCGTACGTACGCTAGACTTATGCCGACATCGGCCGGGGTTCCGGAGTTTCCGTACTCAACGGGCAGAGGAAGATGGGTGCTGGCGGCTGGACACTCACCATCGTTCTCGGCGTGCTGGCGCTGACAATCGCGCACGACCTGCTCCAGAAGCGGCACGCCATCCTCCGCAACTTTCCCATCATCGGACACTTCAGGTACTGGCTCGAGGCGATCGGCCCCGAGTTACGACAGTACATCGTGACGAGCAACAACGAGGAACGCCCCTTCTCCCGCGATCAGCGCCGCTGGGTGTACGCGTCCGCGAAGAAGGAGAACAACTACTTCGCGTTCGGAACCGACGAAGCGATCGAGCTTCAGCCCCATTACATCATCATCAAGCATTCGGCGTTCGCTCCCGAGCCGGAGAACGGGACTCCGCGAGTGAAGGGAGAGCCCAAAAGGGACTTCCACCCGTTGAACGCCGAGAAGCTGAAGGGCGATTACCCGATCCCGTGCGCGAAAGTGCTCGGGGCGAAGCGAGGTCGGGCCAGGGCGTTCCGGCCGTCTTCCGCGGTAAACGTCTCCGCGATGAGCTACGGGTCCCTGAGTGCCGCCGCCATCGAGGCGTTGAACCGTGGTGTCGCACTCGCGGACGCGCTGCACAACACGGGAGAGGGCGGCATCTCCCCATATCACCGCAACGGGGGCGACCTGATATGGCAGATCGGCACCGGGTACTTCGGGTGCCGCGGCGGGGATGGCGGGTTCTCGAAGACCCGGTTCCTCGAGACGGTCGATGCCAACCGCGTGAAGGCGATCGAGATCAAGCTCAGCCAGGGGGCCAAGCCGGGCCTGGGAGGGGTGCTGCCGGCTGCCAAGGTCACCCGGGAGATCGCCGGAATCCGCGGCGTGCCGGTCGGTCAGGACGTGATCAGTCCTTCGCACCACCAGGCCTTCGCGGACGTGGACGAGATGCTCGATTTCGTCGAGGAGCTGGCGGACTCGACAGGACTCCCCGTGGGGATCAAGTCCGCCGTCGGGGAGGACCGGGTCTGGCTCGATCTCGCCCGTCTGATGTCCCGTGGCGACCGGGGGGTCGACTTCATCACGATCGACGGTGGCGAGGGTGGCACGGGGGCGGCACCGCTCGTGTTCTCGGACCACGTCGCCCTGCCGTTCAAGATCGGATTCACTCGAGCGTTCAGCATTTTCGCGCGGGAGGGGGTGGCGGATGATCTCGTCTGGATCGGGTCCGGCAAGCTCGGATTCCCCGAGTCCGCGCTCCTCGCGTTCTCGTTCGGGTGTGACATGATCGCCGTCGCGCGCGAGGCCATGATGGCAGTGGGGTGCATTCAGGCGCAGCGCTGTCATACGGGGCACTGTCCCACGGGCGTGGCCACCCAATCGAAATGGTTGATGCGTGGTCTGGATTCGACCTCGAAGGCCGCCCGGCTCGCGAACTACATCGTGACTCTGCGGAAAGAGCTCCTGTGGCTCAGTCGAGCGTGCGGGGAGCGTCATCCGGGGCTCGTCACGGGCGACCACATCGAGATCATCGACGGCGTCTTCGGGGCCCGCTCATCGTGGGACGTGTTCGGGTACGAGGACGGGTGGGGGCTGCCCGCCAGAGAGGATCAGCGATCGATTCGGGAGATCATGGCCTCTTACGAGGCCCCGCACTGACGTGGGCGATTCCTGTTTGACGCCCCCGCAGGTCGAGGAGCTCCGAGCCGAGCTGGAGCGACAGCTGGCGCGTCTGAGACGCAGCATGAAGACCACGGAGCAGGCCGCGCGTCCCGTCGAGCTCGACCAGACGGCGGTTGGACGCCTCTCCCGGATGGACGCCATGCAGAACCAGCACCTGACGAAGAACCTGCAGGAGCGGGAGGAACTACGGTTCGGAGCTCTCCACGAGGCGCTCGAGCGCATCGAGGCCGGCACGTACGGCCGATGCTCGGAATGCGATGGACCGATCGCGTTCGAGCGTCTCTGGGTCGTGCCTGAAGCAGTCGACTGCGGGCAATGCCCCTAACCGGGCGTCTCGGACGGCGTCCCACCGGGGCCGTAACGACTTCGTTTCGCCGTTCGATCCCACTTGACCTGCTTTGAGGCTCTCACAAATTTGTGCCCGGCCAATCAGGCCACACAGCGGGCGATTCGGAACGTCGCCTCCCGGCGCGGGGGTAGTCCGCGCGAGCGTCTGACAGGTCGAGTGCAGGTGGTCCAAGCTCCGACCAGGACGAATTAGCAGAAGGACACCGGATTATGCGTAGCAGAGGGACTGTGAAGTGGTTCAACGACCAGAAGGGCTTTGGCTTCATCACGCCGGAGGATGGAGGCAAGGACTGTTTCGTGCACCACTCGGCCATTCAGATGGAAGGGTTCAAGACCCTCCCGGAGGGCGCCGCGGTGGAGTTCGACGTTGTCGACGGCACCAAGGGACCCGCGGCGGAGAACGTGACGCTCGCCAGCTGACTGTCGGCTGACGGGATTACGAAACAGGGGGCCGTCCGACTCGTCGGGCGGCCCTTTTCTTCATCTGGAGAATTGCGTGAGCCAGGCGTCTTTCAAACCCGCGATCACGATTCGTCGGGTGGAGTCTCGCGAGGCAGGACGACTCGCGGCGCTCGGGGCTCGCTTGTTCGAGGAAACGTATCGGGAGTTCACGGATCCGTCTGACATGGCGTCCCACCTGGCCGGCATGTACGGGGAGGAGATTCAGCGGGTCGAGCTGGCGGATCGGGACGTCATCACGCTGTTCGTCGAGGCCGCCGGCGACCCCATCGGGTACATTCAGGTGCGCCGCCGATCCACTCCGGAGAGCGTCGAGCACCAGGCGGACGTCGAGCTCCGGTGGTTCTACCTCGATACGGCGTACCACGGCGGGGGAGTGGCCGGGCCGATGATGGACGCGGCCGAGGCGGCCGGGCGAGAGCTCGGAGGGGGCGAGATGTGGCTGAGCGTGTGGACGAGGAACCCGCGTGCGATCGCCTTCTACGTGAAGCGCGGGTTCGAAGAGGTGGGGAAGAGCGAATTCGATGTGGGTGAAGATCGGCAAACGGATTTGATCATGGTGACATCGCTGGCCAACGAGCCGGAGCCATGACGCTGCGGGGCGCCAGGTCCCCCCTGCCGGCCGTTCTGCTGCTCGGCGCGTTCGTCGCCTGCGCCCCGGATGGCGAGGGGCGCGAGGGACGAGCGGATCAGGCGGGCGAGCAGGCCGCGCGTTCCACCGTCGAGAGCGACGGCGTGACCATCCAGTATGTGGCCCACGCCTGTTTCGTCATCACCTCGCCCGAAGGCGTGTCGTTGCTGGTGGACCCGTACGAGAGCCGATGGTGGCTCGGGTACGATTTTCCCACCACGCTGGGCGGCCCGGATGCGGCACTGCTGAGCCATCCACACCCGGATCACGACGCCGGATACGAGGCCGGGCGAGACGTGCCATGGGGTGAAGAGACCGCGGTGCTCACTTCGCCCGGTCAATACGTCCTGGACGACATCACCGTGTTCGGGATCCGCGGGAAGCACGCCGACCCGTACGGCGAGGAGTTCGGTCAGCGCAACACGATCTGGCTCATCGAGACGGACGGTCTTCGCATCGCCCACATCGGGGACAACGGCCCCGTCACCGACGAAATCGTCGAAGACCTCGGGCGGGTCGACATCCTCATGCTGCCGGTGGACGACATCGAGCACATTCTCTCGCACGAGGCCGTCGTGGAATGGCGCACCCGGCTCTCGCCACGAGTGCTGGTACCGATGCACTACCGGCACGATGACCTCGAGGTAGATCCTGAAAGCCCGAGTGATCTCGCATCCATCGACGAGTGGCTGACCCGGCAGAGGGGCGTCGAGACGCAACCCACGAACATGGTCCGTGTGAGGTACGACGTCCTCCCCGAGCTGCCGCAGGTCTGGGTGTTTCCGCATTACCCGACCCTCACACCCCCACGCTGACAACCACGAGAGAACCATGATACCGAATCGTCTGCCCGCGCCTCCATCTCGCGTCCCCATCGTGCTCTCCGCGGCCCTGCTCGGGCTCGCCGCCTCCTGCGCACAGCTCTCGGCCCAGTCGCGTTCGTTCGGTCCGGTGATTCACTCCGCCGGTCCCGTGTTCGAAGTCCCCAATCCGGACGTGGAGACGCCACCCGAGATGCAGTACCGGATCGCGTGGGAGATGGTCGATCCGGCCCCATCGCCCGATCAGCTGAACGTCCACCTCGTCACGGCCGCGCGATTCCTCAACATGCATGCGCGGGCCGGCGTCCCGGTCGAGAACCTGCACCTCGCCCTCGTCGTTCATGGACAGGCGGGGAAGGCGATGCTCGATGACATCGGCTATCGGGAAAAGGAAGGCGTCGACAACC
The DNA here is from genome assembly GCA_029861425.1 of Gemmatimonadota bacterium. Taxonomy (GTDB): domain Bacteria; phylum Gemmatimonadota; class Gemmatimonadetes; order Palauibacterales; family Palauibacteraceae; genus Palauibacter. The sequence goes on from JAOTZH010000055.1 coordinate 6,457, forward strand.
CGAACAAGGAGCTGATCCGCGAGCTGCACGACGCGGGGGTTCGGATCATTCTCTGCGGGCAGACGGCGGCGGCTCGCGACCTGCCCCGCGATCGTCTGCTACCGGAGGTCGAGGTCGCGCTGTCCGCCATGACGGCGCTTCTGGTGTTACAGGATGAGGGGTTCCACGTTAATCCCTTCTGAAGGCACGCGTTGTAACGTGAAGGCCTCCCACGGCGCCTGGCGCCGACTCGAAAACTCTCTCGGAGAAGATCCGATGACTCGCTCCAAGATCACCGCTCTGGCGGCGCTCGCCGTCGTCACACTCGCCGCCCCGGCGGCCGCACAACACGAAGGGCAGCACGAAGGCCAGCAGCACGAGCATGCCGCGGCCCTGGCCATCCGGGATGAGATGCTCGGACAGTTCGGGAACTCGAGCTTCAAGATGGACGCGCTGTCGCAGGCGATGCCGGCCGACCTGTACGACTGGGCGCCGCAAGAGGGGCTGATGACGGTAGGCGTCGTCTACGCCCACATCGCCCGGTACAACTTCATGTATCTCGAGGAGAACCTGGGCATTCCGGCGCCTGAGGGCGTGGACTGGCAGAACCTCGAATCGCTCACCGACAAGGACCAGATCGTCGCGGCGCTCAAGACCTCGATCGACCACGTGAACGCGAAAGTGGCGGCGCTGAGCGAGCACGATCTGAACATGACGACCCCACTGTACGGCCGTGAGGTGTCGGGTTGGGCGGTGCTCGTGCAACTGGTGGCGCACATGAACGAGCACGTCGGCCAGGCCGTGGCATACGCCCGCATGAACGATGTGACGCCGCCGTGGTCGAGGTAGGCTTCCGATGATGGGTTCGCGCTCCGGCCGCGGCACGGTCCTGGGCGCGGTGGTCGCGCTCGGTGTGCCATCGGCCGCCCTCGCGTCCGGCTCCGAGGCCGCGGCCGACACGATCGTGGTGATCGAGACGACGGCCGGGTCGATCATCGCGGAGCTCGATATCGAGAAGGCCCCGCGGACGGCGGCGAATTTTCTCCGGTACGTCGATGCCGGGCTGTACGAGGGTGGGACCGTCTACAGGACGGTTCGGCAGGACAACCAGCCCGAAAACGACATCCGGATCGAGGTGATTCAGGGCGGCGTGAACCGTGACCGAGGTGAGGAGGCCTTCGACCCGATCGCGATGGAGGGGACCGGGGAGACTGGGCTACCTCATCTGGACGGAACGATCTCCATGGCCCGGGGAGACCCTGACAGCGCACGCGGCGAGTTCTTCATCTGCATCGGCGACCAGCCCGAACTGAACGAGGGAGGGCGACGAAACCCCGACGGGCGGGGGTTTGCCGCGTTCGGACGCGTCGTGTACGGAATGGATGTAGTGCGACATATCCACCGCGCGGCGACCGACGCACAGACGCTCGTCGAGCCGGTGGAGATCGTCGCCGTGCGGACGTCGGCGCGTCGCGGCGGTGCCGATCTGGCCACAGCGCCTTCGGCCCAGCCCGGCTTTGACGCCGAGGGGCTGATTGCCGCGTGGGTCGACATGTGGGGCAGCTACGACCTGGATCGAGTGCGCGAGCTCTTCCTTCCTGACGCGCGAGTCAACTACCTCTCGTCCGAGCGGGAGGGACTGATCGTCGGGATCGACTCTCTCATGCCACACCACGAGGGGTTCGGCTTCGTCGCCGGCGGCGTGGACCCGAGTGCGGAGCTGTGGGTGGAGGACATCGATGGCGTCTCGTACGGCAATACGGCCGTCGTAACTGGCGCGTGGTTCTTCGGCGATCGCGGGGAGCGGAACTCCGCGCAGCGAGGCCCGATGACCGTGGTGTACACCCTCTACGGCGACGAGTACCGAATCGCGCACATGCACTTCGCGAACTACGAACCGTGATGGCCTCCCCGGCTCGCTGGCGGGCCGCCCGGCCATGACCGACGTGACGGGGACGGCATCCGACTACTTCGCCTCGATGATCGAGGATTACGACTCGCTCATTCGACGAGCGGTCCCCACTTATCAGCAGATGCTCGACACGACGCTCGAGTACATGCCGCCTCACCCGCGTCGCGGTCTGGAGCTGGGCTGCGGCACCGGGAACTTCACACTGGCCCTGGCCGGGCTGCTTCCGGAGTGCCGCTGGACGACCGTCGACGCATCGGACGAGATGATCGAGCTGACCGCCGCGCGCGTCGCCGAGGAGGCGACCGGGGTGCATGTCGACTGCGTCCTCGCCCGGTTCGAGGAGATCGAGTTCGACGCCGGCTCGTTCGACCTCATCACGTCGTGCATCAGCCTGCACCACGTCGCCGACAAGGCCGAGCTGTTTGCCCGGCTGCGGCCGATGCTTCGGCCCGGCGGATCACTTCGCTTCTCGGACCAGCTGACGGGGGCCGCCCCCGGAGTCGCCGACAGGCATTGGGAACGCTGGCTCGAGCACTGCCGCGCCCCCGAGCAGTGTACCGAGGCAGAGGTCGACCATCTGGTCGAACACTCCGAGGCCCACGACCATTACGAATCGCTCGCCGCATACGCGCAGTACCTGAGAGACGCGGGTTTTGTCGGAATAGACTGCGTCTGGCGGGACGGCATGTGGGCCATCGTCACGGCCGAGGCGCCGCTGGCCTGATCCGGTCGCCACAGAGGAGGCAGACATGAACACTACGATCGTCCGCTACAAGGTGAAGGCCGACCGCGCGGAGGAGAACAAGGCGTACATCCGCGACGTGTTCGCCGAGCTCGACGCGAACCGGCCCGACGGTTTGCGTTACGTCTCGTTCAACCTCGAGGACGGCCTGACGTTCGTGCACATCGCCGTCATCGAGGGGGAAGGGAACCCGCTGACCGCCACCGATGCGTTCAAGACGTTCGTCGCGGACATCAAGGGCCGGTGCGACGAGCCGCCAGCCGCCTCGGGGGCGGATATCGTCGGCTCATATCGGCTGTTCTGGGAGCGCGACGGGAACTAGTCGCGCTACACCCCACCGTTTCAGGAGGGCCTACAGCCGGGCGTACCACTCCGCGACCGAGCGTCCGATCTCGTGCGGGGCGTCTTCCTGCACGAAGTGGATGCCCGTGCCGATGTCGACGGTCTCGAGGTTCGGCAGATGTGCCTTGCACCATTCCACCGCCTCCGGCCGGATGAGCGCGCCCGGCATCGCGTGGAGGAGGAGCTTCGGGATCTCCGTCTCCTGGAGCCACGCGTTGTAGGCCCCGACCGCGTCGGCGACGTCGGGCGGGTGGCCCTCGATCGGGATCTCGTTCGGCCACCTCCAGGTCGGTTTCCGACTGGCCTCCTCGAGAAACGGCGCCCGGTAGTGCGCCATCTCCTCCTCGGTCAGGTCACGAGCCACCGCACCGGGGAGAATCTTCTCCACAAAGAAGTTCTGGCCGACGATCATGTCCCACCCGACTCCCTCGGTGCGGAACGCCTTGAAGACCTTCTGGAAGTCGGGGTGGAAGTCGTCCCAACTCGGCACCGGCGCGACGATCGCCTCCATGAAGGCGATCCCCTTCACGTTTCCGGAGTGATGGTGCGCGTAGTGGAAGCCCAGCGCCGACCCCCAGTCGTGGATGACGAGCGCCAGGTCGCGCAGCCCGAGTCTGTCGATGAACCCCTCGACGTATTCGTAGTGATCGAAGAACCCGTAGTCGCTGTCGGGCTTGTCGGATTTCCCCATCCCGATCAGGTCGGGGGCGATCGCGCGGCCCAGACCGGACACGTGGGGGATGATGTTGCGCCACAGGTACGACGACGTCGGGTTCCCGTGTAGGAAGAGGATCGGGTCGCCCTCACCCGCCTCTACATAGTGCATCTCCGAGCCGTTGACGGTGACGAAGCGGCTCTCGAACGGGAACTCAGCGGCAATCGCGGTTCGATTCATGGGGACTCCGAACTGGGGGTCGAGAATGCGGCTACTTCATCTTCGGACCAGGCGCGCGCATAGACCAGTAGCTCGTCGACCGCTCCGACGAACGGCATCTCCTGATGGGCTTCGTTCCCCTGATGTGATTCGAACCCGATGTAGCAGGCATCCGAGCCGTACAACTCGCCCGGATTCCAGATGCCCAGCTCCCGTGCCTCGTCGGTTCTGAGATGCGCCGCCCCGGCCCGTTCGCCGTTCACATAAAGCGCGACCGTTTCCGGGGCGAGCGGGTCGCCCGCCGTCCCGGAGAGCACTGCCACCACCGCCGTCCACACGCCCGGGGCGACCGATCCCTCGGCCGTCGACCAGCCACCGCCCCGCGTGTCGCCGAGCCGGTACTGGTCGGCCGGCGTCACCCAGAGCGCCCACTTGTCGTCGCAGGCGACGATGTGCTGGTGTAACCCCAATTGATCGACCCGCACCCAGGCGGCGATGGTCAGCGGGCCGTCGAGATCGAAGGCCGGTGTGGCGGGGAGCGCGATCCGGTGGTCGACGAGCTCGAACAGCTGCGCGTCGCCGAAGACGCCAGGAGTCGAATTGCGGATTCTGGTCCGGCCATCGAGGGCGTTGACCGATAGATCGAGCAGCAGCCCCTCGGAGAACGTGGACAGGTCGTAGGCCGCCACGAGCCCGTCCATCGAGATGCCCGCCGAGCCCGACGGCCCGGCGGCGGCGATCCCGTCGAACCCGACGGACGAGTCGGACGACGCCGAGTCCCCGAGGCATCCGACGAGGACCAGCGCGACCACTGATGGCCATACCGTATGTTCTCTGAACGTCATCGCGGATCCTCGGGTCCCGTGCCTCTCGTCAGCGCCCGGCACCGCCGGGCCCACCGGGGCGATTCTGGCCCGTTAGGGCAGATTCAGCAATCGGAGCTCCAATGACACTCGGCTTTCCACCCGCGGCGCCCGCGATCGCGGTGCTCGTCCGAACCATGATCGTCGCAGTGGCGGTGTCCGCCGCCCTCCACAGGTCGGCCGTCGCGCAGATTACCGCCGAGTGGCATTTCAGCGGTCCGGCGTTCGTCGCGGTCTCTGTCGCCGACCTCGACGAGAGCGTCGAATGGTATTCGGACGTCTTGGGCCTCGAGGTCGTGCGGGAGGCCGAGGCTCGCGATGGGTCCGCGCGGGTCCGGCTGCTCAGCGGGGGGGACGTCACCGTAGAGCTGATCGGCCACTCCGATCCGATCGGGATCGGTCCTGAACACGCGAATGAGCGGGCGTTTCGCTTCCTGGGCGTGTTCAAGTCGGGCCTGTTCGTCGAGGGCATCGAGGCGTTCCATGAGACGCTCGTCTCCCGCGAAGTGCAGGTGGATGCCAGGATAGTGGAGGACGAAGTGCTGGGGCTGCGGACCTTTGTCTTCCGCGACCCGGATGGGAATCGGCTGCAGGTGTTCGAAGGAACCGGCAGGAGGCCATGATGAGACGGTCAGCTCTCGCCCTGGTGGCGATCATAGCGGCGTTCGGACTCGCCGCACCCCTATTCGCTCAGGACGTGAGCGCTCACCCACGGGTGACGGAGGCCCTCGCAGTCATCGACCGTTGGATAGAAGGCCAGCGGGCGTACGACGCGATTCCCGGAGTGTCGGCCGCGGTGGTATACGACCAGGACGTCCTGTGGGCCGACGGGTACGGGATGGCGAACCGGGCGGTCGGGATTCCCGCGACCCCCGAGACGGTGTACTCGGTCTGCTCGATCTCGAAGCTCTTCACATCGATCGGCGTCATGCAGCTTCGAGACGCCGGCCACGTGCGACTGGACGACCGGGTGGGCGAGCACCTCGATTGGTTCGCGGATCTGGCGGATACCTATCCGGACGCGCCGCCGGTGACGGTGCAGGGAATCCTCACGCACTCCGCGGGTCTCCCTCGCGAGTCGGACTTCCCGTACTGGCGTGCTCCGTTCCCGTTCCCGACGCGCGAGCAGATGATGGACCGCCTGTCCGAGCAGGAGGAGCTGTACCCCGCGTTCGAGCGTCACCAGTACTCGAACCTGGGGCTCTCGCTGGCCGGCGAGATCATCTCGGCGACGACAGGCGTCGACTATCACGACTACATGCGCGGGCACGTGCTCGACCCGCTCGGCATGTCCTCCACGTACTCGGAGATCCCGGCCGATGAGCACGGGAAGAAGATGGCTATCGGGTACTCGGCACCGGGCCGGGACGGCTCGCGCGCCGAAGTGGCTCTCTTCGCTGCCCGTGGGATCGCGCCTGCCGCCGGGTACGCGTCGACGGTGCTCGACCTCGCACGGTTCGCTAGCTGGCAGTTCAGGACGCTGCACGGAGACGCCGGGTCGTCGCCGGCCGGCGGAAACGGTGATCGCGGCGACGGCCACGGATCCGGCGGAGAGATCCTCGCGAAGAACACCCTGGCCGAGATGCACCGAGTCCACTGGTTGAACCCGGACTGGGAGCTCAAATGGGGCCTCGGGTTCGCGACCTGGCGAGCCGACGACCGGACGTACGTCGGGCATGGGGGCGGCTGCCCCGGGTTCATCACGCATTTTAGCGTCGAGCCCGACGGCAAGATCGCGACCGTCTTCCTCTCCAACGCCAACGGAACGGCGAGCTCGACGTTCACGCGTCGGATGCACGAGATCGTGGGGCCGGCGATCCGGGCCGCGGTGGCGGATGCGGAGAAGGCCTCCCGGGAGACAGAGGACAACCCGGCATTCGAGGGGACTCTCTACACGGGCACGTATGACGGAGCCCCCTGGGGTGGAGAGACGGTGGTGGTGGAATGGGAGGGCGGACTCGGCGCGATGTCGCTTCCGACCATGAATCCCATGGCGTCGATGGCGCGGCTCAAGCACGTGGACGGACACACGTTTCGCCGAGTGCAGGCCGATGGGGAGCTGGCCGAGGAGTGGCGGTTCGAGATCGGAGAAGACGGCCGTGCGTCGAGGTACTGGGTGCACAGCAATTTCAGCCCGCGCGTGACCGGCTCGCAGTGAGGGCCTCCCCCGGCGCTCTGGCTGTCGCAGGGCTGATCGCGAGTGGGTGCACTTCCGGCGAGAGGCCCGGTGGGGATTCGCCGGACACCGAGTCGCCCGGCAGCGGACCCGAGGCCGGCGAGTTCTCGGCCGTGTTGCCCGAGTGGTGCGCCGGCCTCCCACGACCGGGCTATGCGGACCTCTCTCGCGTCGCCGTCGGCGAGGACTCGTGGTTTGAAGTCTACTCCGTCGGGACCGGCGTGTACGCCATCTACGAGCCGAAGCAGTGGCAGGAGGTCATCTCCTACCTGATCGTCGGGCGCGATCTCGCGGTCCTCTTCGACACCGGGATGGGAATCGCCTCGATTCGCGACGTCGTGTCGGAGCTGTGGGACGGCCCCCTCGCCGTGGTCAACTCCCATACGCACTTCGATCACATCGGGGGAAACCACGAATTCGACCGTGTTCTGGCGATGGACACCGACTACACCCGCGAGAGCGCGAAGGGCGCGCCGAACGAGGAGGTCCGCGAAGAGGTCTCCGCAGCCGCGCTCTGCGCCCCCCTACCGGACGGCGTCACCGAGGCGAGCTTCGTCAGCCGACCGTTCACGATCACCGAGACCATCCACGACGGCTTCGAGATATCGATGGGAGATCGCTCGCTGGAAGTCCTCCATGTCCCCGGTCACACGGACGACGCGATCGCGCTCGTCGATCGCGAGGCCGGGTATGTCTGGACGGGGGACTCGTTCTACGAGGGCCCGATCTGGCTGTTCTGGCCCGGAACCGATCTCGAGGCGTACCGCCGATCCACGGAGCGCCTGGCCGCGCTCGTGCCCGATCTCACCCGCGTCTTTCCGGCCCACAACACGCCGGTGGCCGAGCCCGCTCGACTGACCGAGCTGCGCGACGTGTTCGCGGGAGCCATGGACGGCAGGATCGAGGGCAGCATTCGCGAGGACGGGCTTGTCAGCTACGACGCCGGGGCGTTCTCCCTTCTGCTTCAGCCTCCGGCGAAGCGGTAAACGCGCGTCCGGTGGCACGACTCCAACCAATGACCGACGCGGAGACGTCAGAACCCTGTGTTGCGGTCATCAGGGCGGACCGGAAACCGTCACGGCTCGCGTCCCGTAGGGAATTCGCCCGAGGTCTGGACCGCGGTGTCGCCTTCGGACGCACCTTCATCGGAGAGATTCGTGAGCAAGAACAAAGACTGGAACAAGATCGCCGGCTTCCTCCTGATCGCCGGCGGGCTGAACTGGGGCCTGATCGGTTTCTTCGGGTTCAACCTGGTCGAAGCCCTCACGGGGCCGCTCGCCCGCTTCGTCTATATGGCGGTCGGGATCGCCGCCGTGTCGAAGATCTTCAACGGCAAGAACGGCGACTAACTTCACTCGCCCACGCTAGACGCCGCGGCGCGCCGTGCTGATGAGGCGCGCCGATCTCGACCGCATCGTCGCGGGCGAGGTCGACCTGGCGTTTCGCCGGCAGCGGCGCCCGACCGTGAAGACGGGCGGGACGCTCATGACCGTCGTCGGCGTCCTCGCCATCGACGCCGTCGATCGCGTCGAACCATCCGATATCACCGAAGCCGACGCGCGGCGCGCCGGCTTCGACTCCCGTGACGCCGTCCTCGCGATGCTCGAGGGTCGCGAAGGCGATCTCTTCCGCATCCGTCTCCACTACGCCGGGGAGGATCCGCGGAAGCAACTCCGGCAGCGGGCCGACCTGTCCCGGGAAGAGATCGAGGAGATTCGTGGACGGCTCGGGAGGTACGACGGCGCCAGCCGGCACGGACCGTGGACGACGGCAACCTTGCGACTGATCGAGGCCTACCCGGAGACCCTCGCGGCGACGCTGGCCGAGAAAGAGGGCTGGGATAAGGCCTGGTTCAAGACGAACGTGCGAAAGCTCAAGGCGCTCGGGCTTACCGAGAGCCTGAAGGTCGGCTACCGTCTGTCGCCGCGCGGCCGCGCGTTTCTCGAGCACGTCGAGCGCTGACCGCCCCGCGCGTCGAACTTTCAGGGGTCGCCCCTCGTAATGCGGACGACCTTCCCAACTCAACACGAGGTGTCCTGATGTCATCCAGCAGATTCCGTCCGCTGTCTTACGTGCTCGGCGCAGGCCTGCTCGTCGGCTGCATGAGCAGCGACGACATGGCGACCGCCGAGTACGAGAGCGCTACCGAGGGGATGCCGGCCGTGATCCCGGTCTCGTCCTTCTTCGACAACCCCGAGATCGCGGGGGCGCAGATCTCTCCGGACGGCGAGTGGTTGTCATATCTGAAGGCGTACGACGGGGTCCTCAATGTCTTCGCCAGGCGGATCGGCACAGACGATGAGATCCAATTGACCGCCGACACCGAGCGACCGGTGACCGGATATTTCTGGGCGGCCGACGCGTCCAAGATCCTCTACATCCAGGACAAGGGCGGCAACGAGAACTTCCACGTCTATGCGCTGCCGGTCGACGGCACCGCGGTCCCCGAGGCAACGAACCTCACGCCGTACGACGGCGCGCGCGCCCAAATCGGGGCCGTGCCGGAGGAGACGCCGGAGCGGATCTTCGTCGCGCTCAACAACCGGAATCCGCAGCTGTTCGACGGGTACTGGCTCGATCTGAACACGGGCGACCTCACGATGGTCGCCGAGAATCCGGGGCGGCACCTCGGTTACATCCTCGATCATGACCTCGAGGCGCGTGCGGCGATCGGGCAGAACATGCAGGGTGGCACGGACATCTTCGCGCGCGATACCGAGGACTCCGAATGGCGGACGATCGCGAGCTACCCGGCGACCGAGAACGTGAACCCGATCCAGTTCCACAAGGACAACCAGCGGCTCTACGTCTCGAGCGACCACGGCGAGACCGACCTGCAGCAGCTGGTCCTGATGGACATCTCGACCGGCGACATCGAGGTCGTCGAGAGCGATCCCGAGGGCGAAGTCGATTTCAGCGGTGCGGTGTTCAGCACGGTCACCGATGAGCTGATCGCGACGACGTACAACGCCGACAAACCGAGGATCTACTTCAAGGACCCGTCCTGGGAAGCGGACTTCAACAAGCTCCGCGAGCTGCACGACGGTTTCCCCGGGATCAACGGCAGCACGAACGACGAGCGGAAGTTCATCGTCTCGTTCAACGACCCGGTCGACCCAGGCGCGACGTACCTGTTCGACCGCGACACGGGCGAGTCGGAGTTCCTGTTCCGGCCGCGACCCTGGCTGGAAGGGAAAGGGCTCGCGGACATGGAGCCCGTCTCGTACGAGGCACGCGATGGGCTGACGATCCACGGGTACCTGACGACTCCGCGCGGCGTCGAGGCGGAGAATCTCCCGCTGATCCTCGTCGTACACGGCGGTCCCTGGGCGCGCGACAACTGGGGCTATCAGCCCGAAGTGCAGATGCTCGCGAACCGCGGGTATGCGGTGCTACAGATCAACTACCGCGGCTCGACGGGCTACGGGAAGAACTTCATCAACGCGGCGGTCGGCGAGTGGGCCGGGGCGATGCATGACGATCTCGTGGACGGCGTCGAGTGGGCGATCGCCGAGGGCATCGCCGATCGCGACCGGGTCGGGATCTACGGGGGGTCATACGGCGGCTACGCGACGCTGGTCGGTCTGACGTTCACGCCCGAGGTGTTCGCGTGCGGGCTCGATTACGTCGGTCCGTCGTCGCTCGTCACGTTGATCGAGGCGTTTCCGCCGTACTGGCGTCCGTTCCTCGAGGGGACCTTCTACCGGCACGTCGGCGACCCGTCGGACATCGACGACGTCGAGGACATGCAGGCACGTTCCCCGCTCAACTTCGTGGATCAAATCGAGGCCCCGATCATGATCGTCCAGGGTGCGAACGATCCGCGCGTTACCCAGCAGGAGTCCGACCAGATGGCGGCGGCGCTCCGCGACCGCGGAATCCCGGTCACGTACCTGCTGGCCGAGAACGAGGGCCACGGGTTCGCGAACGCGGACAACCGGATGGCGCTGTACCGGTCGATGGAGGTCTTCTTCGGCGAATGCCTCGGCGGGCGGGTGGATCCGACCGTCGATCCGGCGATCCAGGCGCAGATCGACGCGCTGACGGTCGATGTCACCGCACTCGGGTCGGAGGAGACGAGCGAAGAGCAGTAGTCTTCTCGAGTTCCGGCCTTCGTGACGAGGCGAGGGGGGGCGTTTTGGCGCCCCCTTTTCGCATCCCCGTTTTGCCCGACTACCTTTTCATCCGTGACGTGAACAGCGGTTCGGCCGTCGAGGCGCTGTAGATGAGGCTGTGAAGACAGAGCTGTGGACTCGAGACGAACGGCGGCTTCCCGGACGAGTTTGCGCGGTCCGGGTTCGGCTGCCTGGCGGGAGGTGACACATGAGACGCTCGTTTACGACGGTGTTTGGTGCCGTCCTGATCGCACTGGCGCTGGCCGGTCCGGCGACCGCTCAGCTCGGGGAGGGACGCGAGTCCGCGCGCTCCGGTCTCTGGGGTGGCCTCGGGTTCGGTTGGGGGACGCTGGGCTGTGCCGACTGCGACGACCGAACGAACGGATTCTCCGGGATTGGGATCATCGGCGGGACGCTCTCGGACGTCGTCCGGATCGGAGGGGGTGGGAGCTTCTTCAACCGCACCGAGGACGATGCCGAGCTCGAGATAAACTCGGGGCTGTTCATCGTCCAGGTCTTTCCGGGTCGCGGGAACTTCTACCTTCAGGGCGGTGCCGGATTCGCGAGTGCGGACCTGGAGATCTTCGATGGCAAGTTCTCCGACGAGGGCGCGGCATTCCAGGTCGGGGTCGGCTGGACCATCAACCTCGGCGAGCGCGAGAAGGTGTCGATCGTGCCGTACGCCAACTGGACCGGAACCTCGATCGACTTCGAACCGGAGTTCTTCCAGCTCGGGGTCGGGTTCTTCTGGAACTGAGTTCGGTCGCACGCGCGAGACCGGTATGAACGACGGCGTGCGGATCGAGCGACACGGTCCGGTCCTGGAGGTCACGATCGACCGGCCCAAAGCCAACGCGATCGACAACACGACCAGCCACCGACTGGGCGAGGTTTTCTGCGACTACCGTGACGACGACGAGTTGCTATGCGCGATCCTGACCGGCGCGGGGGACCGGATCTTCTGTGCCGGCTGGGACCTCAAAGACGCCGTCGAGAGCGGTGCTCACGAGGACGATGACCTTGGCCCTGGCGGGTTTGCCGGACTCACCGAGCTATGGGATCTCGACAAGCCCGTGATCGCCGCGATCAACGGCGTTGCCGTCGGTGGAGGGTTCGAGTTGGCACTCGCCTGCGACCTGATCGTGGCCGTCGAAGGCGCGACGTTCTCCCTGCCCGAGACGGCGATCGGCGTCGCCGCAGACGCCGGTGGCATCCAGCGGCTCCCGCGGCGGATCCCCCACCACATCGCGATGGACATGCTCCTCACCGGCCGGAAGATGAACATGCAGGAAGCGGTGCACTGGGGTCTCGTGAACTACGTAGTCGATCGCGAGGATCTGAGACCCAAGGTGTACGACCTCGCCCACCAGATTTGCGACGGCGCGCCGCTGTCGATCCGGGCGATCAAGGAGATCCTCCGCGGCATCGACGGGATGAGCGAGCGCGAGGCGTTCGAGGCGGTGAACCGCCGGGATTTTCCGACCCACCAGAAGATGCTGCATTCCGAGGACCACGAAGAGGGTCCGCGCGCGTTCGTCGAGAAGCGAAAGCCGAACTGGAAGGGCCGCTAGGAAGCCGGTTCCATGCCGCCTTCGCCGAGCTTGCGGTCGATCGAATAGCGGTCGTTACAGCGCCTGCATGAGCCCGTCCGGAACGTTGCTCGAAGGCGTGGCTCCCTGGCTGGGCAGGTCAGGTCCGGAACCCGAGACTCTCGGCGACAGCGCGTTGTCGGGTATCGAGTGTGATGAACGCCAACTCCGAAGGCTCGTCGACCACGGACAACGCGGTCGCAAGGTGCCACGCGTCGGCGCCGCGCAGGTATCGAATCGAGAAGACGCGCGCCAGCTCACTCGAGAGCGGTCGCTCCGGGAGGATCCAGCGAATCCCCGAGAGCCTCTCGGGCTCGACCTCGCGCTCCTCGCGGGCGTGTGCGGCCCTGTACTCGGACTCGAGCAGGTTCGACGATATGAGTTCGTCGAATGTCGAGATCTCTTCGCTCAACCGCGCGGCCTCCGCCTCTCCGAACCGGATCGAGACCATGACGGAGCTGTCCAGATAGGCGACCGCCACTAGCGGTCTTCCAGGAAGCGCTTGAGCGCCCCCGGGACGCGCGGGCCG
>JAOTZH010000232.1 GCA_029861425.1 Gemmatimonadota bacterium
GTGGGGAGCAACATCGCGAACGCCCTTCTGGTGACGGGCACGCTCGCCCTGTTGTCTCCGATCGTGGCCGGACCGGCGCGTCGGCGCTTCGACTCGATCGTCATGATCGGGAGCAGCTTCGCGTTCGTGCTCCTCGCCTGGGACCGCCGCCTCGCCACCATCGAGGGTTTTCTGCTCCTGCTCGGGCTTTCGTTGTTCATGTACCGGCAGGTACGCATCGGGAAACAGGGGGAGGCGCCCAGGGCCGGTCGGTCCGATCAGCTCGAGTGGGTCCTCGGACTGCCGAGCCGGACGTGGATGATCATCCTCCTGATCGCCGTAGGCGCCATCTGGCTCCCGATCGGGGCGCGACTGCTCGTGGAGGCGTCCGCCGAGATCGCGCTCCATTTCGGGATCTCAGAGGCCGTAATCGGCCTCACTCTGGTCGCCCTCGGAACCTCACTGCCCGAGCTCGCAACCGTTGTCATCGCCACGGCCCGCCAGCAGCTGGATGTCGCGCTCGGGAACGTCATCGGGAGCAATATCCTCAACATCCTGGCGATCATGGGTACCGCCGCCGTCCTGTCGCCGGAGCCGATCCCGATTCCCGATCAGTTCTTCTGGACGGATTTTCCCGTCATGGTCGTCTCGGCGTGCGCGATCGGGACGTTCGTGATCTTGGGACGCCGCCTTGGGCGGCGAGCCGGGGGGGTCCTGCTCGGGGCCTACGGGCTCTACGTGGCGTTCCTGTTCGGCCTGGCCTGAGGGAGACTTCGGATCGGCGGTGTCCGGCGCCGACTACAGATCGATGTCGTACTGCTTGATCTTCCGGTAGAGGGTCCGCTCCCCGATCTGCAGGCGTTCAGCGGCCTTCCGTCGGTTCCCGCCCACCTCGCGCAATGTCGCGACGATGGCCTCCCGCTCGAGCTCGGCCATCGTCATGCCGGCACGGAACGAGATCGGACCCCCGGCCTGATCCGAATCCCCGGCTTCGCGCTCGCCGTCGGGCGCCGAGGCCATGTACCGGGACGGCCTCTCCGGGGTGTCCACGCCCTCGAAGGCGGATAGCCCCCCCACGTCGGCCGGATTCGGGACCTCGATCGCGGTCCCGGCCCATTCCTCGTCTGTCGGCGGAGGGAGTTGCCTGGACCGACGCTTGTAGTTCTCGAACTCGAGCTTCAGGTCCTCGACGTCCACCTTGAGCGCGACGAGCGTACGAAAGATGAACTCGAGCTGGGGCGCCGTGGTCGCGCCGGCATGGTCCGGCGGGGCCGCGTGGAGCTCGGTTGAGGGAAGAAGATTGGTCGCGCGCCCGGCTCTGATCTCCACCGGAATGTCGTCCGGGCGGATCACGGACCCCGGCGCCAGCACCACCATGGACTCGACGAGGTTCCGCAGCTCGCGGACGTTCCCCGGCCAGTCGTACCTGAGAAGGATCTCCATCGCCTCGGGAGTCAGGCCGAGGAACTCGCGGTCATGCGCGCGGCTGAACTCGGTAGTGAAACGTCGCACGAGCACGGGGATGTCATCGCGTCGCTCGCGCAGCGGCGGCAGCTCGATATGGAGCACGTTGAGCCGGTAGTACAGATCGCGACGGAACTGGCCAAGCTCGGCAGCCGAGCGAAGGTCGCGATTCGTCGCGGCGACGACGCGGACGTTGACCTCGATCTCGCGGTCCCCGCCGACCCTCATGAACTTCCGGCTCTCGACAATCCTGAGCAGCCTGGTCTGGGTCTGGAGCGGCATCTCGGCGATCTCGTCGAGTAATAACGTCCCGCCGTCCGCGAGCTCGAACATCCCGCGGCGGAGCGACGTCGCACCGGTGAACGCACCCTTCTCGTGGCCAAAGAGCTCCGACTCGAGTAGCGACTCGGGAAGCGCAGCACAGTTGACCGCGATGAACGACTTGCCCCTGCGGGGAGACAGGCGGTGAATCGCCCTGGCAACGAGCTCCTTCCCAGTACCGCTCTCACCGGTGAGGAGTACCGTGCTGTTGACAGGCGCCAGCATGTGGATGCGCTCGAGGATTTCGTGGACGGGCTCGGTTCGACCGACGATTCCCGTCTCCTTCTGGATCTGGAATCGCTCCAGGAGCTTGTCGAGCACGACCCGGACTTCCTCGGTATCGACGGGCAAGGTCAGCGCCTCGTCTAGACCGAAATCGGTCACGAGACGGCGACGCCCCTCCGGCGTTCCATCGGCGGTGAAGGCGATCACGGGCGGCCGGGGTATCTCGACCTCGAAAGCTCCCCGGAGCGCGGAGGACACGCGATCGTCTGGCGCACCCGTCAACACGAGCGCGACGGCCTCCGCGCCGTCCAGACGCCCGGTGAACGCCCGGGCGGACTCCACGAGTTCACCCTCGTGACCATCGGCCGCGATCGCTTCCCGAACGAGAACGGCGGTCTCGGCAGCCCGGCCGTCGATGAAGACTCGCGCCACGACCTACTCCCCCGTTGCCGCGGCGGCGGCCGGCGCATGCGCGGTGTGCCCGGCCAGCAGCCGCGTTGCGTGCTCGACCATCGGGTCGAGGACTGCGAGGCCGTCGGCCACTCCTGACGGGCTCCCGGGGAGATTGACGATGAGGGTGGAAGCGCGGACTCCCGCGACGCCCCGAGCGAGCGACGCGAAGGGCGTCGCGTCGCGACCGGCCGCCCGGATGGCCTCGGCGATACCGGGCGCCTCGCGCTCGATGACGGCCAGCGTCGCCTCGGGGGTGACGTCCCGCGCGGCGAGACCGGTTCCACCGGTGGTGATGAGGAGATTCAATTCGCCCGAGTCGCAGTGGGCGACGAGCCAGGGTGTGATGTGCGCCGTCTCATCGGGCACGATCGCGATTGCGGCGACTTCGTAGCCATGTCCCTCGGCCCACTCACGGATCTGCGCGCCGGAGAGATCCTCTCGCGTACCCGCGTGGACCCCGTCCGAGACCGTCAACACGCCGACCCGGATCGCCGTCATCGCCTTATCGAACCCTCTGTGTAGAAGGGCGGTCGCACCACTTCGGCCGCGATCGGCTGATCTCGAATGATGACCTCGACCGCCGCGCCGAACCCGGCCGCCGGGGGCAGATAGACCGTCGCGACCCCGTACCCGAGTGTCGGAGACACGGTGCCGCTTCGGACGACGCCAGAGTCCTCTCCCTCGAATCGCACCGTGTACCCCGGGCGCGGGAACCCCCGGTCGAGGAGCTTGATGCCGCGCAGTCGGCGGGGGACGCCCGCCTCCTTCTGCTCGAGGAGCGCCGCGCGCCCCACGAAATCCCCCTTGTCGAACTTCACGAGCCATCCCAGCCCGGCCTCGAGGGCCGTCGTCTCGTCGTCGATGTCGTTCCCGTATAGCGCGTAGCCCATCTCGAGCCGCAGCGAGTCCCGGCAGCCGAGCCCCGCCGGCAGCGCGCCCGCCGCCTCCAGGACGCTCCACACGGTCGCGGTGCCATCCGCCGGCAGGTAGAGCTCGAAACCGTCTTCACCGGTGTACCCGGTGCGGCTGATCGCACACGGCACTCCGGCGATCGCGCCCAGCTCGAACGAGTAGTACCCGATCGCATCGAGATCCGTCTCGGTGTGCGCGGAGAGCAACTCTTGCGACCCGGGTCCCTGCACGGCGATCAAACCGACGTCATCGCTCTCGTCCTCCATCTCCGCGTCGAATCCGGCGAGGATGGCCTCGAGGTGATCCCAGTCCTTGGTGAGGTTCGCCGCGTTGACGACCAGACGCAGATCCTCCTCTCCGTAGCGATAGACGAGAAGGTCGTCGACGACGCCTCCACCGGGATGACACATGGCGCTGTACTGGGCGTCCCCAACGACGAGGGTCGAGGGGTCGTTCGTCGTCGCGTACGAGATGAACCGCAGCGCGTCCGGCCCACGGACGCGGAATTCGCCCATATGGGAGACGTCGAACATTCCCACGGCCTCGCGGACTGCGGCGTGCTCCGCCCGGATGCCGGTCGGGTACTGCACCGGCATGGCGAAGCCCGCGAACGGGACAATCTTCCCGCCGAGTCGAACGTGCTCGTCGTACAGCGGCGTCTTCTTCAGATCCTGGTCCAAGTCCGTCTCTTTCGCCCTCGTGATCGGTGCGGCCGACGCGTTTGTCGGCGGTTCGTCGTACGCGTGTCTCCGTCAGTCTCCCATCAGCATGGCGAGGATCGCCTTCTGCGCATGGAGGCGGTTCTCCGCCTCGTCCCAGACGCGGGAGGCCGGTCCGTCGATCACCTCCGCCGCGACCTCCTCGCCTCGGTGCGCCGGCAAACAGTGGAGGAAGATCGCGTCATCGGCCGCCCGGCTCATCAGCGCATCATCGACGTGATACCCGGCGAACGCCACCGCGCGCTGGGCGGCCTCCTCTTCCTGCCCCATCGAGGCCCACACATCCGTCGTCACGACGCGTGCTCCCTCGGCGGCCTCGGCGGGATCCCGGAACAGCTCGACTGACGTCGAGGCGCGAGCCGCCGCGAGAAGCGCGGGCTCTGGATCATATCCCTCGGGACATGCCAGACGCAGCCCGAACCCCAGGCGAGCCGCCGCGTTCAGCCAGGAGTTGGCCATGTTGTTGCCGTCGCCGATCCACGCCACCACCACCGATTCCAGATCGCGCCCGAACGACTCCTGAATCGTCTGGACGTCCGCCATGATCTGACAGGGGTGAAGCAGGTCGGTGAGTCCGTTGATCACCGGTACCGACCCGTACCGGGCCAGCTGCTCAACATCGGATTGTGCGAACGTGCGAATCATGATCCCGTGCACGTAGCGCGACAGCACCCGCGCGGTGTCCGAAATCGGCTCGCCGCGGCCGAGCTGTATGTCTCTGGCGGACAGGAAAAGGGCCTGTGCCCCGAGCTGTCCCGCACCGACCTCGAAGGACACCCGGGTCCGCGTCGAGCTCTTCGCGAAGACCATCGCCAGGGTCTTACCCGCCAGCGGCCGACCCAGATGGCCGGGGTCCGCCTTCAGCGCCGCAGCGAGATCCAGCGCCTCGGTTAGACGCTCGGTCGGCCAATCGGCGATCGAGAGGAAATGTCGGTGACGATCCACACCCGTTCCTTTCCGTTCGCTCGGGATCGCGGACGGCCCGCGACCCCGGGTCCTAGAGGATGTAGCGTCGGAGGTCTTCATCCTCCGCGATCTTCGCGAGCCGCTCGGCCACGAATGCATCGTCCACCGTGATTTCTTCGCTCACCCCGACCTCGGGCAGATCGAACATGATGCGTTCGAGAAGCGTCGTGAGCACGGTGTGCAGCCGACGGGCCCCGA
>JAOTZH010000233.1 GCA_029861425.1 Gemmatimonadota bacterium
CGCGGCAGGCTTGATCGTCCTGTTCGTCTCGGTGGCGCGTGAGCGCTGGTTCGCCCGGAAGTCCGACCCCTACAAGGACCTGATCCGATGATTGCAACTCCCTCTGCACAGATCGCCGGGTACCGGGTGATCGAGGACCTGGGGATGGTGAAAGGCAACACGATCCGGGCGCGTCACATGGGGAAGGACATTCTGGCGGGCTTCAAGAGCGTCGTTGGTGGCGAGATCCGGGAGTACACGAAGATGATGGCGGAGGCGCGTGAGCAGGCTCTGGACCGGATGCTGTCCGAAGCGGACGCACTGGGCGCGGACGCGGTGGTCAACGTCCGGTATTCGACTTCGTACGTCATGGGCGGCGCGGCGGAGATCCTCGTCTATGGCGCGGCGGTCCGACTGGAGGGCGACTGATGGCGGCCTATAGAGACCGAATGCGCGGGCTCGCCGCGGCCTCGAGCCTCGGTGTCTGCGTCGCGATCGGGGCTCTGTGGGCCGTACCGCTCCCGTTGGCCGCGCAGGACAGGGGGCTGGATGGACGCTGGACGGGCGCCGTGACCATTCTGGGCACGGAACTCGGCTTCTCGGTCGAGTTCTCACACGAGGGCGGGGCGCTCTCGGCTACGATGGACATCCCGACTCAGGGCGCACAGGATCTGCCCCTCACTGATGTGTGGGAGAACGCCGCAACCGTCCATTTCGAGCTCCAGGCCGGACCCGGGCTCGCCGTCTGGGAGGGTGACAGGGATGGCGACGAGATCGCCGGGACGTTCACTCAGGGCGGGGCCAGCGGGACGTTCCAGGTCACGCGGGACGGCTCGGACGCGGCTGCGGAGCGTGAGTCGGAAGAGCCCGTCCCGTACCGCCAGGAGGAGCTGACCGTCGAGCACGGCGAGATCCGGCTGGCCGGGACGCTGACCCTTCCCGAGGACGGCGGGCCCTTCCCCGCGGTCGTCATGGTCACGGGCTCCGGGCCCCAGAACCGCGACGAGGAGATCTTCGGCTTCCGAATCTTCCGGGTCATCGCGGATCACCTCACACGGCAGGGGATCGCCGTGTTCAGGTACGACGACCGGGGCGTCGGCGGGTCGAACGGGAACGTGGCGCTGTCCACGACCTCGGATTTCGCCGACGACGCGATCGCCTCGATCGCCCGGCTGGCGGAACACCCGGAGATCGATGGGGATCGCATCGGCATCGTGGGACACAGTGAGGGCGGCGTCGTGGCCCCCCTGGCGGCCGAGCGGTCCGAGTCTGTCGCGTTCGTCATCCTTCTGGCGGGAACGAGCGTTCCGGGATCCGAGATCATCTTCGAGCAGGGTGCGGCCATCGCGCGCGCGGAGGAGCAGAGCGAGGAGCAGATCGAGGACGGGATGGCGCTTCAGCGACAGATCTTCACGGCGATGGCGGCGGGCGAGGACATGGAGCAGTTCCGCGACGACATCGAGGCCGTGGTGCGCGAGCAAATGGCGAACGCTCCGGCGGAGAATCTCGAAGGCGTAGTGGCGGACCCCGAGGAGTTCGTGAAGAGCCAGGTCAACACCCAGATGACCCAGATCAAGACCCCCTGGTTCCAGTACTTCATCACGTACGATCCGGCGGATGCCCTCCGACAAACGACCGTACCGGCGCTCGCGCTGTTCGGCGAGCTCGATCTCCAGGTCCTGCCCGCGCAGAATCGCGGCCCCATGGCCGAGGCGCTCGGAGGAAACCCGGACGTGACGTTCCACACCTTCCCGAGGGCCAACCACCTGTTCCAGGAGGCCGTCACGGGGAGCCCGACGGAGTACGCAACCCTCGAGCGGGGGTTCGTACCCGGCTTCCTCGAGATGATCAGCGACTGGATCCTCGAACGGATGGGGGCGGACACCCCCTAGCGCCACGACGGCTGGCCCCCACCGCCGGTCGCCGTCATCATCGCGGACATGGAAATCACACCCCAGTCCGAATACGGCGCCCGTCTCGATGCCCGACGGGGCGAGGTCGAGGCCGCGCTCGCCCGTGAAGAGCTCCTCGGCCGGCTCCGCCTCGCAGTCTTCATCGCGGCGGTGGTCGCCGTCTGGCTGCTTCGCGCCACCGTTCCGCTGTCGGTTCTCCTCGGCCTTCCCGTCGCGATGTTCGTCGGCCTCGTCCTGCAGCACGAGCGAGTACGTCGGAGGCTCGCGCGCGCACGACGCGCCGTCAGCTGGTACGAGCGTGGGCTGGACCGTCTCGAGGGCCGTTTTGCCGGAGTCGGGTTGTCCGGCGAAGAGTGGCTGGATGACACGCACCCGTATGCGGGACACCTCGACATCTTTGGCGAGGGATCGCTCTACCAGCTCCTCTGCGGAGCGCGGACCTCCTCGGGCCGCGCGGCGCTCGCGGGCTGGCTGTCTTCGCCCGCTTCACCGGCGGAGATCGCGGACCGGCAGCTCGCGGTCGACGAGCTCCGGCCGCGACTCGACTTGCGGGAAGACCTCGCGGTCATGGACGAAGAGGTCGTCGACGCGCTGGCGGCGGAGGAACTCGTCGCGTGGTCGGTAGGGCCCTCGCCCCTCCCCCTCGACGGACCGATCCGCTTCATCGCCCTCGGCTTCGCCGGGGCCGCGCTCGTCGCGGCCGGCGCGATTCCATGGCTCGGCGTCCCCCCGTTCGCCTGGATTCTGCTGGCCGCGTTCGTTTTCTGGCTGCCGCTGCGTCAACGAGTCGAGGCCGTGATCGAGGCCCTCGAGCGGCCCTCGCTCGATCTTCGCCACGTTCAGCGCGCCCTGGCGCGCGTCGAGGCCGAGAAGTTCGAAACGCCCTGGTCGGAGCGGATCGATGAGGCGCTGGGTGGGCATGATCCGCCCGCCTCGGAAGTCGTCTCCGGTCTGCTGAAGAGGGTGGACGCGCTTCAGGCACGGGAGAACATGATGTTTGCGCCGGTCTCGCTGGCGCTCCTGTGGGGCACCAACTGCGCTTTCTCGATCGAGAGGTGGCGCGCGAGGCACGGAAGCGAGGTCGGCGGTTGGATCGAGGCGATCGGCGATCTCGAGGCGATGCTGGACCTGTCGAGATTCGCCTACGAGCACCCCGAGTACGTCTTTCCCGTGTTGTCCGAGGCCACTCCCCGTCTCCGCGCCGAAGGGCTCGCGCACCCGTTGCTCGCCGAGTGCACGCCGAACGACCTCGACCTTGGCGAGGTCGAGCAGATCGTGGTTGTGACGGGCTCGAACATGTCCGGTAAGAGTACGCTGCTGAGGACGGTGGGCACGAACGCCGTGCTCGCTCAGGCCGGAGCGCCCGTACGAGCGAAGCGGCTCGAGCTTTCGCCACTTTCGATCGGAGCGTCGATCCGGACCCTCGACTCCCTCCTCGACGGCGCGTCGCGCTTCTATGCCGAGATCCACGCGATCAAGCGTGCGGTCGATCAGGCGGAATCGGCCCCGCCGGGGCTGTTCCTGCTGGACGAGCTCCTGCACGGCACGAATTCCGAGGATCGGCGGATCGGCGCGGGAGCGATCGTCCGAGCCCTGCTGGACCGGGGCGCCGTGGGTGTGATCACGACCCACGATCTGGCGCTCGCGGCCATCGCGGACGAGCTGGGCTCCGACGCGAGAAACGCCCATTTCGAGTTCGCTCTCGACGGCGGCGAGATCAGGTTCGACTATACGCTTCACCCCGGTACGGTGAAGGCCGGGAACGCGCTCGCGATCATGCGGGCCGCCGGGCTCGAGGTCTGAGGCTCTCCCGGCGCCCGGCGGATTCCCGCGGGGGAGAGAAACACGTGTTCAACGATTTTGGGGTGGTGAAAGCCATGCAACGGATGACTTCCAGTGGGGGGACGATTCTCGCGGCGCTGGCGCTCGCCGGGCCGGCGACGGCGCAAACCCCGGCGGCTCATGTCCGGAGCCTCGCGGACCACCCGACCGTCCGATCGGCGCTCGAGGCGGTCGTGGAGATGGACGACCGGACGGTCGCCGACCTCATCCGACTCACGGAGATCGCCGCCCCGCCCTTCATGGAGGGGGAGCGCGCCGAGGTCTATGCGGAATGGCTCCGTGAAGCGGGCGCTGACTCGGTCTACATCGACGACGAGGGGAACGCGGTCGCCACGCGTCGCGGGCGCGGAGGGCCGAACGGGGTGGTCGATGGCCGCCGGAAGGTCGTGGCCATCTCGGGGCACCTGGACACGGTGTTTCCCCCTGATCTGGACGTGACGGTCACGCAGCGCGGGGACACCCTGTTCGCGCCGGGGGTCGGTGACGACACGCGCGGGCTCGTTGCCGTGCTCGCGGTCCTGCGGGCGCTCGAGGAAGCCGGAGTCGAGACGCAGTCCGATGTGTTGATCATCGGAACCGTCGGCGAGGAGGGCCTCGGCGACCTCCGGGGCATGAAGTACCTGTTTCGCGACGGTGCCGATCCGATCGACGCGTGGATCGATCTGGACGGGACGGGCATCGGGAGGATCATCAACAAGGGCCTCGGGTCGTACCGGTATCGCGTCACCTACAGGGGCGCGGGCGGTCATTCGTGGGGCGCGTTCGGGCTGGCGAGCCCCGCCCATGCACTCGGGCGGGCGATTCGGCACTTCCAGGACGCGGCAGACGAGCTGACCCGCTCCGGACCCCGGACGAGCTACAACGTCGGTCGGATGGGCGGAGGGACGTCCGTGAACTCGATCCCGTTCGAGGCGTGGATGGAGGTGGACATGCGGTCAGTGAGCCCGGCGTCGCTCGATCGGATCGACGCGGCCTTCAAGGCCGCCATGGAGCGAGCGCTGGAAGAGGAGAACGCCCTGCGTCGCGACGGTTCCGCCATCGAGCTCGATCTCGACAAGATCGGGGACCGACCATCGGGCGAGATCCCCGACGACCATTCGCTGGTCGAGAGAGCCGCCGCGGCGATCCGTCTGATGGATCGCGAACCCGAGCTCGGACGGTCATCGACCGACTCGAACATCCCGATCTCGCTGGGGATCCCGGCGGTGACGATCGGCAGCGGGGGAACGGGTGGCGGCGCTCACTCACCCGGCGAGTGGTGGATAAACACGGACGGCCACCTCGCCATCCAGGCGGCGCTGCTCACGCTCGTCGCCGAGGCCGGCCTTTCGGAGACCGTTCCCTGACCGTTTCGTCGACCCCGTCGACCGGCCGTCTCGTCCTGGCGTTTGCGGCCGTCTATATCATCTGGGGATCGACGTATCTGGCCATCCGGTACGCCGTCGAGACCATACCGCCCT
>JAOTZH010000056.1 GCA_029861425.1 Gemmatimonadota bacterium
CCGCGGTTGAACAGCGGGACGCCACGGTCGATCGCGAGCCGGATCAGCTCGATCGCTCTACGGTCCTCGTCGCCGACCGTCCGCGGCAGGAGCACTTCGTCGATCACGTGGATCACTCCGTTGGTCGCTTCGATGTTGGCGGCGATGATCGACGTGCCGTTCACGCGCAGTCCGCCGTCCGCGAGTTGGAAGCGTACAGACGCACCATTGAGAGTCTTCGCCGAACCGGCCTCCAGCGCCTGATCCGCGTAGACCCGAGACGGGACGACGTGGAGCTTCAGGATCTCCGCGAGCTGCGCGAGGTTCTCCTCTTCGAGCAGGCTCTCGACGGTTCCGTCGGGCAGCGCGGCGAACGCGTCGTCCGTGGGGGCGAGAACCGTGAATGGGCCCTCCCCGGTGAGCGCCTCGGCGAGCCCCGCCGCCGTGGCGGCCGCGAGGAGCGTCCCGAAGTTGCCGGCGCCCGCGGCGACATCGACGATGTTCTCGTCCTGCGGCAGCAGGACCTGGTCGATCACGTGAATGACCCCGTTGCTGGCTCGCACGTCCGCCGTGACGACCGTGGCGTCATCGATCTCCAACCGGCCGGCCTCCGCGCGGATCCCCACTCGCTGGCCATTCAAGGTCCCCGCGAACCGCAGCTTGCTCGCCTCGGCGGCGCTGACCGTGCCGGGCACCACGTGGTACTTCAGGATCGCCGCCAGCTTGTCCCGGTTCTCTCGCTCGAGCAGCGATTCGACCGTTCCGTCGGGCAGCGCGGCAAACGCGTCGTCCGTCGGCGCGAACACGGTGAAGGGACCGTCGCCTTCGAGGGCGTCGGTCAGATGAGCGGCGTCGAGCGCGGCGAGCAAGGTTCCGAAGGCTCCGGCCTGCTTCGCCACGTCGATGATGTCTTCGTGGGACGCATGCTGCGCGGTTGCAGGCGCGGCGGACGTCGCGAATAACGCGCAAATGGTCATCATCAAGCTCCTCGAGCGTGACATGGTACTTCTCCTCTGAAAAGCGACGTCCTGTGACGCATCGGCGTCCCGTGGGGGAAGTCGAACGAACTAGCTGGACATCACTTCGACAGATCCTCGCAGTTTGGATCCATCCCGCCGTCCGAGCGGCGTGTGCCACGGCCTCCCTGGTCGCTCCGAGCCGCTAGCCGACCCCGGCGGGAGGATCTCGAGCACGACCGGTATCGTCGGGAGGGAGCTCAGTCTGGCGGATGGGCTGCGAGGAGCCGCTCGGCGAGCGCCTCGAGATCCGCATGCGTGCGTCCGTCGAAGCGACGCGAGCAGATCTCGTGATAGGTGCGGCAGACTCGCTGGCAGGCCGGTCCCCGGACGAGTCCGTCCGCCATCTCGAACAGGACGTGGTCCTCCTTCATGATATGCGCGCGTATGAGTTCGACGTACTCGCGGCCAGCCGTTTCCAGCTCGTCGGCTCCGGCGCCACTCTCCCCTCGCAGCGACTCGAGCCCGTCGCCCATGCGCGCGACGAGAGCGCGGCCGATCCGGTGCTCGTGCAGCATCACCGCGATCGGGCCCTGATGCGATGGCATCCCGTGATTGACGAGCTCCGGGAAGAGGACGTCCTCCTCCTTCCCGTGGTGGCAGGCATCGGTGAAGAGACGGAAGAACTCGAGGCATCCGTCGAGCGCGGCGAGATCCCAGGCGCTGGGACCGATGTCCAGGATTCGTTCGAGGACCCCCACGACCTCGAGGATCCTCCGATGTTCCGAGCGCAGGTTGTCGCTGACAGCTTCATCGCGACCAGACGGCACGTCACTCACTCCCACGTCGGGATTCACGGCGTGACCACTCCTCTGATCCCCAGACCCGCACGGGCACCGTCGAACGCTTCCGCGATGTCATCCAGCGAGTACTTGTGCGTGACCAGCTCCGTCACCCGAACCCGACCCTGTCGAACCATCTCGATAACCCTCGGATAGTCCACCGGCCGACACCCCAGCGATCCCACGATCTCCATCTCCCGGAACATCACGCGGCCCGCGTTGAGGGACATCTTCTCGGGGCTGTATCCGACGAGTACGAGCCGTCCCCCGGTGCGCAGACATGAGAGCCCCAGCTCCTGGGTCGCGGCCTTCCCCACCACTTCGAACGCCACGTGGGCTCCGCCCCCGGTCACCCCACGCACCGCCTTGTCGACGCGTTCGACCGCCCCCGAGTCGATGACTTCCGTCGCCCCCAGCCGCGTGGCCCAATCGAGCTTCGATTCCACGACGTCCACGGCGATGACGCGCGCGCCCACGGCGGACGCCATCTGGACGACGTTCAGGCCGACGCCGCCGCAACCGACGACCACTACCCAATCGCCGGGGGTCACGCGTCCGCGATTGACGACTGCGTGGTATGGGGTCGTGACTGCGTCCGCGATCACGGACCCTTCGACGAGGGGGATCTCGTCCGGCAGGTGGAACACGTCCTTGGCTCGCACCGCCACCAGTTCGGCGTAGCCGCCATCAGCGTGGTTTCCGAGCATCACGCTGTTTTCGCAGATGTTCTCTCGCCCGACCCGGCACGCCTCGCACGCCCCACAGGAGAGGACGGCCGCCGCGAGCACGCGGTCTCCGGGCGTGAAGCCCTCGACCCCCTCTGCCACTTCCACGATCACCCCGGACACCTCGTGGCCGAGGATCATGGGAGGCGGCTTGAATGTGGGCGTGCCGTGATCGAGATAGTGCAGGTCCGTATGACAGACCCCGCACCCGGCCACTCGGATCAAGACCTCGCCGACGGCCGGGCGTGGATCGGGCACCTCCTCGACGGTCACCGGCTCGCCGGAACCATGGAAGACAGCGGCTTTCATCGGGTACCTTCGCTCCTCTGCCCGTCCTCGGACGGACGTCTCGTGTACACGACCCTGAACAGTGAGAGGGCGAGCGTGCAGTCTCCGCATCCTTCGGGAAGCTCGTCCTCCGAGAGCTCGTCCAGGTGCACCTCCCACCCGAGACCTTCGTACAACTCCCGGATCTCCTGAAGTCGGGGCGGCGACCCCGTGAACCGTCGCAGCCAGCCGGATGCTTCGAGCTCTTCGTCCCGGGCGGCTCTCTCGGGTCTCGACGGATCCGCTTCGTTCATGCCGGACCCGGCGTCACCCGGCCGCAGCCGTGGTGCGACCGGCAGTGCCGAGCTTGTGGAGTCGTCGCTGCGCCACGACCGCGGCGCCGATCGCCCCGGTAAACTGACCCAGCGGTTCCTCCGGTACCCTGACAGCATCGCCGAGCTGTTCCCTCAGGACCCGAGCCATCGTGGGAAACCGCATGATCCCCCCGACGAGGGTGAACTCGGGCTCCATCTGGACACGCTTCATGAGGCGCACCGAGCGTTCGATCAGCGACTCCATGGCACCGTACATAATGTCGGCCGGCTGAGCCCCGTTGCTTACGTGGTTGATGACCTCCGACTCGGCGAACACGGCACAGACACCCGAGATCGGCACCGGCTCCCGTGAATACTCCACGAGCGGACCGATTTCCTCGATCTCGTACCCGAGGTACCGAGCCGTCTTCTCGAGGAACGCGCCCGTTCCGGCCGCGCACTTGTCGTTTAGCCGAAACGACTTCACCTGCCCCGTCTCGGTGAGACGCATGGCCTTCATCGTCTGCCCACCTATGTCGAGGACGGTGCGGGTGAGCGGGAAGAAGTGCCGGGTGCCCCATGACTGGGCGGTCATGTCGGTCAGCTGCAGGTCTCGGAAGCTCACCTGGTTTCTTCCGTGTCCCGTGCTGGCGACATATTCGATCTCGTCCGGCGCCACATCCGACGCCTCCAGCGCAGTGTCGAGCGCGCGGGACGCCGCCTGGTCGAGCTTGAATCCGGTCTTGCACATCCCGGTGCCGAGCAGCCCTCCCGGCCCGAGAACCGCGGCCTTCGTGTAGGTCGATCCGACGTCGATACCGGCTGTAATGCTCATGCCACACCTCCGGCGGCAGGGTGCGCTTCACGCCCCTTCCTGATTCGCTCGAGCGCGAACAGCGCGGCCCCGAGCGCCCCCATGTAATGCGACTCCTCGCTCACGTTGAGCGGTGCTTCGATCACGCCTTCGAGCACCTTCACCATCGCCTCGTTTCGCGTGACCCCACCGGTAAACGTGATCTCGCCCTCGATGCCGACTCGCCTGAGGAGACCGTACGATCGCCGGGCGATCGAATTGTGCACACCAAGCAGGATGTCCTCGATCTTCTTCCCTCTCGCGAGCCAGGACAGGACTTCGGACTCGGCGAATACCGTGCACGTCGTGCTGATCCGGACGGGACGCTCCCCCCGGAGAGCCGTGGGCCCGAGCTCGTCCAGATCGAGTTCGAGCGCCGCCGCCGCGGACTGGAGGAATCGACCGGTGCCTGCCGCGCACTTGTCGTTCATGCAGAAGTCGAGCACGTCCCCACCCTTCCGGATGCGGATGGCCTTCGTATCCTGCCCTCCCATGTCGACTACGGTCTCGGTCTCGGGGAACATCCGCGCCGCACCCCTCGCGTGGCAGACGATTTCCGTGATCTGGTCGTCGCCGAACTCGACGCGGTAGCGCCCGTACCCCGTTCCGATGACGTAGCCGACTTCTTCCTCCGGGATCTCTCCGTCGTCGATCGCGGTCTGGAACGCTTGCTCCGCCGCCTGGACTACGTTGGCGCCGGTCGAGAGAAGAGAACGACCGATGATCTCGCCGTGCTCGTCCACCACGACCGCTTTTGTCTGCGTCGAACCGACGTCCACGCCTGCCGCGTATGCCATTCGTCTCCTCCTCAGCCGCCCGCTGCGACCGGTTCTGCCGCCAGCCGGAGCTTGCGTGACTCGAGTCCCTCGAAGAACGCGTCGATCCGATTCTTGAGCTGGGCCTCCGACACGACCCGCTTGTCCATCATGTCGGACTCGATGTACAGGCAGAGGACGTCGCGCTGCTCGAGCACACGCTTTCGACTGTCGGCGAGGCCAGTCGAGACGGTTCGGCAGCTCTTGATGGGGTGATAGACGACGCCGTCGGCTTCGTACCGGTCGATCGCCTCGATCAGGGGTTGGTCGTGAAACAGCATCGCATCGACGGCGCGCTGCACGCCTTGCAGAAGCCCCTCGGCCAGGCTCTCGATCGGGCGGGCGAGATCGTACTCGAACTCGGAATCGAGACCTCCCGAAGCGAACCACATGTAGGTGGAGCCAACGAACACGCCCCCCCACTCGGAGAAGAGCTGGTAGAACCGGCGGAAGATCGGGTAGCAGGGAACGCCGAGGAAGATCAGGCGGTGCGCCTCTCCGGGATCCACCAGTGCGCCGATCCCGTTGTCCACCTTGTACCGCATCTCTTCCACGAGGTCGGCGAAGTAATCGGCCCCCTCGACGGATCCTCGAAGCGCGTTCGCCACTCCGAGGTGAATCGTGCCCTCGAGCATCGCGTCGTAGACGGCCGGCCGAGCCCGGTTCAGCTCCAGAAGACGCCGCCAGTCCCGTCCCATTCGGTTCGTCGTGTCGAGCACCTGCCGCAGTCGATCGATGTCGAAGGGGCGTCCGGTGTGCTCGACCAGCGTGTCGATCAGCTCGCGGAGCTGCCCCTCCACATATCGGCGATCGCGCTTGAAATCACCTGGCGTGAACTGGACGTAGGGGCTACGAGTCCCGGGGACGTCGACTGTCACGATCGGGATGTCGTACATCCGCTCCCAGATCTCGGCCCACTTGAGGTACGTGTTGCAGGCGTTCGTGAGAACGGCGATCGAGGGCTTCGGTATCCGGCCCATCGGGTGCTCGCCCCCACGAAGTTGAAGCGCGTAGTCGGCCTTCACGTAGCCGCAAACGTCGGGCGAAAAGCCGTGATCCTCCGCGAGGCTGAGATACTCGTCCGATACCTTGCG
Organism: Gemmatimonadota bacterium; assembly: GCA_029861425.1. Lineage (GTDB taxonomy): Bacteria > Gemmatimonadota > Gemmatimonadetes > Palauibacterales > Palauibacteraceae > Palauibacter. The sequence continues at coordinate 5,846 of JAOTZH010000056.1, forward strand.
AACGGCGGTCTGCAGCGAGTTGATCTCCGGGAACACGACGGGCAGCTCGAACGAGCGCAGGAGCTCGGCCAGACTACCCATCACGAATACGTAGGCGGCCTGCCCGCCCGTCTCCGCGGTGTGGGTCAGCTGATCGAACCATGCGCGGAACAACTCTCCGCCTTGTCGCGCCCCGCGACCGACCAGCTCGTGTGTCTCCGCTGTCGTGTTCATATCCCGTCTCTCTCGGCCCTCAATAGAAGAGGAGGTTCTCGACGAACGTCTCGAGCTGGATCTGCAGGTGATCGAAGCTCGTCATGCGTTCCTCGAATTCGGTCACGAAGTAGGGGATCCCGGCGTCGTCGAGTGCCTCGGAATACGCCACCTGCTCGTCGAGACCGGGCTCGCACATCTTGGCGGCCGATACGATGGCCGCCTCGGCCCCGGCCTCGCGGATACGTGCGAGCAGCATCTTCTCCTTCGGCTTCCGGAGATCGTGCTGGACGGGGCTGTAGGAGGATCGGTTGAGGTATGCGTCCGCCAATGCCTCGAGCGGCGGGGTGCCGGTCGGGACGTCCTCGAGAATCCAACGAAGACCGATCAGCAGATCGTCATCGACCACATAACAGAAGTGCGCGATCTCGCGTAGCAGATCGAGCGGCGGCTGCTCGCAGAACCCTCCCTCGAACACCACGCGCAGCTTGTCCTGTTTCTTCGCCTCCCGGCTCCGGATCTGTGGCAGCACGGTGCGAAGGAGCTCGTTGTGCTCTTCCCGGGTCACCACGCCCGCCAGCGCGACGAGCACCCATGCCTCGTGGACGGGGAGCAGCCACGGGGTCTCACGCTTGATTGCATAGAGATCCCGCAGCAGCGAGCGGTTATCGTTGAAGACACCGATCGACCGCAGCAACTCGTCCGCCGTGACCGCGTGGCCGGAGATGGCCTCGATGTCCGTCAGCACCCGGGCGTACTCCTCGGCCAGGTAGGTCTGTGAGAACTGGCTGTTCGGGTTCTGCGGCAGATAGAGGATCTGGGCCGGCTCCGGGCGGTTGCGGCCCCATATGGCCGCGAGGTTCCGGGCCGCGTCGCAGATTGGATGCGTCACGAACAGGTCGACCTCGATCCGGCCCGTGAGCGCGAGCTCGAGCGAGCTCCGCAGGATCGAGCACAGGTAGGACCCGAAGTGAGAGTCCGCCTCGCGTCGTTCGACCTGAGCCCCCCGCATCTTCACGGGAAGCACCCCGGCGGCGTGGGCCAGCTCCTCCGGAAAATAGACCTGGAAGTGGCCCAGCACCTTTCCCCCGCCCTCGCGCCAGCGTCGGACCGTGGGAAAGTCGGGATCCTCCACGATCTCGCGGCAATACGTGAGGGTCGAATCGAGGTCGCCGTCCTCGGGGAGGTCCAGCAAGGGTTCGTACGCGGCGCCGGGCTCGGCAGGCTTCGGTTGGGGGCTCATGAACCCGCCTCCTGCCATACGGGGGCGCGTTTCTCCCTGAAGGCGAGCAGCCCTTCATGGGCGTCCTGGAGGCCCATGAGATCTTCCAGATAGAGACGCTCGACCCGCCGCATCGCCGCCTCGGTGTCGCCGATCCCACCCTCGTGAACAGCCCGCTTCGCGAGTCGAAGCACAGGACGGCTGAGGGAAGCGATCCCGGCCGCGTACTCCTCCACGGCCGAATCGAATCCGTCGTCCGGGATGGCCCAGGTCACGAGACCCATCCGCGCGGCCTCGGCCGCGTCCATGGTCCGCCCGGAGAGCACGAGGTCCATCGCCCGTTGTCGACCGACCAGCCGCGGCAAGAGAACAGCCGCCGCGGGGGGAAAGACACCGAGCTTGATCTCGGGTTGACCGATTCTGGCGCTTTCCGTGGCCAGCACGGCGTCGCAGGCCAGCGCCAACTCGCACCCGCCCCCGAGGGCCGCTCCGTTCAGCGCCGCGACTACCGGGCAGGCGAGACCGAGCAATCGATCGATCACGGCATGGAAAGAGCCGATCATGGCGTCGACCTTGTCGGCGGTGTGGTCCTCGACGCTCACGCCGGCGCAGAACGCTTTGCCCTCGCCGGTGAGCAGGACGGCCGTGACGCGGGGGTCGTCGTCGAGCGACTCGAGCACCTGCCCCAGGTCATCCAGCATCGCGATGTCGAGGATGTTGAGCGGCGGCCGGTCCAGCGTGACTCGGGCCAGGCCGGCGGACAGCTCCAGACGTACCGTTTCATTGACCATCGGTCAGCCCGTCTCCCCCGCGACACCGGCTCCCGCCAGATCGGCCTCGTCGCCGCCGGGCTCGCCCGATTCCACCAACGGGGCGCCGCAGGACCCGCAGTACTCGAACGCGGCCGGGATGCCCTCGGCACCGCACGCGGCGCAGTCGATGCTCGGCGGCCCCCAGAGGAACTCGCTCGACCCGCCGGACGCCGCCCGCTCACGCATCTCCATGTACCGCGGCGGTCGCTTCTGAACGAACGCGCGCATCCCCTCCCAGGGCTCGAGACTCGAGTAGTGGATCGCGAGCCAGTCCGCCGCGTGCCCGATGGTCTGATGCCAGGAGAGATCCTTCCAAAAGTTGACCTGCTGCTTGGTGTACCGGACGCACTCGGGAAACTGGCCGAGGAGCTTCTCGGCGAGCTCGTCCACCGCCTCATCGAGTCGGGAGAGATCGATCGCGTAGCCGTCCTCACCCTTCCGGGCCTTTCCGACCTGATCGTCCGACGCTCCCTCGATGAAACTGCCGTCCTTCGTGACCGACGGTACGACCCGGTTGACCAGGCCCCAGTCGAGCGCCTGCCGCGCCGGAATCTGACCGTTGAACAGGAGCATCTCACGAGCACGACGGTCACCGATCATGATCGGAAGCCACTGTGTGGCCCCACCGGCGGCGACGCTGCCCACCCGGGTCCCCACCTGGCCGATCCAGGCATGCTCGGCCATCACCGCCAGGTCGCAGGCCATCTGCGACTCGTTACCGCCCCCGACCGCCATGCCGTTGAGACGCGCGACGACGGGTTTGCCGCAGTTCACGATGCTCTCCAGGTACGTCCGGAAGAGCTTCATGTACTTCCAGTAGTCGCGCGGCCGGGTCGTATAGAGTGCCTCGTACTCCTTGACGTCGCCGCCGGTGCAGAACGCACGGTCGCCGGCGCCGGAGAAGACCACGACCGCCACCTGGTCGTCGAACGCCGCGTCGCGAAACGCCGTCGCGAGCTCCTCGAGCGCCGGCGTCGAGTAGGCGTTGTAGTTGTGCGGTCTGTTGATCGTGATCCGCGCGACCCAATCCGCCTTGGAGTAGAGGATCTCTTCGAATCCGTATGCGTCAGCGTCTTTCGACTCGAAATGCGACATCGTTCCTCCGGTCAGTTGCTCACGCGGTCCCGCCGCCGACGGGGACCGCTCTTTCGGGGGCCTCTTCGAGCACGGACTCCACGTAGCGGTCCGCGGGGGTCGAGAGCAGATCGTGGTAGGTATTGAACAGGTGAGCCGCGCACTCGCCGCCCCAGTTAGGTGGCAGCAGGGAGCGCGGCAGATACGGGTCTATCCGCGGGAAGTCGCGATACTCGTGGACCAGCCTGAAGCGCAGGACGTAGGACTCCTCGTCGGATCCATCGCCGCCGTCGAGACTGTCGCGGTACGAGGTGAACTCGGGGACGTGGCGCTCGATGAAGGCCTCGTAGCGACCGTTGATCGCAGAGAGGTCCCAGCACTTCTCGACGAGGCGGGCGGGCTCCGAGAACGCCGCGCCCGTCGCGCGAAAGCACGCCAGGTAGTCGCCCACCTGCAACGCTGCCGCCATCTCCTCGACTTCGGCTTCCACGTCGTGAGGCGAGATCCAGAGCCCGTTGCCCAGTGAACCGAACCCCAGCCAGGCCAGGCGGTCCCGAACACGGCCTCGCAATTGTCGTTCGTCCTCCGGCACGGAGTAGGCGAGGAGGTACCAGCTGCCGTCCCACGGCTTGTCCCAGTCGGGGTGGTAGATACGCTCCTTCCCCGTCTCGAGTAGCCGGCGGCCGGCTCGCGTGAGGTCGTAGAAGCTCCGGCGGCCCTCACGCTCCGACTCGAGCCACCCCTTCCCCACCATCCGTGAGAGCACGGTGCGCGAGGCTGGCTCCGAGACCCCCAGCGGCTGGAGCAGCCTGATCAGGCTGCCGACCCAGACGGGGCTCTTCCGATGAAGCAGATAGTCACCGAAGAGAGTGAAGACGAGGTCCTGAGGTCGCTGCATCCGTCGTCCGTCCGCATCTATGACGTATCATAAACGATCGTTTTTATAGTGTAATATAACAGCGGTGAAATGGCGAGGGGGTCCTCTCGATCGCCCTTGCCCGCCCCGCACCCAGTCGGCACCCTGATCGCGGCAAAACACGCGTCTGTGTGACGTCCCCGGTGTTTCGTAACGGCACCCACCCCGATGAGCCCGGAGGTCGAATGCCGGTTCCGATCACCCGCCGAAACGCGGCGCTACGAAACCGCTACAGCGTCGTGCGCGAGATCGGCGAAGGCGGGATGGCCGCGGTGCCCCGCTGAACCGTCTCGTGGTGGCCGTGGCCGTCGCCACGTTGGCCGTGGTCTCGCTCGGGATCGCCTTCACGCGGCTGCCCCTCGACTGGCCGCTCGGCGGGCTCTACGTGCGGATCATGGTCACGACCGGCGTGGTCAACCTGATGTGCATCCTCGTCTGGAATCCGAAGCTGATCGGTCGGCGCGCGTTCCCCGGCCCGGGGACGAAGAGCTGGGATTGGGTGCTGCTGTCGTTACTCGGCCCCGCGATGGTCGCGGTCTACCTCGTAGCTGGCCTCGACGGGAGGCCCTGGGGGTCGGCCGGTCCCGACGCGGCCTGGCTGGTTGGCATGGGTCTCCATGTGCTCGCGTTTCTCCTGCTGACCTGGTGCACGGCCGTCAACCCGTTCTTCGAGAAGACGGTGCGCATACAGACGGAGAACGAGCATCGGGTGATCGACCATGGACCGTATACCGTCGTGCGCCACCCGGGCTACGTCGGCTTCTCGCTCTGGTTGCTCTCGGCACCACTCCTCCTCGCATCGAGGTGGGCGTGGATCCCGGCGGTGCTCGCGGTGGTCCTCTTCGTGGTCCGGACGGCGCTCGAGGATCGAATGCTCCAGGCGGAGCTGCCGGGCTACGCGGACTACGCAGCCCGGACTCGCTTCCGCCTGATCCCGGGCGTCTGGTAGCCCTGGTCGGGTCAGCCAGCGCCCTGGATGTACTGCCGAAGTTCGGAATTCTCGCGCTCCGCGAGCACCCGGCACGCGTTGACCAGGTCGCCGATCGAGATGATTCCGGCGAGTCGGTCGCCGTCCATGATAGGCAGGTGACGAATCTTGTTCTCGGTCATCACGTCCATCGCGGTGGCAAGCCGATCGTCGGGCTTCGCCGTGATCAGCTGGGTCGTCATCACGGCGCCCACCTGGATCGAGCCGAGCTCACCCGGGGTCTCCCCGGTGATCCGCAGTATGTCGCGTTCGGTGAGGATGCCGGTCGGGCGTTCGCCGTCCATTACCACCAGTCCGCCAATGTTGTGTTCAACGAGGGTGCGGACCGCCTCCAGGACAGTTCGGGACTCCTCGATGGTGATGACATCGCGGCCTTTGCTGCGAAGGATCTCCTCGAGCTTCATGGGTAGCCTCCGGGAACGGGAGCAAGCGTCGGATCTTCAATCTGGTCCGATGATGCCACCAGGTCCATGAGGACCACGTGGACCTCGTCCTGTCACAGCTTCGCAGCAACGACTAGAGGCAGTCCGCGGTTGCGAGCTATCTCTCGATCGGTGAATGTTGACAGTGTCAACCTTACACTGCACACTGATGTTGACGTTGTTAACATTGGATCGACCCAACGACCGTGATCGCCATGACCACTTCCGAGCCCCTTTTCACCTCCCGACGGGAGCGGCGCCTCTGGTTCTGGGCGCTCGCCGTGGTGGTCGCGATCTACTCTACCCTCGGCCTGGCGGGGACGCTGGTCAGCGTACTGGGCGATCGAACCGTCGGGTTTGGGTGGTTCTGGGGGTTCATCGTTCTCGTGGCGGCGATCGCCTGGAGCGGGTGGACCCGGCGGCCGGGACGTTTCGAGCTGTGGGTGGGAGTCGGCGTCACGGCCGCCTACGCGATGGCGTTCTTCCGCCTGGGACTCGGTCCGGCCGAGCGCACCCACCTGTTCGAATACGGGCTGGTGGCGGTGCTCATCCACCAGGCCCTCCTCGAACGCCGCTCGAACGGCCGCCCCGTTCCGGTGCCGGGCATCATTGCCATCGGCGTGACGGTGCTCCTCGGCTGGGTGGACGAGAGCATCCAGTGGCTGCTGCCCAACCGCGTCTACGACATCGTCGACGTCGGATTCAACGCCCTCGCCGCCCTGATGTCCGTGACAGCGAGCTCGGCGCTGGCGCGCGCCCGCCGGTGGGACTACGAACGACGGGCCGCGGACTAGGCGGCGCGACGGCGGTTACGCCCGCGATTGCCCGAGTTACGCCCGCGATTCCCGGAGTTACGACCGCGGTTCCCGGAGCTACGGCCTCGATTGCCCTGAGAGCCACCCGACCGTCCCCTGTTCTGGGACCTGGGCTCCGGGGCGCTCCGATCGGGCTCGAACCCGTCGATCTGACGTCGCTCGATCGAATAGCCGATCTTTCGCTCGGTCGCGCGGACCCAATCCGTGTCGTTGCTGGTGACGAACGTGCAGGCAACGCCCGAGAGCTCCGCACGACCGGTCCGGCCGATACGGTGCGTGTACGCTTCGGGCGTGTTCGGGACATCGAAGTTGATCACGTGCGACACGGCGCTGACATCGATGCCGCGCGCCGCGATGTCCGTCGCGACCATCACGTCGTACTGCCCGTTACGGAACCCCCGCATAGCCCGGTCACGGTTGGCCTGGGACATGTTGCCCTGGAGGCCCACGGCCCGGTGGCCGGCTTTCTCGAGCTGCTCGGCGAGTCGCCGGGCGCGATGCTTGGTCCGGGTGAAGACGATGGCCGACGTACAGCTGTTGTGGCTGAGCATGTGCTCGAGCAGATCCCGCTTCCGCCGTTCCGGAATCGAATACAGTGCGTGCTCGATCGTCGAGGCCGGCGAAGAGTCGGCGAGCTCGACCACCTGCGGATCGGTCAGCAGATCGTCCGCGAGTCGGCGGATGTCCCGAGGCATCGTCGCCGAGAACAAGAGGTTCTGACGACGCTCCGGCAGGGCCCCGATGATCCGACGGATGTCGGGCAGGAAGCCCATGTCGAACATGTGATCGGCTTCGTCCAGCACGAGGGTATCCACTCGACCGAGGTCGAGCTTGCCCTGCCCGAGCAAATCGAGCACCCGTCCGGGACAGCCCACTACGACTTCCGGGCGTCGGCGCAGCGCGTCGATCTGATTCACGATCGACACTCCACCGAAGATGGTGATCATCTTCAAGCGGGTGAACCGCGAAAGCGTGCTCATCTCCGCCGCGATCTGGTTGGCGAGCTCACGAGTCGGCGCGAGCACGAGGACGCGAGGCCCACCCGGCGATGCGTCGAGGAGCCGGTCGAGGATCGGAAGCGCGAACGCCGCCGTCTTCCCGGTACCGGTCTGTGCGAGTCCGAGGACGTCCCGTCCCTCGAGACCCGCGGGTATCGTCTCGACCTGAATGGGCCGAGGGTCTACAAAACCTGCAGCGCTGATTCCGCGCATGAGGACTTGCTTGAGCCCGAACCGGTCGAAGCCGGTCGAGGCGTCGTGTACTTCGTTTGACATTTAGATGTTTCTCCGCCGCAGGCGAGCAGTCTGAGCCCGTACGTGTGCGGCCTATGTTTCCGGCCCACACAACAGCGAAGGACAAGAAGGGAATTCGTAAGTGGCGTGACCCCGGTAGGATGTTGGGGTCCTGTTGTTCGCCAATGCCGGGCTGATGCCCGACGAAGCATTAATCTACCAGCATCGCAGGATTAGAGCCAGTTTTTGCCTCGGACGGTGGACAGACTCTAGAGAGGTCTTATGAAACGTCTTGGCAGGATGATCCCCGGAGTTATTGTCACCTCCTCCCTGCTGCTCCCGGCTGGCCACGCCGCCGGACAGAGTCAGGAGGCGGGGGCGCCGCTGGAGCTGAAGTATCTCGGCGCTGCCGGCTGGGAGATCACGGATGGCAACGTCATCGTGCTGATCGACCCCTACGTCTCGCGCTTGAAGTACGGGGGTGGCGGGCACCCCGATGATGACCGGCCCGACTTCGCGCGGGATGACATCGCGCGCTCCGACACGGACCTGATCGACAGCATCGTCTCGCGTGCCGATTTCATTCTCGTGCACCACGGTCATTTCGATCATCTGGGAGATGTGCCCTACATCGCGGCAAAAACCGGGGCAAAGGTGATTGGAACCGAAACGACGATCACCATCCTGCGCGCCTACGGAATCCCGGAAGAGCAGCTCTACGCCGTCGGTGGTGGGGAAGACTACCGATTCGACGGGTTTTCCGTTCGTGTCGTGCCGTCCATCCATTCGGCTCTGGGCGAGAAACACTACTTCGACAGTCGGCGATACGACCGCGACTCAGAGCTCGAGGCGCCGCTCCGGATCGACCAGTTCATCGAAGGCGGATCTCTGATGTTCGTGGCCCGGTTTGATCGTCACGAGGTGCTGACCATGGGCTCGATGAACTTCGTCGAGCGCGAGCTGGAGGGGCTGCGTCCCGACATCCTCCTGGCCGGTATCAACGGTTCCCGGTTGGGTCTCTACAACTACGATGAACGGCTGCTGACCGTGACCGGCAACCCGCCGATCATCATCCCCACCCACTGGGACAACTTCAGACTGCCCTACGGATTCTCCCAGGAGGCGAACGTCGCCAGAAACCTCGTCCCGTTCGTCGAAACGGTAGCGACCATTTCCCCCGGCTCGCGAGTGATATCGCCGACGCACCTGGAGACCATCGTCATTCCGTAGTCGCGATCGGGCCCGGACGTGGCGCGACCGCGAGGGTCGGCTCTCGCGGGGCAAGCATACGCGCGGGTAGGTTTTGGGACGCGATTGTGGCCTCAACGCGCTCTGCCTCTCCAAACCAGGCACGGAGTATCCAGCATGCAGCGACTTCTCGTCGGTCTCGCGGCCGTCCTTCTCTCCGGCGCCTGCGCGCCTCCCGTCGAGGATCCGATTCGGATCGCGGTCCTCATGTTCTCCCACGAGACCTGCACCTTCTGTCCAGGTGAAGACACGGAAGTGTCGCACTGGGAACAGCTTAGCGCGCCGCTGACCGGCGAATCGCTGCTCGGGGCGGACCGGTACGTGGGTGGCTTCACCACGAGGGCGCGCGAGTTCGGAGACGTGGAGCTCGTCCCCCTGACGTCTCCCATCAGCGTGTTTGGCGGATCGTCTCGACCCTGGAATTCCGAGGCCGCGTTCAACCACTTCCTGGACACGCAGATCGAGGAGCTCGAGGCGGCGATGCCCGTCGACGCGGTCTACCTGTCGCTTCACGGGGCGATGGCCGTGCGAAACGTCCCTCGGCCCGAGGCGGAGATCGCCCGCCGCGTCCGCGAGGTTGTCGGGCCCGCTGTGCCGATCGCCGGCACGTTCGATCTCCACGGGAACGAGGACGAGGAGTTTCTGCGCTGGGCGAACTTCGCGTTCGTCACGAAGCGCTTTCCGCACTACGACGACTACATCCAGGGCGAGCGGGCCGCGCGCGCGCTGAGGCTGACGGTTCGAGGCGAGTACGACCCGACCACCGCGACGCGTAAGCCGGGCGTCATCACCCCCACCGTCTTCCAGTGGACCGGCGCAGGAGCCCCGGCCTCGATCATGGAGCGGGCGCGACGCTGGGAAGCCCGTGAGGATGACGTCTACGTCAGCGTGTTCTTCGGGTACCCGTGGTCCGATGTCCCGGATGTCGGCGCGACCGTGCACGTGATGACGAACGGTGACCGGCAGCTCGCCGACCACGTCGCCGACGACATGAGCGACTACATCTGGCGCGTCCGGGAAGAGTTCGCGTCCGGGACGTACCCGCTCCCCGGCGACGCCGCCCGCCTGGTCGCCGAAGCGCTCGCAGCGGGCGCGTCACCCGTCGCGGTGGGTGACTACTCGGATCGACCGGGCGACGCGACGCATATCCTGAAGGCCTTCGAGGCCGCCGGTCTGACCAACGTCCTGTACGCGACGATCACGAGCCCCATGACGCTCGACGCGCTCGAGGCCGCGGGCGCATCGGCCGGCGACGCGTTCGACATGGAGATCGGTGGGTTCACTCCGTCGGGTGGAGCACCGCACCGGATTCAGGGCGAGGTCGCGTACTTCGATGAGGGCCTCGGGTACGACCGGATTGCCGCGATCACCTGGGGAGACGGAAACATGGTTCTTCTCGTCCCTACCTACGAGCAGATCATGTTCCCGGAGACGATCCGTTTCGGGCCCGTCGACCCCGACGACTTCGATGTGATCGTGGTCAAATCGCGGGCGCACTTCCGCCGGGGCTTCGACGAGACGGGGTACGCAAAGACCATCCTGGTGGTAGAGGCCCCCGAGCCCTTCGTGGGGACGACGTTTCTCGACGCCCTTCCCTACGAGAACGTGGACCTCTCGAGACTGTATCCCTACGGGACGCCCGAGGGCCGGTAGAACGAGGCAGACTATCGCCGACACCAGCGACCATCCGCCCAAAAGACCATGTCGTTCTAGCCTGAAGGCGTCTGACTGCCGAATCCGAAGTCCGAGATCAGGTCGCCCCCGTGCTTGTCCAGTTCCGAGTACAGATCCGCAAACAGGGCGTTTTGAGCCCGGAACGGTTTGCACCCCGGCTGTTCAAGAAACTGCGCAGCTTCCCGAGCGAAGACCGCCCACTCACCGCCCGGCAGACTGCCTCTCTCGTACAGCTTGTAGAGCTTCCACCATTGATTCGCGTAACAACGCAGCAAGAAGTTGAACTGTACGACCTCTTCCGTGCTCAGCGAATCCGGGGTCTGGCACCCGCGATCGAGCAGGGAGGCGAGCGCGGGATGACTGGCGACGACAACGTTGATGTCGTTGAACCCTGTCATGGTGCTCTCGTACGTGGCCGTCGCGACGGCCGCCGTGTTCTGCCTGATCTGAAGCGCGAGGTAGATCAGGGTGACCAGCACGGCGGAGGCACCCAGTAGTTCCCCGACTGCGGCTATGGCTTCCCAGTTCATGTGCTCTCGACTCTCGCCGCGTGATCCCGTGCTTTCTCGTACGCGGGGTCGCGGTTGTAGGCGGCCGACCCGCCAGGCGAAATGCTCAAGAACTTCCAGTCGCCTCCTCGCAGACTCCGCGCAATCAGAACGATCTGCCCGACGTGGTAGCTCGCGTGGGCCAACGATCGATGCAGCGCCTCGGGTACCGTCAGTGCAACCCCTCGGATCGAGACCTCGGCTGACAGGTCATCGTCCGTCAGCGGCTCGAGTGTCCGCAGCAGCGTGGTCCACCCGTCCTCCCATTTCTCCTGCACCTCCGCCACGCTCGCGCTCCGTCCCTGGAACTCGGAGTCGCGATCTCGCCACGTCTTCTCTCCGTCCGCTGTGAGGAAGTCGGTGAAGCGCGACTTCAGATTGCCGGAGATGTGCCAGACCAGGGTCGTGATCGAGTTCTCTCCGACCGACGTGACGTTCAGGTCTTCGACCTCGAGCTGATCGATGGCGGCCTCGCCGAGGGCCTTGTAGCGCCCGAACTCGGCTTCGATCGACGCGATGAACTCTCTTGTCACTGCTTACCTCCGACGTCGCCGTCGACCACGTTACGATCGCGCCAGCTCTTTCTAAGCGGAGAGGCGTTACGAAGCTGCAGTCGCTATTGCTGCCCACCTCTTCGCATACCGTCCCCTTGCGAACTCGGCATCAGCGGCCGGGGGCTTCGACTCGCCGGTTCCCAATGAACGGATGAAAGTGGTTCCGGCGCCCACGATGCGCGACCGCGCGATTCCGGCCAGGCGGATGGGGGTGACCCCGCCTGTCTGGATTCGCTGGAGCGCGTCGGGCTCTCGGAGTACCCATGGGCGCAGAACACCGTCCCGGCCGTTGACAGGTAGCGAGTGGCGGTGGAGAGTAAGGGGGCTGTGCGAATGGCCGACGTGTTCGGGAATCCCTGGGGAGCGGCTTCGGCCGTGGGGCTCGAGACGTCCGTTTCAACCACGACGTGCCACCCACCCCCGAAACTTCACCTCATCTTTTCCGGGAGGTATGCATGAAGCTCATCCGCCGATTTGCCTTTGCCGCATTGCTGTTGCCTGTCGCGGCTCCCGCCGGCGCTCAAGATGTGGCGCCGATCTTCGAGCAGGTCCCTGCCGTCATGTACGAGACGTACCGCGGCACGACCTCGAACTTCAACGGCTACTTCGAGATGCTGGTCGACAAGTACGCCGGATCTGACGGCTACGGCTGGGCCATCTATCGCGAGAATCCCAAGGTAGCGTATCGCATCACGGTCCTGCCGGAGGGCCTCGAGTCGCTGGTCTCCGTGCAGCAAGCCCGCGGAGCGAGCTTCGGCGATTTCACGGAAGACCAGATCGATCTCTGGAACTCCTCATGGGGCTCGCGGCATGTTGCGGTCTACGGCGCGGCACCGGCCCTGAGCTACGTGCCGGAAGGGTTCACGGTGGACGACATCCGGGCCCTGCCCTACAACCGGACGATCGTCTACTACCTCAAGTGGGATCAGGCGGGCGCCTTCCGCGATGCGCTGCGGCAAAGGGCCGAGCTCGACAGGGCGCACGGGATCGACAACCTCGTCCTGACGACCTGGAACGGGGGGATCGGCACCCAGGCCCAGACCGTCATGATCCGGGTCTCGGCGGCAGACCAGGACGCCGACCGGGCCGCGCTGGCGGAGCGCATGGAGATTCGTCAGGCGGGCGACTGGGAGGAGTGGCAGAGGCTGAGCCGCATCATGAACGACGCGACGTGGCACATGGAGCGTCACGACCAGACGCGCCAGAACGACCTGTCCTGGACGCCCTAGTCTTGCCGACCTCTGGCCAGTCCGAAAGCTCGGAGACTCCACCTTCCGGTGGGGTCTCCGTTTCGGGCTCAGGCTTCCAGAGGAGGCAACCGGCGCCAGGTTAGGCCTGCCCGAGATCGTCGACCGGCTGATGCGGACAAAGGCCCTCCAGGGGTGACGTCGAGCCGTCGTCTGCAATGATCGATTCCACCTTCAATGGCGCATATGCATGCCCATTCCCATCATATACGAAGCAACTCTTCGCCAATAAAGAGTTAGATGTAATCG
>JAOTZH010000057.1 GCA_029861425.1 Gemmatimonadota bacterium
TGTCCTGTGCCTGGCAAGCGACGGCGACGGAAGCTCCGAGTGCCTCCAGACGCGCGGCGAGCCGTCACCTGCCCGCATCGAGAGCGCGTGGCCGGGCGGTATCCGCTGGATGTCGAGAAAGGTCGTTGTCGCGAGGTCCTGGTTCAGACCGGCGACGAGGAAATCCATGATCGCCACATCGTTCAGACGCTCGCTCACGCCCGGGTGCGATCGCACCGTTTCGAGCGAGTTCGAAAAGGCGAACGCGCCACCGCGATTCGCGTAGTAGAAGAGCTTCACCCCCAGCAGGTCGCGGGCCGCGAAGAGCCTGCGCTCACTATCGTCCCAGATCGCGAACGAGTAGTCCCCGATGAGGCGCTCGACGCATCGGTCGCCCCAGGCGCCGTACGCCCGGAGAATCAGCTCGGATGCGGGAGCATCTCGATCGACCGTCTCACGAGCACCGGCGAGGGCGACGCACAACTCATCCCTCGCATCGATTCGGGCGTCCGCGACGATCCAGGTCGATCCGTCCAGAGTCGTCGGAGCCGCGCTCACCACCGAGAACGCGCCGAACAGTGCCTGACCGAGTCCGATCGGCCCCTCGAGACGCACCGCCGGATCGGGGGCGCCCGGGTCGGTTAGCCTGCCAGCAGCCGCACGAAGCCAGGCCTCGTCCGTCCCGGCACCCTCCAGTCGGAGGACTCCGACGAACGCGCTCATGCTCTAGCCGACAGCGGCCGGGGCCTCTCTCACGGCCAGCTCGCCGGCGATCCACTCGTACGTTCGGGCTAGCCCGTCCTCGAGGCTGATCGAAGGCTCCCAACCCAAGGCCGCCCGAAGCCGCGTGTTGTCGCTGTTCCGGCCCCGAACGCCCTGCGGCTTCGAGGTGTCGTAGCGCTTCTCCACGCGCTTCCCGGCCGCCCCGCTGATGATCTCGATGAGGTCGTCCACCGTGACCAGCCGATCGCTCCCGAGATTCAGCGGATCCACGTGGTCGGATCGCATGAGACGGTGGATACCCTCGACGCAGTCCTCGATGTAGAGGAACGACCGGGTCTGCTTTCCGTCGCCCCAGACTTCGATCTCACCGCCGTCCTCGATCCCGGCGATCTTCCGACACAGCGCGGCGGGGGCCTTCTCTTTCCCACCCTCGTAGGTGCCGAGCGGCCCGTACACGTTGTGGAACCGGACCACGCGCGTGTCGAGGCCGAGATCTTCCCGGTAGTACTGGCAGATCTTCTCCATGTAGAGCTTCTCGAGCCCGTAGCCCTCCTCGGGATCGGCAGGCCAGGCGTCCTCTTCGCGGAGCGGGGTGACGTCGGCCTCCAGCTGCTTGTACTGCGGGTACACGCAGGCGGACGAGGAGTAGAGGAGACGTGAGGCGCCGTTCTCGTGCGCCGCGTGAATCGTGTTCACGTTGATCAGCGTGTCGTTGCGGACGATCGAGGCGTGGTTCGACGTGATGTAGCCGATCCCGCCCATGTCTGCCGCGAGGTGGTACACCTCGTCGATGTCGCGCGTGACCTCGTCCGCGACCTTCGCGTCCCGCAGATCGCCCACGACGAACTCATCCGCTCGCGTCGGCTCGAACTCCGGCTCCTTGAGGTCGACGCCCCGCACCCGGTAGCCCCGGTACGTGAGGTACGAGATCAGATGGTGCCCGATGAACCCCCCGGCACCCGTAACCAGCGCTCTCGCGAACGCTCCCTCGCTCGATGTCATGCAGAATCTCCTCGGAAATTGTCTCGTCCCGGCGGGCTCCGGGCCCTGCCGGCCTGCGGCATCATCCAGCGTTTTGGGGAACCGTGGAGAGGGGTGGGGTTGTCGTCGTCTCCACTCCGACTATCGTGGCCGCAGGTACCGCCGTTCCATCTCCACCCCGAGCGCCTGTCGGATCGCGTCCAGCTTGACGACGACCCGCGACGCACCCCTCTCATCCACCAGCGTCCCGCGCAGACCCTTGAACGGGCCTTCCACGACCTCGACGTCCTCGCCCACGATCAGATAGTCGGAGGCGTGAGGTTCGAGTCCCGTGCGCTCGATGCCCTCCACGAGGGCGCGCACGGATTCGAGCTCCTGTTCGGAAACCGGGGCGGGCCGTCCCTCGACCCCCACGACCTCCGTGAGCCCGGGTGTTCTGAGTACTTCTCCAAGCCCGCTCAGATCGAAGCGGGCGAATACATATCCAGGGAAGAGCGGGAAGTGGACCCGTTTGACGCGATCGGCCCACTGTCGTTCGCGCGCCACGAGCGGGAGGTAGGACTCGACCGACCTCCCTTCGAGCGCGGCAAGCACCTTCTTCTCCGCCCGGGACCGGGTGCGGCACGCGTACCAGCTTCCGCCAACTGCTGCGTCCGTTTGGTCGCTGGACATAGCTCCGCCCCGTCAGTTACAGGCGCCCCTGACCACACCCATCTCTCCATGCGACGCGCGGGCCTGTCCCGCACGCGCTTCCTTTGTGTCGGACTCCGCCTGCTAGCCCCGCAGGCTCAGTCCGTAGCTGATGCTGGCGACGAACCGCGCCCCGCCCTCGTCGCCCGTGTTGCCGGTGATGTCCGCAAAGCCTCCGAGGAGGAGAAGCGAGACGTTCCGGAACGGAGCGACGGAAGCGACGGCGGTCAGATCCTGACCGGTCCAGTCCGCGACGAGCGAAAGCGGCGCGAGGACGCGGAGCGCCACGGACCCGAACACGTTCACGGTCTCGACATCGTCATCGACGTTCTGCTGCGAGCGGAACCGGCCGTTGCCGAGCCCCCCCGTCACGAGGAGCGCGCTGAACGGCTTGTTCGGATCCTCACGCAGGGACGTCCACTTGCTCACGACGAAGTAGAAGCTCTCGCCGGCGTCCGGCTCGCCACTCGTGATCGCGTTCTCCCACCCGACGGCCGCACTGAAGTCGCCCAGGAACTGTCGGTGGACGTGAAAATCGATCCCGGATCGCGTGAAGAACTGGTGCTCGAACGTCGAGTACGAGTTCACCGTGACCTCGAAGCCGATGTTCCGAATCGGATCTCCGAACCCCAGGCCGAAGGCGGCGGCGGCATCCGCGTCCGAGAAGTTCTCGTCCTGGAAGCGCGCGCGGCTCGTCCCTCCGAGCCCCACGTAGAAGTCTCCCCACCCGGCGCCGAATCCGCCGGGGGTGTTCGCACCCATCGCGGGGACACTCCAGTAGGTATTCGGAGTGCCCGTGAAGAAATCGGGGAGCGGAAGTCTCAGATTGCGTCGAGCGACAGCGGGGTCCTGCGCGACGGCGGGCGCCGCGCTGGCGAACAGGCAGGCGGCGAGCAGGAGCGCGAAAGCCCCTGTCGCCGTCGTCTGTCTTGTTAGTTCAGAACTGCTGCTGACCCTGCTCCTCCTCATCGTCCTCGTCGTCATCTTCCTCCGCCGCCCTCAGAGTCGGTTCGAGCACCGTGAAGAGCACGGCCCGAATGGCCAGAATCTCCTCCGGTGGGTCGAGCACGAACGCGTCCGAGCTCCGATCGATGAAGTCGTTGTAGGCGATCGCCACCGCCGGGAACTGCTCGGGCTCGTCGGCCAGACGCGCCAGCAGCGTCACGAGCCGCGCGGCCTCCGAGGCCGCCACTTCGTTGTCCGGGCCGCGTAACGCGTCGACCAGGGAGAGGATCGCGAAGTCGCTCGTTCCGTCCAGAAGCCCGGCGAGCTCGGTCTGGACCTCATCCGAGACCTCGAGGCCGTTGTCGGCCATGAGCGAGCGATTCCGCAGCATCCCCTGGACGCCCATGACGGCTCGGGTGGCGGCCACCTGGACGGGCGCGCTCATGATCACGCCGGAGGCACTCACGGTCGAGAATCTGGGCGGCTGCTGGTGCACCTTCCCGCGTCCCTTCGTGTGTCCGGGAGTCGGGTTCGAGCTGTCGTGATGCAAGACGTGGCCGCTTCGCCGACCCTGGGCATCGGCATCGAAGACGGCGAAGACTGACAGGACGAGAACGGCCGCGACGGACGCGCGGACGACACGGCGAAGAAATCGCACGCGGACTGCTGTCATTGACCCCCCGATCCTCCCCGGTAAAACCCCGCCCGACCATGCGCAGTCGGTAGAGATTGTAGAGCGCTCCGGGCGGGTTGTAAACCTCTGGGATCGGGTCTGTTAGGCGGCGGCGGGGCCCCGGTGGACCCCGCCGGGAATTGGGTACTTATTGTCGCGGTCCGGGCAGGCTAGCCCACAGAGGGGACTTACAGTCCGACCGCCGCGCCCAGCTGGAAGGTGAAGAAGTTCGCGTCTGAAATTATGGGCGTCACGATCGGGGCCCCGAACCCGTCGTCCGCGATCCCGCCTTCTCGCAAGTATTGCACATCGTCGTGCCTTCTGTACTGAACGTCCAACGTCAGACGGACGGGCGAACGGGGTCCCAGACCGAGACCGAGACCGCCTCCGACCCCATAGCTGAAGGCGACGTCGTCGAAGTTGAGCACGCTCCCCCACGCCCACGGGTCGGCGAAGGATGTCGCCGTGTAGAAATACCCCATTCCCACGAACCCGTTGATGTAGGGCTGAACCGGCCCGGAATCGATCTGGATCTGCGGTCCGATCCCGAATGTCGCGACGTTGTGGTTGGTCGAGACCGTTGCCGGCCCGGGGAACCCGCCGAACGTGATGCGCTGTCCGCCGTAGTTACCCCACCCGCCGTCCAGCCGCAGCGCGATCGTGTTCGAGGGCTCGAGCCCGAGAACCGCATGGACGTTCGTGGAGAATCCTGTCCGCACGAACTGGCTGAACTCGCCGCTCGGCGACAGCATCCCCAGCCCTCCCCCGATCTTCCACCGTGGTCCGTCGTTGAACGCCTGCACCTCTTCCACGTACTCCGGCTCGCCGTGGACGTGGCCGCCGTGAACCACCTGTGCGGAGGCGAGCGACGGGGCCGTCAGGGCCACCGCCGACGCCAATAAGGCAGCCGAAGTGATCGCCGCGCGCCGTTCTGCTCGATACCGCATGGTCTCCTCCAGGCCGATCTATCGTCATGCGTCGAGCGCCCGGGTTTCCCCGTTTACCCGACCCCCACGACCTGTAGACGGAGGGTTCACCCCGAGCGTCACGTGGAACCCTGGAGCCCGATCGTCCCCTCCATGAAGGGGACCGCTGCGCCGGCGATGTCGACCCGGTCTCCACGGGCCCTGACAGAGAGATTGCCGCCGCGCGCGGAGATCTGCCGGGCCGTGAGCCAGTTCTCGCCGGTGCCCAGTCGATCGGCCCAGAACGGCGCGAGCGTGCAGTGCGCGGAGCCCGTCACGGGGTCCTCCGGCACGCCGACGCTCGGCGCGAAGAACCGCGAGACGAAGTCGACGGCGCTCCCGGGCGCGGTGACGATGACGCCCAGCCGATCGAGTCCACGCAGGCGGGTGAAGTCGGGCTTGAGCTTCCTCACCTCCTCCTCGTCCTCGTACAGGACGAGGTAGTCGCGCGGCGCGGCCATCACGATCGCGGGTTCGGCGCCCAACCCCTCGACGAGCGCACGCGGCGTTTCCTTCTCCTGCGGCGGAGCCGACGGAAAGTCCATGATGAACTCGTCACCCCGCCGGACCACGAAGAGGTCGCCGCTTCGCGTCTCGAACCGGACGTCCGACCGCTCGGGTTCCAGCCGGTTCATGATCACCCAGGCCGAGGCGAGCGTGGCGTGTCCGCAGAGATCGACCTCCGCACCGGGCGTGAACCAGCGCAGGTGGTACCCCCCCCCGTCCTCTCGCCGGACGAAGAACGCGGTCTCGGAGAGGTTGTTCTCGAGCGCGATCGACTGGAGAGTCTCGTCGTCCAGCCACTCATCGAGCGGGCAGACGGCGGCCGGGTTGCCCGCGAACACCCGGTCCGCGAACGAGTCGAGCTGGTAGATCGGAATCGTCACGATGCCTCTCCTTGCTCATCTTCCGCTCCTGCACGCGCGAGCGTCTCGAGTGCGGCACGCACGTCGTCCGGCACGGGCATGGGCCGTCCGTCCGGCCCCAGCCACACGACGACCTCACGGGTCGAGCAAACCACCGATCCGTCATCGGCGCGTGTCATCGGGTGCCGGAGCTTCAGGCTCGACGTCCCCAACGACTCGAGCTCGGTCCCTATCACCACGCGATCGCCGAAGAAGGTCGGGCTTCGGAAGTCGATCTCGGCCCGCACGATATTATATAGCGTGCGTCCTTCGATGAGCGCCGTCACGCCGAACCCGAGCCTCTCGAACACGTAGAGCCGCGCCTGCTCCATCCAGTTGAGATACACGGCGTTGTTCGTGTGGCGCAGCGCGTCGAGCTCGTAAGACCGGACGGTCACCTCGATGTCGTGTGGTCGGGCCACGGGCCTCCTCGGATCGGACGGGACGCGCTCGTGCGCGGCGCGTGAAACTCTAGTCCGGCACTCCCCGAGACGCGACCCTCCGCCGCGGCTACATTTCGAAGGCGCGCGACCGCGATGGGTCCGCCGCAATCGACCTCACCCCGGAACCCGCCACCACCGGAGGACTCCGCAGATGGCGAAAAGCTACTGGCTCGCGAAGACGGAGCCGTACGACTACTCGATCCAGGACCTTGAGCGCGACGGCCAGACGCAGTGGGACGGCGTGCGTAACTACCAGGCCCGCAACTTCATGCGGGACAAGATGCAGACGGGCGACCAGGTCCTGATCTACCACTCGATGACGGACGTGCTGGGGGTCTACGGAATCGCGGAGGTCGCGGGGCCCGCACACCCCGACACCACCCAGTTCGACAAGAAGAACAAGTACTTCGACGAGAAATCGACCGAGGAGACCCCCCGCTGGTGGTGCGTCGACTTCACGCACGTCGAGACGTTCGACGAGCCCGTCACTCGGGACGACATGAAGGCCGAACCCGGGCTCGCGGAGATGAAGCTTCTGAAGCGTGGAATGAGGCTGTCGGTGATGCCCGTCGAGAAGTCCGAGTTCGATCTCGTGAAGAAGATGTCCCGCCGCTGAGTGTACGTATTGACAGTCCCCCCGCCGGGGGTCGTAGTTGAGAATCGTCGCGAGGCGCCTCAGGGCAGATCCGGCGGTGCCGAATTCGCGGAAGTGAATACGCGGTGAGAGGATAGAAGATGCTCTGGTTTCTGGTGATACTGGTCCTGATTGCACTGGCCGTGATCGGGATGTACAACTCGCTCGTCAAGCTCCGCGTGCGGGCCGACAGCGCGTGGGCCGATATAGACGTTCAGCTCAAGCGACGCTGGGATCTCATCCCCAACCTCGTCGAGACGGTGAAGGGCTATGCCAGCCACGAGCGCGACACGCTCGAGGCCGTGATCGAGGCGCGGAACCGAGCGATGAGCGCCTCCGGACCGGCCGAGGCCGGGGCCGCCGAGGGCATGCTGTCCGGCGCGCTTCGGCAGCTGTTCGCGCTCAGCGAGGCATACCCGGAGCTCCGGTCGGTGGAGACGTTCACCGAGCTCCAGGGCACGCTGAACGAGATCGAGAGCGCTGTCCAGAACGCGCGGCGGTACTACAACGCGGTCGTGCGCGACTACAACACGAAGACCCAGGTCTTCCCGACCAACCTCCTCGCGGGGATGTTCGGCTTCCACGCGCGGGAGTTCTTCTCGCTCGACGATGAAGCGCAGCGGGAGGGACCGAAGGTCAGCTTCGACTCCCCGTCGTCCTGACGGGCGGGGCGAGACGATGATTTCCTGTTCACGCAGGGCGCTGTGGATCGGCCTCGCGGTCGGGTCGGCAGCGCTCGCGACCGTCGGCTCCGCCTCGGGGCAGGACCGCGAGTGGCGGCTTTCGAGCTTCCACGCGGACATCGAGGTCTTCACGAGCGGACAGATCGTCGTCACGGAGACGCTCCAGCCGACGTTCCGGGGGTCCTTCAACGGCATCTATCGGACGATCCCCGTCGACTACGAGACGGACGAGGGGTTCCGGTACAAGCTGTACGTGGACGTCGAGTCCGTGCGGGACGGCGACGGAAACGAGCTCGAGTACGAGCGGGACCGCGACGGGCGCTACCTCCGGCTGAAGATCTGGGTGCCGGGGGCCGTAGACGCTACCCGGACGGTCGTCATCCGGTACCGCGTCCCCAACGGTCTCCGTTTTTTCGAGGCGAGCGACGAGATCGGCCAGCCCTACGACGAGCTCTACTGGAACGTCACGGGTACCGAATGGCCGGTGCCGATCGACCGGGCGTCCGCGACGGTGCGGCTCCCGATCGACGCCACGGACATCCGCGCACACGCGTTCACCGGCCCCTACGGGTCGGTGGCCCAGGACGCGGGCGTCCGAATGGAGGGCACGCTGATCTCCGCGGACACGGACCAGCTGGGGTTCCGTGAGGGGCTGACCATCGGGGTGGCGTGGGCGGCGGGCGTGGTGGACCGTCCGTCGACAGCCGACCGGGTAGTCGGCTTCTTCCGCGCGAACTCGCCCCTGTTCATCCCGTTCCTGGTCCTCTTCCTGATGTGGCGACGCTGGAACGACCGCGGGCGCGACCCGGAGATCGGATCGATCAAGCCGCAGTACGAACCGCCTCCAGGACTCACACCGGCCGAGGTGGGGGTCGTCATCGACAACAAGCCCGACATGCGGGACATCACGGCCACGATCGTCGATCTGGCCGTGCGCGGGTACCTGACCATCGAGGAGACCGAGGAGGAGAAACTGTTCGGGCTCTTCTCGGGCAAGGACTACCGGTTTCGGAAGGTGAAGTCGGGCGACACCTGGCACGATCTAGAGTCCCACGAACGGGGCATGCTGAAGGCCCTGTTCGGCAGCCACGACCAGATCGATCTCTCCGATCTGAAGAACAAGTTCTACAAGGACCTGCCCGACATTCAGGCCGACCTGCGCGACACGCTCGTCGACCACGGAATCTATACGAAGCGACCGGACGTAGTGGCAGGTCAGTGGGTGGGGATCGGTGTCGTCACCGGGATCGGGATCGCGGCGTTCGGGCTCACGCTCGGACAGGCCCTCTTCCGATGGGCGCCGCCAGCGGTGATCCTCGCGGCCGTAGTGAGCGCTCTGATCATGATCGGGTTCGGACTGGTGATGCCCGCGCGCACGAAGCGGGGCACCGAGGTCCTGCGACATGTGAAGGGGTTCGAGGAGTTCCTCGAGCGAGTGGAAACGGATCGGTTCAAACGGATGATTCAGGGACCGGAACAGTTCGAGCGGCTGCTGCCGCACGCCATGGCGCTGGGCGTCGAGTCGCAGTGGGCGGCGGCGTTCGCGGACATGTACCAGGAGCCCCCGAACTGGTACCACGGCTCGTCCTTCCGGACGTTCAACACGCACGTCTTCGTGTCGGACCTCGGTCGCATGACCACGCAGGCCCAATCGGTGATGCAATCGGCGCCACGACAGAGCTCGGGCAGCTCGAGCTTCGGCGGAGGATTCTCGGGCGGGGGCGGATTCTCGGGCGGCGGGTTCGGAGGTGGCGGTGGCGGCGCGTTCTGAGCGGCCCCCGCCCCGACGGCGGGGACGCTGGGGACGAGTGGCCTTCGCCGCAGCCGTCGCCGCTGTCGTCGCGATCCTGACGACGCGCGTCGCGTGCTCCCCCGCGGTCTCTCTTCACGTTGACGACCGGACCGCCGGCCGGGAGGCGTCCACCGCTTCCGATTTCGTCTCGGCCTACACCGACACGTATCTCGAGCTTCGGCGGAGGTCGGCCGAGGCCGACTGGGCGCTCAACACCCGCATCGTTCCCGGCGACACGACCGCGGCGGCGGAGAGCCAGCGGGCTCGACTGGCGTTGGCTGCGTTCGGCGGGTCGGCGGCGAACCTGTCGGAGATCCGGCGCTGGTTCGAGTCGGACGAGCTGACGCCTCTGGAGCGCCGGCAGCTGGAGTCCATGGAGCGGGCCGCGGCCGAGTACCCCGCTTCCGCCGGCGAGGCCGTGGAAGCGCGCGTTCGACTCGAGACGTCGCAGATCGAGACCCTGTTCGGATACGACTTCCGTCTGGACGGCCACTCGGTGTCGACCAACGAGCTGGACGCGATCCTCCGGGCGAGCGACGACCTGGAACTGCGCGAGCGGGCCTGGTCGGTGTCCAAGGAGGTCGGCGCGGCCCTTCGTCCGGGCGTGCTGCCTCTCACCGATCTTCGCAATCGCGCCGTACGTGAAGTCGGTTTCGAGGACTACTTCGACTACAAGGCGGCCGGATACGGACTCGACCGCGCCGGTGTCGAAGTGCGGTCCGAGGAGCTGATCGCCGACATCTGGCCGCTGTACCGCGAGATCCATACGTGGGCCCGCTACGCGCTCGCTGCGAAGTACGGCGTGGACGTTCCGGACTACCTCCCGGCTCACTGGCTTCCCGACCGCTGGGGCCAGGACTGGAGCCCCGTGCTCGGGTCGGTGGGGTCGGGCCTCGACGATGCGCTCGCGAGGCGGGACGCGGAGTGGATCGTCAGCGAGGCGGAGCGCTTCTACGTCAGTCTCGGGTTCGAGGCGCTGCCGGAGACGTTCTGGGAGCGCTCGTCGATGTACCCCGCCCCGCCGGACGCGGCGTACCGAAAGAACAACCACGCCTCCGCCTGGCACATGGACCTCGATCGTGACGTGCGCACGCTCATGAGCGTCGAGTCGAACGCCCGCTGGTACGAGACGACGCACCATGAGCTCGGACACGTCTACTACTACCTGTCCTACGCGAACGAGAACGTCCCACCGCTCCTTCGGACGGGGGCGAACCGCGCGTTCCATGAAGCGATCGGAAGCCTGCTGGGGCTTGCCGCCACCCAGGACCGCTTCCTCGCTGGGCGGGGGCTCCTCGGAGCGCCGCGTGTGGAGCTCGATGACGGCCGAGGCGCACCGCGCTCGATCGACATCGACAGCGAGATCCGTCCGCTCCTCCGGGAGGCTCTTCGGTTCATCGCCGTGCTGCCCTGGTCGGCCGGGGTGATGACGCGATACGAGAGCGAACTCTATGCGGGCGAGATCGACGAGCGCACGATGAACTCTCGCTGGTGGGAGCTCAAGAAGCGGTATCAGGGCATCGTACCGCCGTCGGAGCGCGGTGAGTCGTTCGCCGACGCGGCGAGCAAGACGCATATCACGAACGACCCGGCCGAGTACTACGACTACGCGTTCTCGATCGCGATCCTCTTTCAGCTTCACGGCCGGATCGCCGGGGACATCCTCGGGCACGACCCGCACGACACCGATTACTGGGGGAGCCGCGAGACCGGAGATTTCCTGAGGGAGATCATGCAGCTCGGGGCCACGCGGGGTTGGGAGGACGTCCTCCTCGACGCCACCGGAAGGGAGTTGGGCGGCGAGGCGGTCGTCGAATATTTCGCCCCCCTCCTCGGGTGGATGCGAGCCGAGAACGAGGGTCGCGCGCACACCCTCCCAGAGAGACCCATGGGTGACCGGGTAACGACGTCGGGCCGGTGATCGGGGTCGGCGACGCCGCTCCGGGGTTCGTCCTCGCCGCCGCCCCTGGCGAGATGGTGGATCTGAGCGACCACCTCGGGACCGATCGAATCGTGTTGCTCTTCTACCCCCTGGCTTTCTCGGGCGTCTGCACGTCCGAGCTCTGCTCGATCCGCGACGCATGGCACCGCTACGAGGAGCTCGACGTCCGCCTGTTCGGCGTGTCTGTCGACAGCCTCTTCGCGACCAGCCGCTTCCGCGAGTCGGAAGGTCTTCCGTTCCCTCTCCTCTCGGACTTCAACAGAGACGTTGCCGAGTCCTACGGGGTCCTCGAGACGAACGCCTTCGGGATGATCGGTATCGCGAAGCGATCGGTGTTTGTCATCGGGAGCGATGGCGTGGTCCACTACGCCTGGGTCTCGGACGACGACGGCGTCGAACCCGATTACGACGAGATTCTCGAGGCCGTGGCATCGGCTCCCTGAGCTCGTGACCCGGGCCGCGCGAGACGGCCCGGGCCAGGACCGCCGGCCGGCCGAGATCAGCGGCGAAACGCGAAACGCTCCGCAGATCGCACACCGCCGAGGAGGCGCGGATGTGACGGTCGACGATGGCAGTGTCGGAGGCCCGGTCCGCGCGGTACCTGACCAGGCGCCTCACCCAATCGAGCTAGGCCGTGGCGGCGGGGATTCTTCACCATCTCCGGACAGCCCCGTAACTCACTACCCGTAAACGAGTTAAGGGCCCGGGTAAGACAGGTCGACGGGAGGCTCGGGGCCGCGCCCGAACCCCATCGCCGTGTCGGTGAGACGCCACCGCCGCTTCGGGGCCGAACCCTCGCCCGTCCCCCATGTGCCGGGCCGATCTGGCGCGCAGCTTGAACCTCACCCTGCCTTGGGCATGAGGATGGATCGAACCCGAGAGGATCATGAGCGAGCTCCGCAGCCTGACGAGTCTTTACCACGCGACGTGTCGGATCGGCCTCAGTGACGATCTCGACGAGCTGTTGCTGACGGTACTGACCACGGCCAAGGAGCTGGTCGGGTTCGACCACTGCGCCCTCATGCTCTACGAGCAGGACACTGGTGAGCTGCGCGTGCGGAAGGTCCTCGGATACGGGGATCGACAGGACGATGTGTTGAAGCTGTCCGTCGCGCGTGGAAAGGGCGTCTCCGGCTGGGCCGCGGAGCACCGGGAGGCGGTCCGCGTCGGGAACGTCGCCGAGGACCCGCGGTACGTCGCGGGACTCAAGGAGGCTCAGTCCAACCTCGCGGTCCCGCTCATGATCGCCAATCAGGTAGCGGGAGTGCTGAACGTCGAGTCGGAGCAACTCGACGCCTTCACCGAAGAGCACGAGAAGTTGCTCACGGTGCTCGGATCGCAGGCCGCGCTGGCGATCCTCGCGGGGCGGACGCGTGACCGTCTCCAGCAGAGGATCGATCAGCTCAACGCCCTGTACCGGATCAGCCAGTTGGCGAGCGGACAGGATGACCTCGACACGACCCTCCAGGCGATCCTCGGGGTCACGGAGGAGCTGGTCCCCGAAGGACACGTGGCGGTTTTACTCATCGACGAGGCCAGCCGGACACTGTCGGTTCGGGCGAGTCGCGGGTACTCGGACGGCGTCGACCAGCTGCAGATCCCGCTCGGTCAGGGCGTGACCGGCCGCTGTGCGGAGGACGGCGAGGTCGTCCTCACCGACGATGTCACCGAGCTGGACGACTACATCGAGGGGGTCCCGGGCGCGCTGAGCGAGATCGCCCTTCCCCTCAAGGTCGACGGTCGAGTGATCGGCGTCCTGAACGCCGAGACCGGGACCCGGGGCGCGTATTCCGAGGACCACGTCCGGCCGTTGACAGTCGTGGCCCAGCAGGCCGCGGTGGTGATCCGGTCGGCGCAGCTCAACGACGAGATGCGTCAGCTGGCCGTGACCGACCCGCTGACCGGACTTCACAATCGCCGCTACTTCGTTGAGCGCCTGAACGACGAGGTGAGACGGGCTCAACGCTACGGCGAGCGGATCGCATTGATGCTCGTCGACTGCGACCGCCTCAAGGCGATCAACGACGCTCACGGACACCTGTCGGGCGATCGTGCGCTTCAGGCGCTGGCAGACGTGATGAAGATCACGCTCCGGGAGACCGACGTGCTCGCGCGGCTCGGCGGCGACGAGTTCGCCGCGCTCCTGGTCGGGGCCGACGCGGAGCGCGCCGACGACGTCAGCGAGCGGCTACGCCGAACGGTGAAGAGCCTGCGGCTGGTCTCGGAGGACGGCGGGGAGATCGAGATGACCGTATCTGCCGGAATCGCGATCTTCCCGGAGGCCGGCGGGGACGTCAAGACGCTCATGCGAGAGGCCGATACGGCGATGTACGGCGCGAAGCACAACGGCCGCAATCAGGCCGTGACGCGTGACGGATCCGCGGCCGCCCGGCCGGATGACGAGTTGTCGCCTGTCGAGCTCGACAGCCCCGAGGACTGGCCGTCGAGGCGGTCCGGAGACCACTAGGCCGCCGGATTTGCATCGGCGGCGTTTCGTGTCGAGGTTCCCTGGTTCCCAAGAACGGACCCGACGGAGCGCCCATTGTCCGAACGACTCTCCAGCATGCAATGCATCCCCTGCCGGGGCGGCGTCCCGCCGCTGCAAGGGGAGGAGCTCGACCACCTCGAGTCGGAACTGGGCGGCGGCTGGCGGGCGGTGGACGGGCACCATCTCGAGAAGGAATACACGTTCCCAGACTTCTCCGGAGCGCTGTCCTTCGTGAACCTCGTCGGGGCGCTGGCGAATGACCAGGACCACCATCCAGATATCTATCTCGCCTGGGGTCGCGCCCGCATCCAGATCTGGACACACAAGATCGATGGGCTGACCGAGAGCGACTTCGTCTTCGCCGCGAGGTGCGACGCGCTTGTCTGACACCAACCCCGCCGCCGAGCCGGCACGCACCTCGACAGAGCACAGACACATCGGTTACATCCGCGGCGAGAGGCCCGGACCCATGCTCCTCTGCATCGCTGGGCTCCACGGGAACGAGCCGTCCGGAAACCATGCCCTTGCGAGGCTGCTGAAGCGCTGCGAGGCGGGGGGCGTGACGATCCGCGGGGATGTCGTGGCCCTGACGGGGAACCTGGCGGCGCTCGCCGCCCGAGTTCGCTTCATCGATGAAGACCTGAACCGTAGCTGGCAGATCGACCGCGTGCTGACCGTGCTCGAGTCGCTGCGGGAGGGTGGTGACGGGGCCCCCATGGTCGGGAGCGCCGAGCTCAAGGAGCAACGTGAGCTGATCGCGGCAATCCGAGAGGTGATCGGGCGGGCTCGAGGGCCGGTTCATGTCCTTGATCTCCACACGACTTCGGCCGAGAGCGCACCGTTCACGACGCTCGGCGACACGCTGCAAAACCGCAGCATGGCGCGGGCTCTGCCCATCCCGGCCGTCCTCGGTCTCGAGGAGCAGATCGAGGGGGCGATGCTTCAGTACTTCGACCTGCTGGGCTGGGCCGGGATCGGGATCGAGGCGGGACAGCACGACGCGGCAACGTCCATCGACGCGCATGCGGACGTCGTATGGGCGCTGATGGAGTACCTCGAGTTGATCGAGCACCCCTCGACCATCGATGTCGCCGCTCGCCGCGCCCGGCTGATTTCGGCGACCGATGGGTTGCCGGAAGTGGTCGACGTCCGGTATCGGCACCCGGTGGCCCCGGAGGACGAATTCCGCATGGATGCCGGGTTCCCGAACTTCGTCTTCGTGCGCAAAGGCCAGCGGCTGGCCGAGGACCGGAATGGACCGATCGCGGCCCCGATGGACGGGCTGCTGTTTCTACCGCTCTATCAGGAACAGGGGGACGACGGCTTCTTCATCGTGCGGGCGGTCCGACCGATGTGGCTCAGCGTCTCCCGTTGGCTAAGACAGCGCGGAGTCGACCGGTTCGCGACCTGGATACCGGGCGTGATCCGCCACCCTGAGCGCCACGACGCGGTGGTCCTGGCAAGATGGGCGACCAACCGCTCGGTCCTGGGCATCCTCCACCTGCTCGGCTTCAACGCGCTGCACGATGGCGATCGGACGGTGATGATCCGGCGCGTGGAGTCTGCCGCCGAAGGCAGCCCGCTCGACCTCCGGGAATAGCGGCACGCCTTCCACCGACTCCCGCCACCGACTCGTGTCTTGCAGTCGCGCAGTCCTCTACCCGGCCAGCAACACGGCTCGCAATGCCGCGATGTCGTCGGAGTCGTTGTATACGTGGGGGGAGATCCGCCGCGACTGACCCCTGAGCGAGGCGTAGACACGGGCCTCGACGAGGCGCTCGTCGAGCTCCTTCAGGTCCATGCCCTCGGGCAGCCCGACCCCGAGAATGTGCCCCGAGCGCCATGCCTCCTCCTCGATCGGCCACCCGAGTGAGCGGAGCTCGGCCGCCAGGTCTCCGAGCAGACTGGCGTTGTATCCCTGGATTCGCTCCGGCTGCCAGTCGAGGATCATGTCCAGGGCCTCGATCATCATCGGCACCTGGATGAAGTTGGCGCGCTCTCCGACGTCGTAGCGCACCGCACCATCGATGTACTCGTCGACGTAGTCGACCAGGGTCTGGAAATCCCGGGATCCATGCCGGGCGATCCACGTCTCCTCCAACGGCACCCCTCCGTCGAACCGGGGGCCGAAGTGGGCCAGCGACATCGAGTAGGGCCCGAGCAGCCACTTGTACCCCGCCGCAACCACGAGATCGGGTGTCACAGCCTCCATCTCGAACGGGACTGCACCCAGCGACTGCGAGGCATCCACGAGCAGCGCGGCCCCGACCGCCCGGGCCCTGGCACCGATCGCCACCAGGTCGAAGCGGGTGCCGTCGGTCCAGTGGGTCGGCGGCAGGGTGACCACCGCCGTGTCCGCGTCGATCGACTCGAGGATGCGCTCGTTCCACAAGAGACCCGCCGGTGCCGGGCCCGGCCGGTCGACGGTCCTGAGCTCGAAGCCCACGTCACGCTGAAGTCGTCGCCAGCTGTAGACATTGCTCGGGAACTGTTCGCCGAGGACGACGATGTTCTGCCACGGGGACACCTCGATGTTCCGCGCGGCGGTGGCGATCGCGTACGAGACGGACGGGATGATCGCGACCCGCTCGGGCCGCCCCGCCACGAGGGTGGCGAACCGGGCGCGTAGACGTTCGCAGTCGTCGAAGAAAGATGTGGTGGGGAACTCGGTCGGGCACCGCTTCCGCCGGAGTCCCTCGACCCCGGCCTCTTCCACGCGGCGGGCGATCGGCCCGAGATAGGCGCAGTTGAGGAAGTGCACACCCTCCTCGATCCGAAACAGCTCTTTCTGGCAGGTCAGCATTGAGGTTCGCAGTCCAGAGTGTCGGCTCGCACCGCCGCCCGATCGATCTTGCCCGTCGCAGTGCGCGGCAGCTCGTCCACGATACGCCACCGCCGCGGGCGCCGGGGGCCGTCCAGATGCTCGCGGATCCACCCGTCCAGCCGTTCGGTGAGGCCAATATACGCTCGCGTCACCGGGCTCTCGCCCTCCCCCGAGGCGACTCCCGGCACCACGACCGCCATCACCAGGTCCCCCCATCGCTCATCCGGGACCCCGACGACGCATACGTCGGCGATGTCGGGGTGCTCGAGAAGGACCGCCTCCACCTCTTCCGGATCGACGTTCGTTCCTCCCGATACCAACCGATTCGTCCGCCGACCCGTGATCACCAGCCCGCCTTGGTCGTCCCGGGTGGCGAAATCCCCGGTGCGGTGCCACCCGTCCGGATCGGCCGGCTCTTCCTCGAGATACCCCAGCATGATCGACGGTCCGCGTACCGCGAGCTCGCCGTCCTCCTCCAGACGCAGGTCGAACCCCTCGAGCGGGCTCTCGAGCAGGCCGCGGCCCGGGGCGCGGTCCTCGACCCCGACGGCCACGGTCTCAGGCCGCATGGTGGCCACCTGGGAGCCCGCCTCGGTCAGCCCGTACGTGAGCGAGATCGGCCAGCCCGCCGACACCGCACGCTCGAGCAGACGCGGAGGCACGGCGGCGCCGCCGATGAGAACGTGTGTGAGCGCGAGCGGCGGCGCGTCGGCGACATCGAGCAGTCGTTCGAGCATGACGGGCACGAGCGACACTCCCGTCACGCCCCGTCGTTCGATGGCCGACAGTACGCCGGGGGAGTCGAAACCCGTGGGTCCGCACACGATCCGGCTGCCGATCTCCGCCGCTCGCAGGACGACGCCAAGCCCGCCGACATGCGCCCAGGCGAGGGTCGCGAGCTGGACGTCGCGTGCGCTCGCACCGGAGCGATCGTTCGCCAACCGGGCGTTCGCTCGCAAACGAGACCAGGCATGACAGACCGTTCGGGGAGCACCGCCCGATCCCGATGTGGTAAGAAGCACGTCGGTACCGGCGGGAGCCATTGGCTCCGGTGATCGCCGCTCCAGTGGGAGCAGAAGATCGACGGGACCAAAGCCGGGGAGCGAAAGCGAGCTACGGTCCCAGGCCCCGGCCCAGGGCCTCCCCGGGGAGACCAGCATCGCGGCGGGTCTGACGGCCGCCGTGAAACGCTCGGCCTGCCGGTCCGTCCAGCCCGGGTGGGCCGGCGCCAACACGGCGTCCGAGCGGGCGACCGCGTGGATGGCCACGACGGCCTCGGGCGTAAGGTCAAAGGCGTGACCGACGCGCGGCCGGTCGATGCCGCCAGGCAGCGCATGCAGCCGAGCCGCCAGGGCCGCGGCGGCGGTCCCGAGCTCGGCGTAGGTCCAGGCCGCGCTCGCGGACTCCAGCGCGACCGCGTCGGGGAGCCCTGCTGCGACCGCGGAGCCCGAGCCGGCCATCAGATCAGGCACCCGACGGCGAACGCGAGCCCGTAGAGCCCGGCGACCTTTGCGGTGCCCACGAGGACGACGTTCAAGTCCCGCGGATCGTCGTGACGAAAGACGGCCCGCGCCGGGCCCACCGCCGTGAGGAGCGCGAGCATGGCCAGCAGCGTCGCGCGGGGCCAGCCGGCCGTCGCGATGCCGATCGCGGGAATCGCGGCCGCGACGAGGAGCAGGGCGACGTACTGGGCGCGGGTTGCCCGGTCACCGATGAGCACGGCCAGCGTACGCTTCCCGGCCGCCGCGTCGGTCGGTCGATCGCGAAGGTTGTTCACGACGAGGATCGCGGTCGTCAGCGCCCCCACCGCGGCACCTGCCAGCAGAGTATCCGGACGCCACTCCAGCGTCTGCACGTACACCGTGCCGGCGACGGCGACCGGCCCGAAGAACACGAACACGAACAGGTCGCCCAGACCGTGGTAGCCGAACGGCCAAGGTCCCCCGGTATAGCAGACCCCCGCGATGATCGAGGCCAGTCCGATTCCGACGATCGGCCAGCCGCCGCGGGTGACCAGATAGACGCCGAACGCCATCGCGATCCCGAACGAGACCCCGGCGGCGAACCGGACAGATTCGGGCGACAGCAGGCCGGACTGCGTCACGCGCATCGACCCTTTCCGCTCTTCCGTGTCCGCCCCGCGGACGAAATCCGAGTAGTCGTTCGCGAAGTTCGTGCCGATCTGGATCCACAGGGCACCCAGGAGCGCGGCGAGAAACGGCAGCGTCGCGAAATCGCCGGTCGACGCGGCCAGCCCGCCCCCGACG
>JAOTZH010000058.1 GCA_029861425.1 Gemmatimonadota bacterium
GGGGTGCACCACGTCTGCGTCAGGGTTGCCGATCTCGACCACTCCCTGGCCGATCTCGCCGCCGCCGGGGTCGAGCCGATTCCGCCGGCGATCCGGATTGGCGCCGAGGGAGCCCGGGTGTCCTTCCTCCACCCGCGCTCGATGGGCGGCGTCCTCCTCGAGCTCCGCGAGACAGCTCCCCGGGAGTGAGCGACCCTCATGTTCGTTTCTCGGCGGTGATTCCCACGCTCGACGAGGCGCGCGAGATCGCCGAGACCCTGTCGAGAGCGTCGCGGGCGCTGGGTCCTGAAGCCGAGCTGATCGTCGTGGATGGCGGCAGCGAGGACCGCACCCTCGAGATCGCCCGCCGTTACGGGACCGTGCTCGAGACCGGAGCGGGGAGAGGCAGACAACTCGCGACGGGGGCGGAAGCCGCCCGCGGCGACATCCTGGTTTTTCTTCACGCCGACACGTGGCTTCCGCCAGGCACCGGGGCGACGATCGAACGCGCGATTCGCCGCGGAGCCGAGGTCGGTTGCCTTCGCATGGGGTTCAGGGACGGTGCGTTGGCGAGATACCGTCTCCTCGCGGCCGCGATCAACGCGCGCACGCGTCTATTCCGAACGGCGACGGGAGACCAGGCGATTTTCGCGACCAGGGAGGCGTATCGATCCTCGGGAGGAATCCAACCCGTCCCGATGTTCGAAGATGTGCGCTTCGTCCGCGCTGCACGCCGGAGCGGGGCTTTCAGGCTCCTCCCGCTCACGGCTCAGACGTCTCCGCGACGTTGGGAGGCTCACGGCTTCCTGCGAACCGTGGGGCTTCACCTCTGGCTCCGTCTTCGACACGCGCTGGGCGCATCCCCGGAGACGTTGGCCGCCCGCTACCGACGGGGGTAGGCGCGACCAGGACATCTACCGGCCGCTCAGCGCCTCCGTGCTGATCTGCTCGACGAACCACCGGCCATTGTTGTTCGACGTCACGAACGGCACGATCACGTTCCCATTGCGGGTGCCGACCATCTCGGCCGCGATCCGCATCTGTCCGTCCGCCTCGGCGACCGGCAGCCGGCGGAGCGAGTACGAACGATGGGCGAGCACGGAAGCGAGCACGTACATCCGCTGCTCGATCTCGATTCGTCCGATATCTTCGACCGCCGGACCCTTTCGGGTACCGAACAGGCGCGACATCAACTGGTAGTCGTTTCGCTTTGCCGCATCGAGGAACTGACCGACCGCCGATTCGGCGGAGAGTGCACCATAGGCGCTTTCGATCGTCGCGGCAGATCCCGCGTTGCCCGAAGAGGCACACGCGGTCGTCAGTACGACAAAGGCAGCCACCACCCAGGATCCGGGTCTCACACGCATCCTCACCTCCCGTTTACGGATCCAACCCTGCGGACATCCTACAACCGCGAGCCCCCGCCTCCAACCCCGGAGTCCCGACGGGTCCTCAGGAGACCTCGCGCACTTCGACGTCCCCAGAGGGGGCAACTCCCTCGATTGTCAATGCTTCACCCCCGGGTTCCACGTCGATCCGGACTTCATCGCCCTCCTCGAAGCGACCCTCCAGAAACGCCATCGCGAGCGGATCCGTGATCAGCCGCTGGATTGCCCGTTTGAGGGGGCGGGCTCCGAACGCCGGCTCGTATCCGATCTCGGCGATGCGCCGTTTCGCTGCGTCCGAGACATCGATCTCGATCTCGCGCTCCGCGAGCGTGCGGGCCACGCGCTCCAGCTGCAGGCCGACGATTTCCTCGAGGTGCTCCCGGGTCAGCGGACGGAAGACCAGGGTCTCATCGATTCGATTGAGGAACTCGGGCTTGAACTGTCCTCGAAGCGCGCCACGTACCTCCGTCTCGACTTCGGGCCATGGCGCTTCCGCCTCGGCCCTCTCGAGGATCCGCGCGCTCCCGATGTTGCTCGTCATGATGAGCACCGCGTTTCGAAAATCGACCGTTCGACCCCGACCGTCCGTCAGTCGGCCGTCGTCGAGGATTTGCAGCAACGCGTTGAACACCTCGGGGTGCGCCTTCTCGATCTCATCGAAGAGCACCACCGCGTAGGGGCGCCGCCGGACCGCTTCCGTGAGCTGCCCTCCCTCTTCGTAGCCGATGTACCCCGGGGGAGCCCCGATCAGGCGCGAAACCGCATGCCGTTCCATGTACTCCGACATGTCGATTCGGATCATGGAGGCCTCATCGTCGAACAGGAATTCCGCCAGCGCCCGCGCCGTCTCGGTCTTCCCCACCCCGGTGGGGCCCAGGAAGATGAAGCTCCCGATCGGACGGTTCGGATCCTGAAGCCCCGCGCGGCTTCGACGCACCGCGTTGGCGACCGCGGTGATCGCATGCTCCTGATCGACGACCCGGCGGTGCAGATGATCCTCGAGCTTCGTGAGCCGCTCCCGTTCGTCCTCGAGCATCCGCGAAACCGGGATCCCGGTCCAGGAAGCGACCACCTCCGCGACGTCCTCCTCGCCGACCTCCTCCTTCAGGAACGATCCCTCCGACTGAAGCTGAGCAAGCCTACCCTCCGCCTCGGTCAGGGCCTCTCGGCGCCTGGGCACGTCGCCGTACGTGATCTCCGCCGAGCGCTGAAGATTCCCTGTGCGGGTCGCCTGCTCGGCCTCGATCCCGAGCTCTTCGATCTCACGCTTGAGCTCGCGGACGGCCTCGATCGCCTCCTTCTCGGTCAACCAGCGCGCTTTCAGACCCGCCAGGGTCTCCCGCGTGCCGGCCAGCTCGGACTCCAAATCCTCGAGCCGGGCTTTGCTTCGAGGATCGTCCTCGCCTTTCAGGGCCTCTCGCTCGATCTCGAGCTGTGTTGTCCGGCGCTCGACCTCGTCGATCTCCTCCGGCATCGAGTCGATCTCGATCCGCAGCCGTGACGCCGCCTCGTCGATGAGATCGATCGCCTTGTCCGGCAGAAAGCGGTCGCCGATGTATCGGTCCGACAGGCGGGCCGCCGACACCAGCGCCGGATCGGTGATTCGAACCCCGTGGTGGACCTCGTAACGCTCCTTGAGCCCCCGCAGGATGGCCACCGTCTCCTCGAGAGACGGTTCGCCCACCAGCACCGGCTGGAAGCGTCGCTCCAGCGCTGGGTCCTTCTCGATGTGCTGGCGGTACTCGTCCAGGGTGGTGGCGCCGACCATGCGGAGCTGGCCGCGGGCCAGCGCCGGCTTGAGCATGTTCCCGGCGTCGACCGCACCCTCGGCTGCACCGGCTCCGACCATCGTGTGCAGCTCGTCCAGGAAGATGACGTAACGATCCCCGGACTCGGTGATCTCCTTCAGGGTCGCCTTCAGACGCTCTTCGAACTCTCCGCGGTACTTGGCCCCGGCCAGCATCGCACCGATGTCCAGCTGCACCAGTTGCTTGTTTCGCAGGGATTCGGGGATGTCACCGGAGACGATCCGTTGTGCGAGACCCTCCGCGATGGCCGTCTTGCCGACCCCCGGCTCACCGATCAGGACCGGATTGTTCTTCGTGCGGCGCGACAGGACCTGCATCACGCGGCGAATCTCCGTGTCACGACCTATGACCGGATCGAGCTTGCCGGCACGGGCCTGCGCGGTGAGGTCGACGCCATACCGTTCGAGGGCCCGATACTTCCCCTCCGGGTCCTGGTCCGTCACCCGGTGCGGGCCCCGCACTTCCTCGATCGCCTGGTGAACCGTCGACTCGTCCGCCCCCAGCTCCTCGAGCATCGGACGCGTGGTGCTGGCCGCCTTCGAGACGAGCCCCAGGAGCATGTGCTCCGTCGAGACGTACGAGTCCGTCATGTCGCGCGCCACGGCGTCCGCCTTCTCCATCACTTTCTGGAGCTCGCGGCTCGCCTGTGGAGACCCGCCAGACTGCCTGGGAAGCCGTCCTATCGCCTCGTGGAGCCGTCCCTCGAGATCGATCAGAGCGAGACCCACCTTCTGGAGCACGGGCACGACGACGCCGCCCTCCTGATCGAGGAGGGCTCGCAGCAGATGCAGGTCCTCCACCGCGGGGTTGCCGTCCCGGGTGGCGGAGAGGGATGCATCTCTCAGCGCTTCCGCGGCTTTGACCGTGAGTCTGTCGACGGGGATCATTTGGCCTTCGGGTCCTTTCCTCTGTTCAGTCGACCTTTATGTGCTGCGAGTCCTGCGACGTCTGCCGCGGGAGCCGGATCTCGAGGACACCGTTCTCCATCTTCGCCGAGATGTTGGAGACATCCACATCCGCCGGCACCGACACCGCGCGGCGAAAGCGGCCGTAGGTCCTCTCGCTACGTTCGATGTTCGCGCCCTCCGGCATCGTGGGTCTCGAGCGGGTGCCTTCCACCGCCACCTCGCCGGCTCGAGCCGACACGTCGACGTCCGACTTCTCCAGCCCGGGCAGATCGAACAGGATCACGTAGCCGTCCTCCGGAACCTCTATCAAGTCGTATCTCGGGAACCGGCCCGTCGCGGGCGCCACGGTCTTGAGCGCCGAGTCGACGAGACCGCTCACCGCGTCCTGGATCTCTGAGAACGAGCCCCATCCGGACCAGGGCTTCTCCTGCTCGTCCGCCCCTTCCGCACCGTTCTCCTCGCCGGACATCGGTTCCTCGTTCGATCCATCGGGGTCGGCCGCGTCCGCCGGGCCGCCCGTCGTGTCAGGGGCTTCGTCGTTCGCGTACCCGTCCGCCTGGTCCTCAGGCTCGCGCCCGGCTTCGTCAACGTGCTCGTCCACTGTTCGTTCTCCTCGATCGGGTCCGTGGCCCGAGCCATTCCTCGGGACGACCCTCTGGGGGGGCAAGTCACATGCCCTCCCGGGCCGCCGGAACCGTGGCGTTTTGGCGTGCCGGGATGGCCCTTTCCGCCGATGCGGCGGCGTCCGGCCTGGACCCCCGCCACGGACCTGCCACATAGGCATGAGGCCCGCGGAAAACGGGGCTGGAATCGCTTGACCCCCGTCGGCCCGCGGACTAGCCTCAACCCGCCGTTCGCCTCCCACTCTTCGCGGAGCCACACGCATGTCCGACCATCCGACGGAACGCCCCGGAGCCGGCGTCGCACAGCCGTACATTCCGGCCTCGCAGAGCCTGCCGGAGATCACGCTCAAGGCGGTGATCCTCGGCTTCCTCCTGTCGGCGGTGCTGGGAGGCGCAAACGCCTATCTCGGCCTGAAGGTCGGGTTGACCGTGTCGGCTTCGATTCCGGCCGCCGTCATCTCGATGGCCATCCTCCGGATGTTCCGCGAACACAACATCCTCGAGAACAACATCGTTCAGACGGCGGCCTCGGCCGGCGAGTCGCTCGCGGCCGGCGTCATCTTCACGTTGCCCGCGCTGATCCTGCTGCAACAATGGGCCGGCTTCCCGTTCCTACCGACGATGTCCATCGCGCTGTGCGGTGGGGTGCTGGGCGTCCTCTTCACGGTTCCGTTGCGAAGGGCGCTGATCGTCGAGGCCGACCTCAAGTTCCCCGAGGGTGTCGCGACGGCGGAGGTGCTCAAGGCGGGCACCGAGGGCGGAGCCGGAGCGAAGCTCATCGCGCTGGGGGGGATCGCCGCGGCCCTGCTCAAGCTGAGCCAGACCGGGTTCAAGATCGCCGCGGGGTCGGCGAGCGGAGCGTTCACCGTCGGTCGTTCGACCTTCGGGATGGGGGCGGACCTCTCCCCCGCCCTCCTCGGCGTCGGGTATATCGTTGGTCTCAACATCGCCGTCCTCGTGTTTGCAGGCGGCCTCATCTCCTGGCTGTTCGGTATCCCGATCTACATGGCGCTGGCCGACCCGGGCAGCGTCGCCGAGATCACGGGCGGAGCCACGGGATACGAGGGCGCGCTCGAAGTCTGGAGCGCTCGCATTCGCTACATGGGCGTGGGGTCGATGGCCGTCGGCGGAATCTGGGCCCTTGTCGCGCTCCTCAAACCGATCCGTGACGGGATCTCCTCCTCGCTCGAGGCCGTCAGAGAGGCACGACGCGGCGGCGCACAGGAGGTGGAACGCACCGAGCGCGACACTCCGATCAACTTCGTGGCCATCGGTACGCTCGCGCTCGCCCTGCCCATCTTCATCGTGTTCGTGAACGTGATCGACCGCGATGC
The DNA here is from genome assembly GCA_029861425.1 of Gemmatimonadota bacterium. Lineage (GTDB taxonomy): Bacteria > Gemmatimonadota > Gemmatimonadetes > Palauibacterales > Palauibacteraceae > Palauibacter. The sequence continues at coordinate 6,041 of JAOTZH010000058.1, forward strand.
TCTCGGGATCTCGGAAGGACTGTACCTGACGGCGTTGGCTCTGGGCACCGTGTTCGCCATCACGGCCGGATTCCTATTCGCCTCGGTAGCGGGCTATATGGCCGGACTCGTCGGTTCGTCGAACAACCCCATCTCGGGCGTCACGATCGCGACGATCCTCACCATCTCTCTCCTCCTGTACCTGATCCTGGGCTCGCAGATCGATTTCACGATCGGCGGGGCCCAGGCCACCGCCGCCGCGGCGACGGCAATCCTCGTCGGGGCCGTGGTCGCCTGCGCGGCCGCGATCGCCGGCGACAACATGCAGGACCTCAAGGCGGGACGGATCGTCGGTGCTACCCCGGTCAAGCAGCAGATCATGCAGATCCTGGGAGTCGTCGCCGGGGCGATCGCGATCGCTCCGATTCTGGGATTGCTCTTTCAGGCCTACGGCCTCGGCGGAGTCTTCCCGCGCGAGGGCATGGACCCCGCCGAGATGCTCGATGCGCCCCAGGCGACGCTCATGGCGTCGGTCGCGGACGGGGTCTTCACCCGGAATCTCCCCTGGAACATGATCCTGATCGGGGCCGTGATCGCGGTGGCGATCATCGCGCTCGACCGTGTACTCGAGGCGAGAGGCGCGAGCTTCCGAACCCACGTGCTGGCCGTAGCGGTCGGGATCTATCTGCCCATCGAGCTCACCCTGCCGATCTTCCTGGGCGGGCTCGTTGCCTGGGCCGCCGCGCGCGCGATTCGGGGTGGCGGCGGAGACGACGCGGCGGTCGAGCGCGGTGGTCAGCGCGGCCTCCTCTTCTCATCGGGTCTGATCACGGGCGAAGCCCTCGTCGGGATCCTTCTCGCGATTCCGTTCGCCGCGGCGCAAAGCACCGATGTCCTCGCGCTCGCCCCGGCCGGCTTCGACACGATGGCCACGGTGATCGGCCTGGCACTCGCGATCGGCTTCATCTTGTGGCTCTACCGGGCTTCCTCGAGGGCGGACGCCTGACCTCGCGCCCGGTTCTGCGGACCCTCGCGCTACTCGGGCTGCTAGCGCCGGTCGGCTGCTCACAGCCGGCCGGCCCCGTCGACGAAGACGGGTACGTCGATCTCATGGCGCAGTTGTCCTACGCCGAGACTCGCTATCTCGACTCGACTCGGGCGGACTCGGCTCGTCGGACGATCATGGAGGCATACGGCGTGACCGCCGCGGACCTGATCGCCTTCTCGGAGAGAAACGGGAGAGACGTCGAACGGATGTTCCGGCTGCATGAGCTGATCCGCGCACGGGTCGACTCGCTGGAGGCGATCGAGGCCGGCGCGCTTCCTGGCGTGGAAGAAACGCCGCTGGATTCCGAGGACGGGCGGTGATCACGGGCCTGGCATTCCGCATCGGCAGCTTCATGCGGACGAGCGCGCTCCATGCCGGACGCGCGGGGATGTTGCTTTGGGCCACGGTCATCGCGCTGGGGCATCCCCGTCTCTACGTAAGCGAGACCTTCGCCCAGGCCAAGCGGATCGGGGTCGAGGGGCTGGGTCTGGTCCTGCTCATGGGGGCGCTGTCGGGCGGCGTCCTCTCGCAGCAAACCGCGAACCAGCTCGCCGCCGGGCTCCCGCTCGAGATCATCGCGGGCAGCCTGGTCGGCGGTATGCTCACCGAGTTGGGCCCGGTACTGACGGCGATCGTTCTGGCCGGCCGGATGGGAGCCGGCATCGGAGCGGAGCTCGGGACGATGCAGGTCACCAATCAGATCGACGCGCTGCTGACCCTCGGACGCGACCCGGTGGTGGAGCTCGTAGTACCGAGAGTCGTGGCCGGGACCATCATCCTCGTCCCGCTCGTGGTCCTGGCGAACATCACCGGAATCGTGGCCGGGTACATCGTGTGCACCATGCTCCTGGGACTCACCCCGCAGGAGTTCGCGTCCGGGGCGCAGGGCTACTACCACCACGCGGCCCTGTTCTACACGCTGACCAAGGCGGTGGTGTTCGGGTTCACGATCACCTTCACCGCCTGCTACGTCGGTCTCCGCGCCGGCGGCGGCGCGGCCGGCGTCGGACGGACCGCGACGAAGGCGGTGGTAGCGATCATCGTCGCGATCATGGTCCTCGACGTGGTTTTGGCCCCCGTGTACAAGGCGTTTTCATGATCGAGATGATCGGGGTCAAGAAGGCGTTCGGCGACAAAGTGGTGCTGGCCGGCGTCGACCTCCGGATCGCAGAGGGGGAGTGTCTCGTCATCATGGGGCCGTCTGGGACCGGCAAGAGCGTCCTGCTCAAGCACATCGTCGGGCTGCTCGATCCGGATGAGGGGGACGTTCGGGTGGACGGGACCTCGGTGCCGACGGCCAACCAGAAGGCCATCCTCGAGGTCCGGTCGAAGATCGCCTACGTCTTCCAGAACTCGGCCCTGTTCGACTCGCTCACGGTTCGAGGGAACCTCATCATGGGGCTTCCCGAGGGACATTGTCGGAAGCCCGAGGTCGACTGCGAGGCAATGGCGCAGAAGGCCCTGGGTCACGTCAATCTCGGAGTGGACGTCCTGGACCTCGTCCCGGCCGAGCTCTCGGGCGGTATGCAGCGCCGCGTCGGAATTGCTCGTGCAATCATCGGGGAGCGGCGATACATCCTCTACGACGAGCCCACAACGGGGCTCGATCCTGTGAATGCAACCAGGATCAACGAGTTGATCGCGAGCGTGAACCGGCAGGTGGAGGCAACCAGCATCATCGTGACCCACGACGTGCCTTCCGCATTCTACCTCGCGGACCGCATCGTCCTGCTTGCCGATGGACTCGTTCAGGCCGAGGGGACCCCTGACGAGCTCCGGACGACGACCAACCCGGTCGTGCGCGAATTCCTTGATTCTGCCCCGACGATGGAGGTCGCGTGAGAGACCCCGGCTTGCGCGATCGCGGCGCCGAAGTCCAGGTGGGCATCCTGGTACTCGTTTCTCTGATTGCCCTGGTTCTCGGACTCTTCTGGATCTCCGACTTCAGGGTCGGCGGAAGCACGCTGCAAGTACATGGTGTGGGAGCGGACGCCGGCCAGATCACGCCCGCCTCCCCGATCTTCCTGCGCGGCGTCGAGGTCGGCCGGGTCGACGAGGTCGTACTCGAACCCACTCGGGTGGTTCTCTCCATGTCCTTTTTCACGGACATCGATCTCCCCGCCGATACGCGAGGGGTCATCAAGCCCGCGGGCTTCCTCGGGGCCCAGATGTTGGAGCTGCTACCGGGCGCGGCCACCGCGGCACTGACGTCCGGTGACACGATCGTTCTGGGGCGCTCCTCGGATCTCATGTCGCTCGCCTCCAGCCTCGGTGACGAGACCGGCATCCTGCTGGAGCGCGTGCAGGGAGTATTGTCCGACGAGATGATCGAGAACCTGAACGCGAGTTCGCGGGCCTTCACCTCCGCCATGCTGGAGCTGGAGGATCTGATGGCGAGCGAACGGGAGGCGGTTCACGCCTTGCTCGGCAACCTCGACGCCGCGACCGTCGAGCTGGCAGACCTGGCAAGCTCTCCCGAGCTCGACCGGTCCCTCGCGAACCTCGATACGCTGTCCACGCGTCTGGCTTCTGCCAGCGCCAGCTTCGACTCCACGAGCTCGGCCCTCGCCACGATTACGACCCGGCTGGCGGAGGGCGAAGGCACGCTTGGGAAGATGCTGACGGATGAGGAACTGTACGATGGTCTCACGGAGACGCTCGCGAACCTGCAGGCGGCGAGCGAGGAGGTCGCGATCCTGATGAAGGACATCCGGGATCGACCGGATCGTTACCTGAAGGACATCAAGGTCTCGGTCTTCTAGTCGGCAGGCGCGCCGGATCCACGATCAGAGACCCGTCGGCACATCGAAGAAGCGCGATTCGATCCGGAAACGGTCCGCGGTGACCTCTGCCAGCTTCCGAACGCCGAATGTCTCCGTCGCGTAATGCCCCGCGTACAGGACGTTGATCCCGAGTTCCATCGCCTCGTGGTAGGTGTGGTGATTCCCCTCCCCCGTGAGCAGGGCATCCGCCCCCGAATCGACGGCCGCGGCGATCATCGATCCGCCACCACCGGACAGGATGGCGAGGTGCTCGACACGCTCCGGCCCGCCGGGGATGAGCGTCACGGGACCCCCACAAACGCCAGTCACCAGATCGACGAGCTCCTCGCGCGATCGTCCCGCTGTCACGACCACACCGAGATCCCGCCCTCCGAACGGACCGAAGCGACCCTCGATGGGCATTTCGAGCGCCTTCGCGAGCAAGGCGTTGTTTCCGACTTCTTCGTGAAGGTCCAGAGGTAGATGCGCCGAATAGAGCCCGGTCCCCGCCTCGATCAGAGTGCGCGCCCTGAGAAACGAGGGCCCGGTCAGCGGCGACACGCCACCCCAGAAGAGCCCGTGGTGAACCAGCAGAAGCTCGCATCCTTCTCCCACCGCGAGATCGATCGTCGCCTGACACGCGTCGGTGGCCGCCCCGATCTTCGTGACCGGACGTGTCGCCTCGACCTGCAGACCGTTGAGCGCGCCCGGGTAGTCTTCGATCTCGGCGATCTGCAGGTACCGATCCCACCATCCGACGATCTCCGTCGCGTCGATCACGGGGCGCCTCGCTCCAGCCCTGTCCTCATTCCCATTCGATCGTCGCGGGCGGTTTCGAAGAAATGTCGTACGTCACTCGATTCACGCCGCGGACCTCGTTGATGATCCGATTCGAGGCCTGTCCGAGGACATCGTGTGGGAACTGGAACCAGTCCGCCGTCATGCCATCTCGACTCGTCACCGCTCGCAGCGCGACGACGTTCTCGTAGGTCCTCGCGTCGCCCATGACGCCCACGGACTGAACCGGCAGGAGGACCGCGAAGGCCTGCCAGATCTCGTCGTACAGACCGGCGCGCTGTATCTCCTCCAGATAGATCGCATCGACGTCACGCAGGGTCTCGAGCTTCTCCCGGGTCACGTCGCCGATGATGCGGATCGCGAGCCCGGGGCCCGGGAACGGGTGGCGGCCGACGATGTGCTCCGGAAGGCCAAGCTCACGTCCGACTTCGCGGACCTCGTCCTTGAAGAGGTCGCGGAGCGGCTCGATGAGATCGAAAGGGTGGTCTGGGCGGAGACCGCCGACGTTGTGATGCGACTTGATGGTGACGGACGGTCCCGACACGGAGACGGACTCGATCACATCTGGATAGAGCGTGCCCTGCACGAGGAACTTCGCGTTCCCGTGGCGGCCCGCCGCCTCCTCGAAGACGTCGATGAACGTGTGCCCTATTCGGATCCGCTTCTCTTCAGGATCCGCGATGCCGGAAAGGGCGTCCAGAAAGCGGTCGGTTGCGTCGACGACCTCGAGCCGCATGCCTTCGTGGTCGCGGAACACCTCCTCCACCGACACCCGTTCGTTCTTTCGGAGCAGCCCGGTGTCGACGAAGATGCATACCAGTTGGTCTCCCACCGCGCGCTGTACCATTGCGGCCGCCACCGCACTGTCGACGCCTCCGGACAAGCCGCAGATGACGTGCCCGTCACCGACCCGGCGACGGATGTCCTCGACGTGATGCTCGATGATGCTCGATGGCGTCCAGTCCGCCTCGCACCCCGCTACTTCGAAGAGAAAATTTCGGAGGATCTCGTCCCCGCGAGTCGTGTGGGCCACCTCCGGGTGGAACTGAACCGCCCAGATGTCCCGGTCGGGCGACCAGATCGCAGCGACCGAGTTCTCGGTCGTTCCGAGTACCTGAAACCCCGGAGGCGCAGACGGCAACTCGTCTCCGTGACTCATCCAGACCTGGGTCGCCTCGCCATCATCGAAACCGGTGAAGAGCCCCTTCCCCTGCTGCACCTGGAAGCTCGCGCGCCCATACTCACGCCGCTCCGATGCAGTCACCTCGCCACCCAGCAATTGCGCGATCAGGTGCATGCCGTAGCAGATCCCCAGGACCGGAACACCGAGGTTGAGCACATCCGGGTCCGGCTGTGGAACCCCGTCGTCGTAGACGCTCGCCGGTCCACCGGAGAGGATGATGGCGGCCGGGTCGAACTCCTGAATCCAGTCCGCATCCCTTGTCGGCGGGTGGACCTCGCAGTAGACCCGTTCCTCCCGGATGCGACGCGCGATCAACTGCGTGAACTGCGATCCGAAATCCAGAATCAGAACCCGACTCACCTATCTCACTCTCCTCGAGCGCCCGGCGCTCGCGTGTCCTCGTTCTCTGCGAGGGCTCAGTACGCCCTGGCCCACAACGCTTCCGTCGTCGACGGCTGGTCGCAGACGACGCAGCGAGTCGGGACGTCATCCGACCTGAACTCTTCGTCGGGTATCACCCGAATCGTTACCTTGAGGTCTTCCTTGCCGCGTCTCGCGCATTCGACTCCACCGCACCACCCCGCGAAGGCGAACCCCGGGGACTCCTCGATCCACGACCGGAGATCCTCGTACGACCCGAAGTCGCGCCTCGAGGACGCCTCCCTCCGCGCACGGGACGCTTCGAGCATGGAGCTCTGGATCTCATCGAGCAGGGCGGGAACAGATTCCGACAACCCGTCGAGCCCCGTAGCGGCCTTCCGGTCCTGTCCTTCCAGCACGAGACGACGAACGAGTACGGCCTGTCCCGCCTCGATGTCGCGCGGCCCGATCTCGATCCGGAGCGGTACGCCTTTTCGCTCCCATTCGTAGAACTTCGCCCCCGGATTGTGGGTCTCCCGACCGTCGAGCTTCACCCGGACGCCCATCTCCCCCAATTCGAGCTCCAATCGACACGCCGTGTCCATCACGCGGGCTCGTTCCTCATCGCTCTTCCAGATCGGAACGATCACGACCTGGAACGGGGCGAGCCTCGGGGGGAGCACGAGGCCCTGATCATCTCCGTGCGTCATGATCAGCGCTCCGATCAAGCGCGTCGAGACCCCCCAGGACGTGCTCCAAACGTAGTCGTGCTCCCCGTGCTCGGTCTGGAACTGCACGTCGAATGCTCGCGCGAAGTTCTGACCGAGGTGATGACTCGTCCCCGCTTGCAGCGCCTTGCCGTCCTTCATCAGCGCTTCGGTCGCATAGGTCCGCTTGGCCCCGGCAAATCTCTCATCCGGGGTCTTCTCGCCCGTGACGACCGCCAGCCCCATGTGCTCATCCATGAACGTGCGGTAGACCCCGAGCATGCGCCGGGCCTCCTCCTCGGCCTCCTCGTCCGTGGCGTGCGCCGTATGCCCCTCTTGCCACAAAAACTCGGTCGTCCGCAGAAACGGTCGCGTTCGGAGCTCCCAGCGGACGACGTTGGCCCACTGGTTCAAGAGGACGGGCAGGTCGCGGTAGGACTGGATCCAGTCCGCCAGGATCGGCCAGATGATCGCCTCCGACGTCGGGCGCACGACGAGTGGCTCCTCGAGCTCACGACCGCCGGCGTGCGTGACGACGGCCGTCTCCGGAGCGAAGCCCTCGACGTGATCGGCCTCTCGATCGAGCGCCGACTTCGGGAGGAACAGAGGGAAGTATGCGTTCTCGTGACCGGTGTCCTTGAACATCCGGTCGAGCCCCGCCTGAATGAGCTCCCAGATCCGGTAGCCGTAGGGGCGCACCACCATGCACCCTCGAACCTGAGAGTGGCTCGCGAGCTCCGCGGCCTGCACGATCTCGTTGTACCAGGCCGAGAAGTCCTCACCCTGCGGGGTCAGTCCCTGTTTGGCCACGCCGTGCCCTGCCGATCCGTGCGGTTACTCATCCGGGCCGTCCAGGAGCTCACCGAGCTCGATCTCGCCCGTATCCCCCGACGACATGTCCTTCGTCACGACAACGCCCCGCGCGACGTCGTCGGGGCCGACCACGATGGCGCGTGCGGCCCCGAGCTGGTTGGCCGTCTTGAACTGGCGTCCCACGCCCCGCTCGCGAAGATCGTAGATCACCCGGCGATCCTGGCGCCGGAGTGCCGCCCCGACGGCCAGAGCGGTCCCCCTCTGATCATCGGACACGCATACGATGAAATCGTCGATCTCGAGCGTCGCGTCTGGCGCGAGCTCGAGATCCCTCAGGAGTTCGGCGAGCACTACATCTCCCATGCCGAAACCGAGGGCGGGAAGATCGACACCCCCCAGCGACGCCAGGAGATCGTCGTACCGTCCCCCGCCGCAGACCGCGCGCAGGTCTCCGCTTCGCTCCCATATCTCGAACACCGTCCCGGTGTAGTATGCCAGGCCCCGCACGAGCCCGGCATCAAAACGCGCATAGTCGCCGAACCCGGCCGATCCCAGATGGGAGAGCACAAGGTCGAGCGAGTCCGCCGCCGCGAGAATCGCCTCGTCACGTGCGTATCTGAGGCGGACCTCCTCCAGCCCCAGCGTGGGCAACTCGAGGAGCCGTGCCCGCGTTCCCTCTTCGATGGTGGCGGCCTCGAGCCGCTCGGACAGCCACTCGGGCGTCTCGCGATCCGCCTTGTCGAGCACTGCGTACACCGCGAGATGCCGGTCATCCGACACACCCTCGGCCGTCAGGATGGCCGAGACCAGACGTCTGTCGGAGACCCGGGCGACGATGTGCGTTTCGTCGAGTCCAAGCTCACGGAGCGCGTCGAGCGCGGCCGCGATGATCTCCGCGTCCGCCAGGGGGTCCGACTCGCCCACGATGTCCATGTTGAGCTGGAAGTGCTCCCGAAGCCGGCCTCGTTGCGGGCGCTCGAATCGAAACAGCTGCGGAATCGAGAACCAGCGGATGGGCTTCGGCAGACCCCCCGCCCGAGCGGAGATCATCCGGGCGAAGCTCGGTGTCATCTCGGGACGAAGAGCGACTTCCCGCCCCCCCCTGTCGGTGAAGCTGTAAAGCTGACCGACGATCTCCTCCCCCGATTTGCGCGTGTAGAGCTCCAGGGGCTCCAGCGGCGGGCCGTCATACTCGACGAACCCATACCGCGCGGCCACGCGCCGCCAGGCGGCGAAGATGTGTTGGCGGAGGGCGAATTCGGCCGGAAAGAACTCGCGAAACCCGGCGAGGCTCTGGACGTCCTCCGAGCTCAAGGGTCGCCTCCCGTCATCGGCGCGTCCGCGGGTTGGCGCGACCTACGCCGCGGTGCAGAACTGATCGAAGGCTCCCTCGAGGTCCTCGGCGATGTCCGCTGCTTCTCGCCCCTCGATCTGATGTCGCTCCAGCATGAAGACGACGTCGCCGTCGCGCAGCAGGCCGATGGAGGGCGAGGAAGGCCGGAACCCGGCGAAGTACTCCCGGGCCTGAGCCGTGGCCTCGATGTCCTGACCGGCAAAGACGGTCACCACGGCCCCCGGTTGAGTGTTGTGCTCGAGAGCGAGGGCCACGGCAGGTCTCGCGTTACGGGCCGCGCACCCGCACACGGAGTTCACGACCACGAGGGCCGTGCCTTCCGAGCCCGACAGGGCCTCCTCGACCTCCTCGGCCGTACGGAGCTCCTGCACTCCCAGTCGCGTGAGCTCGTCGCGCATGGGCTGGACCAACATCGGATCGTATAGCATTCGTCATTCCCCTGACGTTCGAGTCGGGCCCGGTCGCCCCCTCGCATCTCCAACCGTATAGGCAGAGCCGGTCACGAGCACCGTTCCTCCCGCCCCCAGCTCGTTCGCGAGCTCGAGGGCCCTTCCGAGATCCGCCTCCACAACGAGGGCCGTCCCGGCCTCCTCCTCCACGACGACGGCAGCGAGGTTCCACCGCCGTGCCTCCGGCGCCGACGGCGCCTGGGTCAAAATGATAGCCTGCATGTCAAGACGCAGCATCCCGAGCATGCCGGACCATGGCTTGTCGGCCAGGATGCCCACCACGGCGACCCAGGGTCTCGGCGCCCCGACCTCCTCGAGGGTGCGGAGCACGACGTCCAGGCCCTCCCGGTTGTGGGCGATGTCGTACACCACCACGCAGTCCCCCCCGCGCCGCACTTCGAAGCGACCTGGCAGGGCAACCGCCTCCAGCGCGATGGCGATCACGTCGGCGCGTGGATCGACTCCGGCAGCCTCCAGAGCCAGCAGAGCGAGCCCAGCATTTTGGGCCTGGTGCCGGCCCACCAGGGGTATGAAAAGCTCGAGATCGTCCGGCCAGACCGGAGACCGATATCGGAATCGAGTGCCGTCGAGCGACGTCGACACGTCCCAGATCGACGTCTCTTCGCCGAGCGTCCGCAGTGGGGCCTCCGCCCGGCGAGCCGCCTCCTCCAGAATCGGGCGCGCGGGATCCGGAATCAGACCGATCACCGCAGGGACGTGCGGCTTGAAGATCCCCGCCTTCTCGGCTGCGATGGCCTCGAGCGAGCTTCCCAGGATATCGGCGTGGTCCAGTCCGATCGTCGTGACGCACGAGACCCGAGGGGTCAAAACGTTCGTCGCATCCAGCCGACCTCCGAGCCCGGTCTCGACCACGGCCCACTCCACGCCGGCTTCCCGGAACGCTTCGAAAGCCAGGGCGGTCGCCACCTCGAAGTAGGTCGCCGGTCTGGTCTCGGGCAGGTCGGTGATCCGGGCCGCGATCCTGTCCAGCTTCGCACGGTCGATCGGTTCCCCGTCGACGACGAAACGCTCCGAGATGTCGTGCAGGTGCGGCGATGTGTAGAGACCGACGCGCGCCCCGTGAGCCTCCAGCAGTCGCGCACAGAACAGGGCGGTCGAGCCCTTTCCGTTGGTTCCCGAGATATGGACCGATGCGAACGCGTGGTGCGGATCGCCGAGCGCTGCCAGCAAAGCTTCGATGCGCTCGAGTCCCCACTCCATTGCCCCCATGGGACGGGCCGCGAAGAGACGGTCGAGGGCCCCCGCAGGCTCGGCAGTCGCGCGCGTCAGCACATGTGGCGGAGCAAGCTCGCGATCGCTCCGCGAAGCTCGGGTCGAGGGACGATTCGATCGACCATCCCGTGTTCCTCCAGGAACTCTGCGCGCTGGAAGCCGTCGGGAAGATCCTGTCGGATCGTCTCCTTGATCACTCGCGGTCCCGCGAAACCGACGAGCGCGCCCGGCTCGGCCAGGATGATGTCTCCGAGCATCGCGTAAGAGGCCGTCACGCCCCCCGTGGTGGGGTTGGTCAGCACGCTGATGTAGGGGAGGCGGGCCGCCGCCAGTTGTTCGAGCGCGGCGGCGGTCTTCGCCATTTGCATCAAAGACAGGATCCCCTCTTGCATGCGGGCCCCCCCCGATGCGGAGATGAGCACCATGGGGCTCGATTCCGCGATCGCCCGCTTCGCCAGGCGGCGGATCTTCTCGCCGACGACCGAGCCCATGGACCCTCCGATGAAGCGGAAGTCCATCGTCCCCAGATATAGCGGCCGACCGTCGACATGCCCGCGGCCGGTGCGGATCGCATCGAGCGTCCCGCCGCGGGCCTCGGCCTGGTCGATCCGATCCGAATAGCTCTTCGAGTCGTGGAAGCGGAGCGGATCCGTCGAGCGAAGCGACACATCGAACGCCTCTTCCAGCCCGTCATCGAGGAGGAGCGCTTCGTACGAGTCCGCCGTGATTCGGAAATGGTGTCCGCAGTGCGAGCACACATGGAGGTTTTCCTCCAGTCGCCCGCTGTAGAGAATCTCGCCGCACCCCTCGCACTTGTCCCACATATCGCCGGGCAGATCCCGCTTCTGCGAGACGAGCTTCTGTTTCGGCTTCTTGAACCAGGACAATCAGGCTCCTCCCGTTTTGACGAGCGCCGCGGGGACTGACCGAACGGCGGCACCTCGACGCGGAATATACGACCCCGGGACGGGCGCGGGCGACCGAAATGGCTCGACTGGCGGATGTCGGAAAGACGACGGGATCAGGGCTCGGCCGCGACTCGCTGGACGACCCCGAAGCCGGCGTAGAGGAGAAGGAGAAAGCTCCCCCCGTAGCTGATCAGCGGAAGGGGCAGCCCGGTAATCGGCATGAGCCCGACGGTCATCCCCAGATTAACCACGAGGTGCGCGAACAACACGGCGAACAGGCAGAACGTCACCGTGCTCCCGAAGTCATCGGAGGAGTCGATGGCCACTCTCAGGACACGCCACAGCAGCGCACCGAAGAGACCCAGAAAAATCAGGACCCCGAGGAAGCCGAGTTCTTCCCCCACCACGGAAAAGACGAAGTCGGTGTGCTGCTCTGGGAGGAACGCCAGTCGCTTCTGCGGCCCGCTTGCGAACCCCTGACCGAACATCCCTCCCGACCCGATCGACACTTTCGACTGGATGAGATGCCATCCGGCCCCCCTGGGGTCGATCTCCGGGTCCAGGAACACGACCAGCCGGTTTTGCTGATACGTGGCCAAACTGTTCCAGAGCGGGATCGTCAGCGCGCCCGCGGCGAAGTTCGCCAGAATCACGCCGACCGACTCGAGCACGAACGGCCTGTGGAAGTAGAGAACCACGGCGATCACGATGAACCACGCCCCCCACACGAACCCGTTGAACCCCAGGAGGAGGGACACGGCCGGGCTCACGAGGAGAAAGATCTTCATGAGCGGGACGCCGGCCCAGAACAGGGCCGCGATCAGGATGACCCCGAAGACCAACGCGCTCCCGAGATCCGGCTGCAGCAGCACGAGAGCGAATGGGACCACGACGATCGCCACGGGCTTCCAGAGGCGCGACAGGCCAGCGAAGTCCTGGTCCTTGCCCCCGAGCGTGCGTGCAAGCATGAAGATCGTACCGAGCTTTGCCGCCTCCGCGGGTTGCAGACGACCCGGTCCGAGCTCGAGCCAGCTGCCCTGCGGTCCCGTCCCGATGAAGAGCACCAGAACCAGGAGGGCCAGCGACGCACCATACACCCACGGGGCGAACCACTCGATGAACCGCGGCGGGAATCGGGAGGCAACCACGAACGCGACCAGCGCCACTCCAAGCCACA
>JAOTZH010000234.1 GCA_029861425.1 Gemmatimonadota bacterium
GCGAACCCCCGGCCACCAGAGCTGATACAGGGATGTCGTGATCATGAATCCGGAGGAGAGGGCGTATCCGCCGCCGGCGAGGATCGTCAGATACGCGGCGGCCGGCACCCACTTCGTGGCCCACCACGAGAAGACGTCCACACTCAGGAACACATAGGGCATCGCGACGGCCGCGACTCGGAGCCACTCGGGCACTCCCGACGCCAACGTGAAGATCAGGCACACGAAGAAGAAGATGAACGCGATCCCGAAGAGGTGGATGTGCGACACGCGAGCGAGCGTGGGCACGGTCGCCCCCTCGTCGATCTGGGCGACCGCCTTGATGCCCTCGTAGCGGGTCAGGTCCGCGATTCCCGGGACGACTCCGTGACAGCGTCCGCAGTTCGAAGCGACCAGACCGCGGATCGCCGTGTCCCACTCCTCGCGAGGCGACCCGTCTCGGACCCACCGGACGATCTCGGCCCGCACCTGCTCCGAGGCCATCAACTTCATCGAGCCCTGGAGCTTGGCTTCGATCCGGCTCCCTTCCCGATTTCCGTAGTAGCTGTAGACGATGTCATCGACGGACAGTCCGAACCGTCCGTCCGCCATTCCGTGCGTGAAGAGGATCTGGGCGAACGACATCAAGAGCCCGATCCCGATGACCACGAGGTAGCCCGTGAAGAGCGCCCGGAGCGCGGGATCGCACTCGTGCAGTGCGGCGCTCCAACGAACTCCGGACTCGCCCGAATGCTCTGCCACCCGCGCCCCCGTGCCACGATCGACTTCGCGGAGACGATAGCGGTTGGGAGCTCTCCGCTCAGAACCAGCGGCGTGTACTCGAGTCCGTGCGGAGGCCTTCTCGAGCTCTCCTACTCGGCCCCGAACTCGCGGCGCACTGCCGCCGCTGCGCCGTGGCCGAACACACCGCCGGGCACGACGCGAAGCGCTCGCTCCATCAGGGCCCTGTGCTTCTCGTGGGATCTCGCCATTCTCGAATCCTCCGTTGGTTCCGAATGCCGGGAGTTCATCCGGGCTGCCCGTAGCCGCCGAGAAATCGTTCGACGACGTCCTTCATCTCCTCGTCGGTCAACAGGACGGGGCCGCCGATCGCCAGGGCGCCCCAGTGGGTCTCGGCCAGGCGCTCGATCTCCTCCGCCGTGCGAACCGCGGCCGAAAGGTCCTTCCCCAGCGCGATCTGTCCGTGATTGGCCAGCAGGCAGCCGTTGCGATGTCCGATGGTCTCGAGGACACGGTCCGAGAGCGCGCGGGTCCCGAAGGTCGCGTAGGGGGCACACGGGACGTCGAACCCGCCGGTCGCCGCGACCATGTAGTGGAGGGACGGAATGCTGCGGTGCGCGCAGGCAAGGATCGTGGCGAAGCGGGAGTGACAGTGGACCACCGCGCCGGCCTTCGGGCGGGCAGCGTAGAGCGCCGCATGCATGGGCCACTCGGAGGAGGGTGCGCGTTGGCCCGCGCCTGCGTTGCCCTCGAGGTCGAGGACGACGACGTCCGCCGCCGTCAGGTCGGCCGGCGGGAGACCCGTCGGCGTGATGAAGAAGCCGTCGCCGTGACGGGTCGAGACGTTGCCCGACGTGCCCGGGCTGTGGCCGGACCTCTCCATGTGACGGGCGGCGCTCACGATCGCCTGGCGGAGCTCGGCTTCGGTGTCGCTCATTCCGCGCTCCCGCCTCGATTCGCATCGAGGAGGTCGAGCACGGTGAGACCTACGGAAACGAGATCCATGGTGACCATCGCTGCTCCCCTCGAGTCATGGCAGGAAAGCGTAGTCGGACACCGAAGGCCAGCTCGACGAAGTGATGAGCTCCATCCGCATGATGTTCATCAAGTCGAAGGCGAAGCAGGTGCTGCCGTTCCTGCCGTTCGAAGATCCGATGGCGCCGCCGAACGAGACCGACTGACTCTCGCACGAAGCCTGTCCGCGACCTCTCCCGCTGACGTGCTCGTTTGGGAGAGGCATCCGGAGCGGCTTTCAGCGATTCGTCAGCGGCTCCATCACTTGCTCCGCGAAAGTCTCGAGCATGCCGGGGTCGCGCCCCTGGATGACGACGTAGCTGATGCCGGTCTCCTCGCGGCGCTTCTCGAGACGATCGCGAATCTCGTTGGCGGTGCCGGTGAGGAAGATCGGGCAGTCGGCCACCTCGTCCTCGGTCATGCCGGAGTTCTGTGCGATGCCCGCTCGGAGCGGTCCCGGATCGTCGGTGATCGCCACGACGAACACGAGCGAATTGAACTCGATCGCGTCGGGGTCGCGGCCCGCTGCCGAGGCGGCCTCGCGGACCCAGCCGACCTTCTGGCGCACCCGGTCCGGCGCGCAGTCGGCCACGGTCGTCGCGACGACCTTGCCCTCCGGAATCGACGGGTTGATCCCGACGATGTCGGCGTGACGGCCGGCGACGGCCAGGACTCTGGGTCCGCCGCCGCCAATCAGGATCTTCGGAGGCTCCCAGTCGGCCGGGGCCTCGACCGCGCGGTGCGCGTCACGGACGGTGTAGTACTTGCCCTCGAAGGTCGTCTTCTCTTCGCGCCACATCGAACGGATGATCGTCAACGCTTCGTCGAGGCGCTGGATGCGGACGCCCGGCCGGTCGTAGTCCAACCCGGCCTCGTCGTAGTCGGTGCGCATCCAACCGGCGCCGAGCCCGAACTCGTGCCTGCCGCCGGAGAGCAGGTGCGTGGTCGCGGAGGCCTTCGCGAGGATCACCGGGTGGCGGTAGTCCACGTCGTAGACGAGCGAGCCGACCTTCAGCCTCTCGGTGACCGCCGCGATCGCCGCGAGTGCGGCGACCGGCTCCCACTGCGGCCCGAAGTGATCGGGGAAGAAGACGCTCGAGTAGCCGAATGCCTCGATCCGGCGGACGGAGTCCTGCCAGCCTTTTTCGGGCGGGTTGGAAAGCTGGACTCCGAATCGAAACGGTCGGGGCATGGGTTCCTCCGGTGCGGGACGCCGCGCGTCCCAGGGTCGCACAGGCTAGAATCCCTCTTCCACTCGCATTCCCGGAGTCCCCATGGCGGAACGTCTGAACCGCACCAGTCGCCACATCACCCAGCCCAAGGCCCAGGGCGCGTCCCAGGCGATGCTGCACGCCGTGGGGCTCGACGAGGCTGATCTCGACAAGGCCCAGGTCGGGATCTCGAGCGTCTGGTACGAGGGGAACCCGTGCAACATGCACCTGCTCGATCTCGCCGAGCAGGTGAAGGTCGGCGTGCAGGAAGCCGGTCTGATCGGGTTCCGGTTCAACACCGTCGGCGTGAGCGACGGAATCTCGATGGGAACCGAGGGCATGAGCTACTCGCTGCAGTCGCGCGATCTGATCGCCGACTCGATCGAGACGGTGATGGGCGCGCAGTGGTATGACGGCAACGTCTCGCTGCCGGGCTGCGACAAGAACATGCCGGGCTGCCTGATCGCGATGGCACGGGTGAACCGGCCCGCGCTGATGGTCTACGGGGGCACGATTCGACCGGGTCGGAACCGGGCCGGTGACCCGCTCGACATCGTGTCCGCGTTTCAGTGCTACGGCGAGTTCGTCGCCGGACGCATCGACGAGGAGACGCGCGTCGACATCGTGCGGCACGCGTGCCCCGGGGCCGGTGCGTGCGGGGGGATGTACACGGCGAACACGATGGCCTCGGCGATCGAAGCGCTGGGGATGTCGCTTCCGTACAGCTCGTCGACCCCGGCCGAGGACCCGCTGAAGGTCGTCGAATGCCGTGCGGCGGGAGGCGCGGTGCGCCGGCTGCTCGAGCTCGACCTCAAGCCGCGCGACATCATGACGCGCCAGGCGTTCGAGAACGCAATGGTGGTGGTGATGGCGCTCGGCGGTTCCACCAACGCGGTGCTGCACCTGATCGCGATGGCCCGGGCCGCGAACGTGCCGCTCACGATCGACGACTTCCAGGCGGTCAGCGATCGCACGCCGTTCCTGGCCGATCTCAAGCCGAGTGGCGCCTACGTGATGGAGGACGTGCACGAGGTGGGCGGGACGCCCGCGGTGTTGAAGCTGCTCCTCGCCGAGGGGGCGCTCGAGGGCGACTGTCTGACCGTCACCGGCAAGACGCTGGCGGAGAATCTGGCCGACCTGCCGGGTCTCGCCGACGGGCAGAAGGTGATCCACTCGTTCGCAGATCCGATCAAGGCGAGCGGTCACATCCAGATCCTCCGCGGGAGCCTCTCCCCCGACGGTGCGGTGGCGAAGATCACCGGCAAGGAGGGGCTCACGTTCTCCGGCCCGGCTCAGGTCTACGACTGCGAGGAAGACATGCTCGCGGCCCTCGAGCGTTCGGAGATCGAAGCGGGCTCGGTGATCGTCATCCGCTACGAGGGTCCGAAAGGGGGCCCTGGCATGCCGGAGATGTTGACGCCCACCTCGGCGATCATGGGGGCCGGGCTCGGGGACAAGGTTGCGCTGCTCACCGACGGCCGCTTCTCGGGCGGCTCGCACGGTTTCATCATCGGCCACGTGACTCCCGAGGCGCAGGAGGGCGGTCCGATTGCGCTCGTGGAGAACGGCGACACGATTTCGATCGACGCGAAGAAGCGGACGATGGATCTCGAGGTGACGGAGAGCGAGTTGGCTGAGCGCAGGGCGGCCTGGACGGCGCCGGCGCTGAAGTCCACGCGCGGCACTCTCTACAAGTACATCAAGAACGTGAAGCCGGCGTCCGAGGGTTGCGTCACCGACGAGTGACCCGGGCCGATCAGGTTTCCCGGACGCCCCGCGCCATCAAGATCTTCCCGGAGCGGACCAGCTCCTTCAGGGAGTAGGCCCGCAGCAGCTCGATGAAAGCGTCGAGCTTCTCGCTGCCTCCGAAGACGCGCAGGACCAACGAGTCGCTGCCGTAGTCGACGACCTTCGCGCCGTAGTGCTCGGCGATCTGGAGGATCTGGGTGCGCTCGTCGATGCGGCAATCGAGCTTCACGAGCGCGATCTCCGTCTCGTACGTGTCGTCCCCGGTGTGGTCCGTCGCGTGCACCACGTCGACGAGCTTGGCGAGCGCCTTGATGATCTGCTCGAGAGTCTCGGGGTCGCCCGAAC
>JAOTZH010000059.1 GCA_029861425.1 Gemmatimonadota bacterium
GCAGGAGGCCGCTGAGCAGGGCGGAGACGGCGACCGTGATCCCCACGGCCGATGCGCGCTTCGTCATCTCGATTCCTCGTGTCGTCGTCATGGCGCTAACCGAGCGTAACGGTGGCGGAGTCCGAGCCACCCTTCTGTGAACGGACGCGAATCTCGACCCTCGCTCCCCGTTGGCCGCGGATCACCCACGTGACCTTGTGGCGCGTTCCGGACCCCTCGAGTCGCTGCACGGTGGCGGTCTTCCCGGACCCGCTCACGACGTCATCCGGATCGATCTGGATCTGGATCGTGGTCGGCTGAACCGAACGCGATACCACGCCGTGCTGGAGCGCTGTCGGGAAGAACCCGGTGTTCGCGACTTCCACCTCGATCGTGAAGAGGCCGCCGCCGTGCGAGGTCACTTCCGTGTCAGCGATCGTGACACGTGGGAGCATGCCGGCGAGTCGAAGAACGAATTCCCCGTGTCGGGCGCCCGACTCGGCCAGCTCCGACGCAGGCGGGTTCGTCGTCGCGTACGGAAGGAAACCGCCGATCTCGACCTGGCCCAGGTCAGGGTGGGAATGACCCGACCACTCCGCGAACACCTCCACCCCCGCGCCCTCGAGCGACGAAAGCAGCTCGGCGTCGATCCCGCCATCGCCGTTCCCGCCCCCGTTTCCTGGTCCGCCCCCGCCCTCCTCATCTTCGGTTGCGGGGAGCCCCCAGCCCTGCGTGCTGAAGGACGGGATGCCGAAGTGGTAGTAGCCCCACTGGAAGAACGCACCTTCGGCCTCGCGGTTGACCCCCACCGTCTCGATGTCCGTGAGCTCGCGGTACGCATCGGAGGCGGTGCTGAAGTACACCTGATCGTCTCGATGGACCGTGGTGGACGGTCTTCGCCCGGAGCTGGGATCGTTGTCCCGGCCCACCTGAGCGCCGCGGGATGGGCCACTCCCGAAGAACCCGCCGCTCCGCCCGAACACCCCGACATCATAGATGCCGTCGAACGACGCGTTCGCGAAGGCGACGAGATCCAGTCCGCGTGGCCCCGCGAGGGCTCCGCTCGAGCTCGGGGCCGTCACGAGGTTATCGGAGTGCCCGAAGGTGAGGATCGCCCCGATGTTTCGATGGGAGATCATGAAGTCCATCAGGCCGCGGGTCTCGGCTTCGCTCACCATGTGAACGCCGGCATCCGCCTGCCAGTAGGGATACGCATGCTGGAAATTGCGGTTGAGGTCCGCTCCGCCCGGCCCGTCTTCGTTCACGAACCCGTCCCGGTCCGAGTCCGTTCCCTCCCAATAGATTGTATGCGTCCCCGTTTCACCCTTCGACGCGTCCGCCCGTCGCATGAGCCTGGGCTCGTCGGGATCGACCATGAACGCGCCGGCCGGATCCGCGACGCGCATCACGGTGATCGCGCCATCGCCGTTCAGGTCCTCCGGGCCGTCCTCGTCGATTCGGCCGTCGTTGTCGTCGTCATAGGGTGTATCGTTACCCCGGCGGTCCCAGCGAACAGACGCGAACATCGCCTCCGCTCCATCCGGATTCAGCCGCGGGATGACATAGACGACCTGCTCATCCAACGCGGCCCGGACGGTGGGGTCGGATGAGTTGGAGACGAAATAGCGAACGATCTCGAGCGCGTGCGAGCTACCCGCGACGTGATCCCCCTCGAGGTTCGCGACGACGAGCACGCCGGGCCTCTCGGCGAGCGGCGTACCGGCGGTGTTCGCGATTTCGACGACCCAGACCTCACGTCCGCCCCGCGTGGTCGCGATCGAGCTCATGGTCGCTACCGATGAACCGCCCGTCAGCCCTCGCAACTCGGAGGTCAGGGCATCGTGGTCATGGTAGCCGGCCTGCGCGCGAGCGCCCTGCGGGAGGAGGGTCGACACCGCGAGACCGAAGACACCCGCCGCGACGGCGGAGCGGCTGAATGTGATACGCACCTTGCCACATCTCCTGGTTGGGGGAAGGGAGACAGCATAGACGAACACCTACCGTGCAACCAGACGGAAGGCGACGTTGCGGTAGTCGCCGATCGAAACGGCTGAAGGGAGAAGCCTCCGCGATGGTCTACCGCGCGCTCGCGGACCTCGTACTGATCACCCACTTCGTGTTCATCGTCTTCGTGCTGGCCGGCGGCTTCCTCGTGCTCCGCTGGCGATGGATCGCGTGGGCCCACGTTCCGGCCGCGATCTGGGGGGTGACGATCGAGCTGGCGGGTTGGATCTGTCCGCTGACTCCACTGGAGAATCAGCTGCGACGGTTAGGCGGCGAGGTCGGGTACACGGGGGGCTTCCTCGAACGGTACCTGCTACCCCTCATCTATCCGGCCGGCCTCACCCGCGAAGTGCAGTTGGTCCTCGGAGCAGCGGTCGTGATCCTGAACGTCGTCGCATACGCCCTCGTGATCCGCCGGGCGCGCTCAGTCGGCGCGTAGAGCCTCGACGGGGTCGATCCGGGCTGCCCGGCGGGCGGGGAGCCAGCTCGCCACCAGACTGAGGGTGCAGACCAGCAGCGCCCCCGACACCATGATTCGCGCGTCGAGCGGACTCACGCCGAACACGAAGGCTTCGAGCAGCCGGGTCAGGCCGGCCGCAGCGAGAAGCCCCAACGCCAGCCCGAGCGCGGTAATGCGGGCGCCCTCTCCAAGCACCAGACCGGTCGCGGTGCGGGGACTCGCTCCGAGCGCGATTCGAATCCCGATCTCGCGGCGCCTTCGAGCCACCGCCTGGGTCATGACCCCGACGACGCCGACCAGCGCGAGCGTGAGGGCGAGACCGGCGAAGACGGCGAGGAGCGTGGCTCGAAGCCGAGGTCCGCCGACGGTAGCGGCGAGCAACGAACTCAGCGGCCGGATCCGCTCGACGGCGATCAGAGGCTCGACCGACCCGACGACGGCCCTGATCTCGCCACCCATCGACTCGACGACCGGCTCCCCGCTCACGACCAGCGACAGGCCGCGAGCGATCCCGTTCCAGGGCTCCTGGGCCGCGGGGAGGAAGATCATGGGCTCGACAGCGGACAGCGGGCCGAAGTGAAGCACGTCGGCCACGATGCCGACCACCGCGAAGGTGTCCGAGTGGATCTCGGCCCGCTTGCCGAGCGCCGACTCGCCCGGCCAGAACATCTCCCCGGCTCGTTCGCTGATGACCATCGTCCCGTCCGCCTCGGGCCCATCCCGCCATTCCAGGGCCCGGCCGGAGACCAGCGTCATCCCGAGCGCTTCGATCACCCCGGGAGTCGCGGACCGTACCTCGGCGCAGCGACCCTCGCCGGGAGCGGGTGGAGGCTGGTCAAGGGGAGTGACACCGTCGCAGGAGTAATTGTCGGCCAGCGGCAGCACGTCGATCGCGCCGGCGCCCCGCACCCCCGGGAGACCGGCGACGCCATCGAGAATGTCCCGGTACCGGGCCGCCGCCGCGTCGGGCTCGAGGTCCCACCACGCCGCCCCGTGAAGATCGGCCGTCAGGACCCCGTCACGCTCCACCCCGAGCTCGACCCCGTTCAGGTTCCGGAAGGTCTGAAGGAGCAGTCCGGCAGCGATGACGAGCACGACCGTGGTGGCGATCTGCCCGAGCACCAGCGTGCGGCGCACCAGGCTCGCCCGTCTCCCGAGCGCTCCGACACCCCGTGTGCTGGACACGGCGGCGAGCCGGGCCCCGCGGAGGAGTCGCAGGGCGGGGACCAGACCGAACGCGACGGCGGTACCGGCGGCGATCGCCGCCGAGAAGACGAGGACCCAGCCGTCGACTGCGATCGCCTCCGGCCGCGGCAACCACGTTCCCGCGAGTCCCACGATCGCCCCGACACTGCCGTATGCGAGCAGGATCCCCAGTCCTCCGCCGATCACGGAGATGGCCAGACTCTCCGCGAAGAGGTGGGCAACCAGCCGTCCGTGCGAGGCGCCGAGCGCGTTCCGGACGAGCAGCTCGTCGTGACGCTCGAGCATGCGCCCCGTGAACAGGTTGGCGACGTTCACGCAGGCGATCAGCAGTACCAGGCCCACCGCTCCGAACAGCACGTAGAGGGCGGAGCGGGTCTGGCCGACGATGCTCTCGCGAAGCGGCTGGAGTGTGATGACGCGGTCCGAGTTTTCCTCCGGGTAGAGCTCGGCCAGCCGGGACATCACGGCCGACACCTCCGCCTGGACGGCCGGTCGCCCGACACCGGGGCCGAGCCGGGCCACACCCTTCCATGACCTGCCGGAGCGGAACCAGTCCGCCGCCTCGAACCACGGGGTGCGCCAGATCTCGGGCTGCTCGCCTTCGAACGAGATGAGCCGCGGACCCTCGAAGCCAGAAGGCGCGACGCCGAGGACCAGGTAGGACGTGTTGTTGACGGAGACCGTTCGGCCCATCAGGTCCGGGTCGGCTCCGTACCGCTTCGTCCAGAGCTGGTGAGAGATGACGACAGCCGGCTCACGCCCCTCTCCTTCGTTCTCTTGAAGGAAGAAGCGGCCCGCAGCGGGCCTGACGCCCAGAACGTCGAAGTAGTCCCACGACACCGTCGCGCCGGCGAGGACCTCCGGCTCGTCTCCCGTGAGTGCCGGTCGCCAACTCGAAAGCCCCGCGACCGAGGCGAGCCCCGCGGCCTCGCGCTTGATGTCCATCAGGTTCGGATAGGAGACGTTCGACGAGCCTTCCTCCTCGCCGGCCCGGTGACCGAGGAGTTGTACCACTCGATCCGGCTCCTGATAGGGGAACGGCCTGAGGAGGACGCCCCGCACCACGCTGAAGAGGGCGGTATTGGCCCCGATGCCGAGCGCCAGCGTCGCGATCGCCGTAACGGTGAACCCCGGTCGCTTCCTCAGGGAACGGAGCGAGAGCGCAACATCCTGAAGCAGGTTCGAGAGCCTGAACCCGTGTGTGGTGAGATAGAGCGCGTCCCGCACCGCACCGGCCGCCTCAAACATGACGTGGAGGCCCGCCATTCCGGGGGCGGTTCCGCGGGCGAGGAGCTCGTCGTGGCGGGATATCAGTTCGGCGTTCCACTCCGCGAGCCACCCGCGGCGTTCCGCATCCGGCAGGAGGAGTGAAAGACGACGTACGAACCAGAGCGCCAGCATCAGCTGCGGATCGGCGGTGTCCGCCTTGGGGGGGGAGGGCGGAAGCACCGGCTACCCCTCGCTCGGGCGCAGCACGCGGCCACCCGACAGGCCCGGTAACGCCGCCAGCTTCGCTCTGGCCGCGGGGAGCAGCGCGTCTCCAGCTTTCGTGATCTCGTACACCCGGCGTCTGGGCCGTCCCGCTGAAAGCGCGACTCCCGCGGCCTCCCACCTCGAACGGAGGCAGTCTCTGGACTCCAATCGCCGCAGCGCCGGGTAGACCGTACCGCTCGGAAGCCCGGTGGCGTCCATGATGTCGAACCCGTACCGCGCGCCCTCCGCGATGGCGCTGAGCATCAGCGCCGTCGGCAGCGTCATCCTCTGACCACTCGCCACGTCAGTCTCTCCTCCTGCATGTATTGATCTATCTATGTAGAATACTACGCCACGTCGAGAGCTCGAGGCAAGCGGGGGGATGCGGCGGCGTCCCGTCGAGCGCGGGCTGGAGAGGATCTAACCGCGAGGAAGGTACTTCGCGGGAATAGGCCCGGCTCCGATCTCTTCATCCCACGCGATGGAGGTGATCCACCAGCGCCCGCCGTTCCAGATCATCTGAAACGTGTTGATCCCGCGACCCAGGTTCTCGGTCTGCCCGTAGAGATGCTTCTCGTAGGTGCTGAAGACGTGGGCGACGTCGCCGTAGCGCTCGGTGAGGTTGTGGATTCCGTCTTCGGAAAACCCCTCATCGCTCGTCGCATCGATCAGCGTTCCCCCGTCGATCCAGTCGACGAAGTCGTCGACTGTCATCACCACGAGCGGACCTCCAGTCTGCTCCGTGCTGGGGATCAGCTGCGCCTGGGGAAGGAAGAGAGAGCGAAAGCGGTCCCAGTCGAAGGTCCCGCCTGGCTCCCGGGCGATCGCTTCGTACGTCGCCGCGACGATGGCGTCCGGAGAGGCGACGTCCGAGGCGCGGGCCACCATCTGTGCACTCGCGGCCGGAACGAACAGCGCCACCCCCAGACAGGCGGCAAGGGGGCCAAAAAAGGTGTTTCGCATGGTTCCTCGCATTCAGGGTCGTGGCGCACACGACGTCGATCGGGTGCGGGCTGCAAAAATGGACCTTCACGGCGAGATTTTCCACATCCCCCGTCCGCTCCAACGGGCGCAAGTGTGCGTCTCTCCGGGCTTCGACGGGCGGCTGTCCATATGTAACGCGGCGACCTCTGCCCCTGAGGACGTCGGGGCTCGCCGGACTCGCCCTCTTGGCACGTCCTCTGCCCCCTCGAGACCGGATCAGCGCGTCACCGCGCGACCGCAGGGGGTCGGTCGAGTCGCGAGGCGGCGGAACGACGAAACGGCGAGGGGACACGGAATGAAGATCAGGAACGGAATCACGAAGCTCACGGCGGCCGCGGCCGTCGTGTTCCTGGCGGGGTGCCAGAACAGCGAAGTCGCGGGCCCGGGCCAGAGCTCCGGCACTGTCTCGGCCAACGAGGCCGCCGCGATCTCGACGTTTCTGGTCTCCAGCGCGTTCGAGGGCTGGGGGTTCGACGATGTCGGTGGGGGTGGCGGTGGTGCTTCACTCCGGTCGAGCTCGGGCGTGCCGATCACAATCGACTACGCCGTCGACGTGACCAGCGGTTGCCCTCTCGGTGGGGACCTCGGCGTCTCCGGGTCGATCACCGGCTCGATCGACGACCAGACGCTGGCCGGGGATCTGAGCCTGAGTGTGGTCACGTCCGCGGCGAACTGCGCCTTCCTCCACGAGCAGACCGAGTTCACCCTGAACACGAACCCGGATCTGGTTCTGGCGGGTGGCTTCGCATTCGATCAGGGCGAGCTGGTCGGTGAGGCGACGTTCACGTACACCGGCACGGTCCTCTGGGCCGCGGACGACGGACGGTCGGGCAGTTGCGTATACGCGGTGGCGGTGGCGATGGACGCGGCCGGCTCCGTGGTCGAGAGCGGCACCGTTTGCGGGCAGTCGCTCTAGTCGACCGCACGGATACAGGGGTCCCGGCCGGCATCGTACCCGCCGGGCCGCGCGTCTACCGGTCGCGTTCTCTCATCCGGAGGGCTGGAGTCCGCGATCCGCGGACCCGGCCCTCCGGTGCTTCGGGAGTCTCGTGCCGGACGACCTCACCGAAGTGAGCTTTCTTGCAACCCCGGAAGCGTTTTCAGAGTATGTCAGGTTGGATTTGCACATGCTTCCGTTGTTTTCTGGAGTACAGAATGGCACGAAAGACCGCGCTCACCGCGTTTCCGTTCGTAATCGTCGCCATAGCGGCCGTCCTGCTCATCGTCCCCACGATGAATCGGTCGCCCGCGATCGCCGCCGATGAGATGGGGGCCTTCGGGTTCGAGCCGGGAGAGCTCGTGGCGGACTTCGACTACCGGGATGTCGAGGGCAACAAGGGCACGCTCGACGCTCTTCTAGAGGGCAACGAGGCGCTCGTGATCGTGATGCGGACCGCCGAGTGCCCCGTCTCGCGGCGCTATGGACACCGACTCGCCGAGCTCGAGGAGGCCTACTCGGACAAGGGCGTCCAGTTCGTCTATCTCAACATCAGCGAGCAGGACACCGAGGAGGACGTCGCGGAAGACGTCGAGCGGTTCGGCTTCACGTCTCCGTATATCCTGGACCCCGGTCGCGAGATCGGATCGCTCCTGCAGGCGAACGTCTCCTCCGAGGTGTTCGTGATCGACCGGGCGAAGACGCTTCGGTATCGCGGTGCAGTCGACGACCAGCACGGTATCACGTTCTCGAATCCCGAAGTTCACGACCACTATCTGCAAAACGCGCTCGACGACGTTCTCGCGGGCGTCGACGTGACTACGCCGTTCAGCGAGGCCTCCGGGTGTTATCTCGAGGGCGAAGTGGCCACCGTCCCTCAGCGGGGGATCACGTACCACAGCAGGATCAGCCGGATCGTCAACCAGAACTGTGTCACCTGTCACCGCGAGGGCGGCGTCGGTCCGTTCGCGCTCGACAGCTATGAGCAGGTCCATGGCTTCCGGCACATGGTCCACTTCATGGTCACCGCCGATCTGATGCCGCCGTGGTTCGCGGCGCCCGAGCATGGCGAGTGGGAGAACGACCGCAGACTATCCGACCGCGACAAGCGCGATCTGATCTCCTGGATCGAGGACGGAGCGCCCGAGGGAGACGTGGAGGTCGCGGCTCTGCCGCGGAAGCTCAAGCCCGGCTGGATGCTCGGGACGGAGCCCGACACGATCATCACGATCCCGGCGCCGCAGCAGGTGCCGCCGGACGGGGTCCTGGATTATCGGCACGTCTACGTGGACACCAACTGGCCCGAGGACAAGTGGGTGATGGCCGCCGAGGTCGTTCCGACCGCGCCCCAGGTCACGCACCACGTGATCGTATACCTCGAGGATGAAGAGGCCGAGCAGCGCGGAGGCTGGCTGATCGGATACGCCCCGGGTGTGCCGGTACGGCATTGGGGCGAGACCGCCGGCAAGCGGATTCCGCCGGGTCAGACGCTCATGTTCGAGCTGCACTACACGACGAACGGCGAGCCGGCCGTGGACGAGACCATGGTGGGCCTCTGGTTCCACGACGAGCCGCCGGCCGACGAGGTCTATATGGCCGCGGTGGCCACCGACGAGTTCGAGATTCCCGCCCACGCGGCGAATCACGAAGTCGTCGCTGAGCTCGAGTTCGAGAACGCGGGCAGGATCATCTCGCTCCTCCCGCACATGCATCTGCGTGGCAAGGCGTTCCGCTACGACCTGATTCGGGCCGACGGAACCGAGAAGACGATCCTCGAGGTGCCGAACTACGACTTCAACTGGCAGCTCACGTACAAGCCGATCGAGCCGTTCGTGATCGAGCCGGGCGACAAGCTTCGCGGGACCGCGTGGTACGACAACAGCGAGGGCAATCCGGCGAATCCCGATCCGAGTCAATCGGTGCGATACGGCGAGCAGAGCTTCGAGGAGATGATGTTCGGATTCTTCGAGCTGATTCCCGGCCGCGGTGACGCCGGAGAGACTTCACAGCAGGATCAGTGACGCTGGACGGTCACACGACCGGCAGAGACGAGAAGAAGGCCCGGGCCGCGTTCGCGCTCCGGGCCTTTCTCGTTCGAGTCCGGGGCTAAGAGGGGCTCGGAAGGCCCTCACCGTCAGAGGGGGTTCAGCGTGACGAGGCGTCGCTCGTGAACAGCAGCAGCTCTTCGATCGCCTCCTCGAGACCCGCGAGGGTGTAGGGCTTCGGAAGGAAGCGAGCCGGACCGTGCTCCGCGAGGACTTCGATCGGCGAGAGCACGTAGCCACTCGAGAGAAGCACCGGTACGTCGTGGCCGCGCTCCCGAATCTCCTTGAGGACTTCGATCCCGCTCATCCCCGGCATCGTGATATCGAGGAGCACGCAGGTGAACTCCTGGTCCACGCGGTCGAAGGCGGTGAGTGCGGACGGTCCGTCGCTGGCGTCGACCGTGTCGTAGCCGAGACGGCGTACCAGGGCCACGGCCGCCCGCTTGACCGACGGTTCGTCGTCGACGACGAGTACAGTTCCGCTCCGGCGCCCGATGTCCGGAACCGGCGGAACCGGGATCGAGTCGATCGGGTCATCGACGAGTGGGAACACGAGGGTGAACCGGGTCCCGCCGCCAAGCTCGCTTCTCACGTGGACCGCGCCGCCATGTCCTCGAACGATACCGAGCACGGACGCGAGCCCGAGACCGCGGCCAGTTCCACGGGTCGTGAAGACGGGATCGAAGATCCGCTCGAGATTGTCGGTGGCGATCCCTTCGCCGGTGTCCTCGACCTCGATCACGGCCACCGGCCCGTCCGGCGGGTCGAGATAGAAGAGACCATCGTCGCGGTACCAGCTCGCGTCCAGTGCGGCGTAGGTCCGCACGGTGATCTGCCCGCGCCTGAGCCCCAGGGCGTCCCCCGCGTTGGCGAAGAGGTTGAGGACGACCCGTCTGAGCTGCGCCGTGTCCGCGGTGACGGGAAGCTCCTCTGGGGCGAGGTCGTAGTGCAGGACGGTGCCCTTGGGGACCGTGACCCTGAGCAGGGACGTGATGTCCCGCACGACGGAGGACAGATCGACGACGGCATGCTCATAGGGGCCCTGACCGGCGTACGCGAGCAGCTGCCGACAGAGCTCGGTGGCACGCTCGGATGCCTTCACCGACTGATCCAGCGGCTCATACGCCGGCTCGGACGGGCTCGTGTCCATCAGAACGAGGTCGACGTTCCCCATGATCGCGACGAGCAGATTGTTGAAGTCGTGCGCGATCCCGCCCGCAAGCGCCCCGAGGCTCTCCAGCTTCTCCGACCGTCGGACGCGCCGTATCAGCCTCTGACGCTCCTCCTCGGCCTTCCTCCGCTCGGCGACGAGGCCCGCGATGAGTAGCGTCGATACCACGGCCGACGACACGAACAGGAGCGTCAGAAAGAGACTCGTGCTGGGCGATTCATGCGCGAACGGGCCGATCCCCAGCAACGTACCCACGACGGCGAAGGCAGCCGCGGCGAAGCTCGAGGAGGACGCTCCCAGCTGACCGCACCGGTAGGCGGCCCAGAGCAGAAACGGAAACGGCAGAAAGGCGAGTGGAAGGCGGCTCACGCTCTCGGGCACCAGGGTCGTGAAGCTGATCGAGAGGGTCAGCGCCAGTCCGACGATGATCGACGCCGACTCCCAGGTCGGCATGCGAGGCGGGGGCTTAGAAAACCCCGGAAACGAGAGGATCAACGGGGTGAGGACGATCGAGCCCATGACGTGCGTCAGCCACCACATGAACCAGAGCGGCCAGATCGAGCCGCTCGCGGACCCCGTCAGGACGAGTGACTCGACGCTGATGATCGCGGAGAGGCCCGAGGCGACGACCAGCGTGCCGAGGAAGACCACCAGCTGCGAGCGGCCCACGAGATGCCGGTCGATCCCGGCCCTCCGGAAGACCCAGACCGCAAGTACGATCTCGAGCGAGTTGGCGACCGCCGTGGCGATGACATGAACCGGCCCGCCTCCCGTGAGGGCCGTCGTGAGGGCGGCACCGATCGCGACTCCCGGCCACATCCTCATGCCACCGATGATCAGCCACGCGAGCGCCACGCCGCTCGGTAGCCAGATCATTCGTCGGAGCTCCACCCCCGTCTCCGGCACGGACAAAACCAGAACGCCGAGCGCCGTGTAGACGGCCGCCAGGGCGATCATGCTCAGAAGGTCCCGGTTCGTTCGTGGGGTGGTGTTGGGCAACGCGGTCTCCTCGGCTGACTGCGCCCCGATGCCGACATCGAGGCGCCCGACTACCCGAAAACCTGACGGCTCGGTGCGTGCCCCCGAAAGGCCTCGAGCGGGATCCCGGGCCGGGCTGCATTGGAGGATACGTCTCGGGCGGATCGCTCGCGACCGTGCACAGTACTGGAACCCGAGCCCGTCATTCTGCCACGGCGAAGAAGCTAACCATAATTCCACAAACGAGTTAGCTTCGCACCGAGCCGAGGCACGGGTCTCGCGAATTGCACCACGTCATCAACAACCGCGCGACCCTGGGGGAGAGCTGGGCGATGCAGCGAAAACAGGGATTCAGCATGATCGAGCTTCTGATCGTGATCGTCATACTCGGGATATTGGCCGCGGTCGTCGTGCCCAGTTTCCTGAACGTGAAGACGAAGGGGTTCGACAGCGCGGCCAAGGCTGATCTCCGGAACATGATCGCTTCACAGGAGAACTACTTCTCCGAGCAGCAGGCGTACACCGATGTCACTATATCGGCCGGTGGGGGTGGCGATCTGAATGGCGACGGAACCGAGGACTTCCGCGCGAGCCAGGGCGTCTCCCTCGGCGCGACGGCCTATACTGACGGCTTCCAGATCACGGCGACGCACTTCGGGTCGCCAAACATCTGGTGCGTGAACTCCTCCTCGGGAGCGAGCGGCGCGGCGGGGTCCATCAGAAAAGCGACGAGCTGCTGAGGCGAGCCGCGCTACCGCCATTCCGCTCTATCGGCCGGGCCGCCAGGCGGCCTCACTCTCCTCGCCGGTAGGCCCGATCGCGCCCTCGACAGAAGCCAGAAGCTGGCTGGCGTCATGAAGCACGCCGCGGGAAACGACGTATTCGACGTCCCGCGCGTTCCGGACGTCCGCGAGAGGGTCTCCGCGAACTATGAAGAGGTCCGCGAGCTTCCCGACCTCGATGCTCCCCAGCCGATCGTCCATGCCCATCGCTCGTGCACCGTTCAGGGTGGCGATGCGGAACACGTCGGCCGCGGGTACACCGGCGCGCCAGAGGGCGAGTAACTCCCTGTGCGCTCCGAACGCGGACCAGTACCGACCCCAACTCGGATGATCCGTCCCGAGAGTGATGAGGTCCCGTCCGCCGCCGTCGTAGAAGGCCTTTAGCGTCCTCCTCTTGATCGGAGACATTAGGGCGAACGATTCCAGCACCGGCCGGTCCGGTCTGGCCTCGACGATCTCGCGCATATAAGGCGTCAGGAACCGAAGTTCGTCGGTCCAGTAGGCCGTCATCTCCGGATCGTGTGGTCCCCAGTAGCCGTAGATCGAGAGCGTCGCGTCGAAGTAGACGCCCCGGTCGACATAGAGTGCGATGATGTCGCGGAGCTCCGGCCCATCGAAATCGTCGAAGACCTGCAGCGAGGCGTACGCGCTTCGGTCGGCGGGCATCATGTCGCCACCGAGGAAGTGCTCGATGCGATCGATGCCCATCAGGATCGCGTCCCGCGGGTTCGGGATTCCGTACTGCCCTGAGCCGAGGTGGGCGGTGACGGTCAGACCGTGCTCGTGAGCCGCCTCGATTAGCCACTCGAGGTCCTGGCTCTGAGGGCTCTTCGCCTTGAACCCGCGCACGCCCCGTTCGACCCAGTAGTCGACCTCCGCCCGGATGGAGTCGCGTGTCATCGCGACCCCGTCCCACCCTTTTCGCCAGGATCCGTAATAGGGCCCCGAGCTCAGGAGCCGCGGGCCCGGGCGCTCGCCCGTGTCGATCGCGGTCCGCAGATCACGCATGGCGTACGGGTCCATTTCGCCGGCCGGGAAGGTGGACGTGACGCCGTTTGCCAGGAACAGCGACGGGTACGCGGCCGTCTCGTCTACACGTCCCTCACCGAAGAGATCGACGGCGTAGTGCGCGTGCAGGTCGAACATCCCCGGAAGGATGGTGCGGTCCTCGGGAAGGTCCAGGATCCGCGCGCCTTCGCCCCCGGATCCATCGAGCGCCACGACCGCGCCATCGCGAATCAGGATGCCCCGATTCGCCCTGAGCTCGCCCGTCTCCACGTCGAGCCAGCGGCCGCCCCGGATAAGCAGGGCGTCCGGCACGTTCGCGCCCACGGCGGGCGTGCCGTCGCGGGATCCGTATCCAGCGCAACCCGCCAGCAAGGGAAGCAAGGTCCAGCCCATCAGCACCGCGCGTCGCATCCTCATGAGCCGCCCCCGATTTCACGTGCGTCCTCCGCGAGCTCGCCGGCCCACCGCTCCACGCGATCGCGGCTCCGGCGGGACAGCCGATCGAGCACTGTTCGTCCGATCAACGAGCCGACGGCCGTTCCACCGACGACGATGCCCGTGACCGGCACGGTGGCGAGCCCCACGGACATTGCGACGCCGAACGCGATCATCCCGCCCCAGAACCCGGGCAGGACGTAGAACGCTCGACCTCCCTGCTGTTGGAGACGGTCGTGGACGCCGACCCGCGTGCCCTCATCCGTGGAGTCGAGCGTCACCTGCGTCGTCCACAGCCCCGACTTCGAAGTCCAGCGCACCGTGCCGAGAGCCTCGGTGACGGTCCCGGGTCGCCCGATCCGGTCCTCCACACGTTGAACGAGACGAGCCAGCGCCTCTCGGGTCAGCTCGCGGGGGACGACGCGCGTCGTGCGCCGCGACGACGGAGGGAAGAAGGCGCTCCCGGGCCGGCCCTCGTGTGCCGAGAGCTCCTCGATCGCCCTCGTAACGGCGGCGGACCCGATACCCGCTTCGTCCGCGATAGCCACGATTTCGTTGCGGGATACGCCCCCGGGCGTCCCGCTCTCCGTCGACTCGATCTCCGCGGCCCGACGCAGAACGAGAGCGACCTCCCGATCCGAGAACGAGCGGTCCCGTTCGGAAGGGCTCACGGATCCGCCCGGCACGGTCCGGGTCCCTCGGCGTTGATGGTCATGTCGGATGCTCCCGAGCGCGGCGGCCGACCGCAAGACGGAGCGGACCCTCGAAGCTCGACGTCAGAACTGCCGGGGGCGCGCCGGCGTGCGAAGGTGCGAAACCTGTTAACGTGGTTGTCGCGAACGGAGAACCCTCGATCGGAGCACGAAGGCTGCACGAGCCGACAGTCGCCACCGCCGCCACACCGGCGCCCGTCCGGAAGAGCGACCGCCTCGGCGCGGCCGGCGTCGTCGTCCTGATCGCCCTGTCGCACGGGACGATCGACGCGTACTCCGCCTTCCTGCACCCATTGCTTCCGCGGATCATGGAGAAGCTCGGCCTCTCGATCGCGCTCGCCGCGACGCTCGCAACCGTGCTTTCCATCTCCACCTCGCTGGTGCAACCGGGGTTCGGGTATCTGGCCGACCGCTACGGACGACGCGTGTTTCTCGCCGCTGGACCGATCGTGACGGGGGTCTTTCTCTCACTGATCGGTGTGGCACCGACGTTCACGATCCTTCTCGTCTTCCTGGCGATCGGCGGGCTGGGCTCGGCCGCCTTCCACCCGCCAGGAGCCGCGCTCGTGGCTCGCGCGGCCGACGGAGGCGGGAGCGGCATGCGACTGTCCGTCTTCTCGTTCGGCGGCGCCGCGGGGTTTGCCGCGGGGCCCGTCGCGGCGGTGGCGATCGTGGCTGCTGTGGGACTGGAGAGGTTGTGGGTCGCGATGTTCCCCGGAATCCTGCTCGGCGTGACTCTGTGGATGGCGCTTCGCCCGCGTGGGCCGCGCGCGGATACCCGGCGTCCCCCTCCCCCTCGCGAGGTCCTCAAGCTGCTGGCGGGACCGCTCGGGCTCGTCTTCGGCGTGTCGGCGGTCGGCGCCTTCGTTCAAAGGACGTTTCTGACCTTCATGCCGATCGTCGCCGCGCGAGCCGGAGTCAGCGAGGCTGCCGGAGCCGCGATCCTCAGCGTGTATTTGGGCGCGCAGGCCCTGGGGACTCTCACGGGAGGCTATCTGACCGACCGGGTCAACCGACAAAAGATGATGATCACGGTGAGCTTGCTCGCGGTGCCGGCGCACATCGCGGCCGTCGCGTTGCCGCCGGCGAGCGCGCCGGCGCTGGCCGCCGCGGTCGTCGCCGGGTTCCTGAACATGGCGCTCCTGCCGCCCGTCGTTGTGATGGCCCAGGAGATGGTGCCGGCGGGTGCGGCGGCCAGTTCGGGAATCGTCATGGGGCTCGCCTGGGCCGTCGGGGCGCTCATCATCCCCATCACGGGCGCGCTCGGCGACGTATACGGGCCGGTCAACGCGGCGATGTGGTCGATGCCCACGCTCCTGCTGGTCACCCTGTTCGCGTCACATCCGTCGCTGCGGCCGTACAGTCGGTCGCGATAACCCGAGACACGTGCTGTCCAGGCCGGCGTCGCGCCCACGGCGCCCTTGTGCCGGTTTCGGGCGACCGGGACCCACGCGATCTTGGTCGTTCCAGACCCCGGGACCCGGAGCCACGATGATCGCTCGATCGAACCAACGGACCCGACGCGGCTCGTCGGCCACGACCGCCGCCGTCGCGGTCGCCATGGTGACCGCGGGGTGCGGCCCCGGGATTCCGGACGATCCCGCAGACCTGATTCTCGTCGATGGGCACGTCATCACGGTCGATTCCGAGCAAACCACCGCAGAGGCCGTCGCCGTCCGCGGCGAAACGATCGTGGCGGTCGGTACGACGCGGGAGATCGAGGCCTACGCCGGTCCGGAGACCCGCAGGGTCGAGCTCGAGGGCCGGACCGTCACGCCCGGGCTCCTGGATGCGCATCTCCATTTCGCGAATAGCGGAACCCGCCGTCTCTACACGCTCGACCTCAGCTATCCGAACGTCGCAAGCGTCGCGGATGTCGTCGGTGTGGTTGCGGAGCAGGCGAGCCGCCTCGAGGAAGAGGAGTGGGTCAGGGGAGGGGGGTGGGACGAGGGTAAGTTCGAGGAGCTGCGCTACATCTACGCCGCCGATCTCGATTCAGTCTCCCGCGGCCATCCCGTCTGGCTCAGTCACACGATGGGGCACTACGGCGTCGCGAACTCGATGGCCCTGGAGATGGCGGGGATCACGGCGGGCACCCCGGACCCGCCCGGGGGGACGATCGACCGCTACCCGGACGGTACTCCGACCGGAGTGTTGAAGGAATCCGCGCAGGGTCTGATCACGAGGTTCGTCCCGCGATTCTCGGCCGAACAACAGACCGAGGGGATCAGAACACTAGCGGACGAGCTGAACGCGGAGTGCATGACCGGACTGAAGGATCCGGGCGTCGGGGCGCGGGCCTGGCGCCGGTACCAGGAGGCGCAGGCGGTGGGGGACCTGTCGGTCCGGGTGTTCGTCCTGTGGTCCGCCGCGGACGGGCCACTCGACGAGGTCCGAGCCTATGCGGACAGCCTGGCCGAGTTCACTCGCCCTTACGAGGACACCGGAGACGACCACCTGATCGCCGGTGGTGTGAAGCTCTACATCGACGGGAGTGGTGGCGCCCGCACCGCGTGGCTCTACGACGACTGGAACCGCGACCGCGAGGAGGTGGACACCGGCAACCGCGGCTATCCGACGATGGACCCGGACGAGCTCCGCGCGCGCTTCCGTGCATACCATGACGCCGGGCTCCACGTGAGCATCCACTCGATCGGGGACCGGGCGATCGACTGGACGATGGACAGCTTCGATGAAGCCCTCGAGCAGAACCCGATCCAGGGTCTGCGGCACGGGATCATCCACGCGAACATTCCCACCGATCGAGCGCTGGACGCGATGGCCCGTCTTCAGCGCGATTGGGACGCCGGGTACCCCGAGCCCTCTCCCGGTTTCACTTGGTGGATCGGAGACACCTACGCCGGCAACTTCGGGCCCGAGCGCTCGATGCGTCTGAACCCGTTCCGCGCATACCGGGAGCGAGGAATCAAGTGGGCGGCCGGTTCCGACTACTATGTGACCCCGTTCCCGGCCCGGTACGGACTGTGGGCATCGGTGGCTCGTCGCCCGCTCCTCGGGGTGTGGGGCGAGGAGCCCTTCGGCGTCGACCAGTCGGTCGACATACGGACCGCGCTCAAGTCCTACACCATCTGGGCGGCGTATCAGATGTTCCTCGAGGATCGGATCGGCTCGATCGAGGTTGGCAAGTACGCGGACCTCGCCGTCTGGGATCGGGACATGTACTCCACCCCCACCGCGGACCTGGAAGATCTATCGTGTGAGATGACGGTGTTTAACGGATCAGTCGTCTTCGAGCGGGGGGCAGGTGAGTAGTCCCCCGGCCGCGTCCCCGGCGTTCGACGCGATCGACTGGGAAACCTGGGAGCCGGATCTTCACGCGACCCTGCTCTTCGTCGTCCGCGACGGAAGGATCCTCCTCATCGACAAGAAACGAGGCCTCGGCGCCGGGAAGCTGAACGGCGCCGGCGGCAAGCTCGACCCGGGCGAGACGCCGCACGAGGCCGCCGTGCGGGAATTCGAGGAAGAGCTGGGCGTGCGGCCCATCGACCCGATCCAGCTGGGCCGGCTCGCCTTTGCCGTGACCGAGGGCGATTCGATCATGATCCACGTGTTTCGGTCGGACGATGTGCGCGGAATCCCGATCGAAACCGATGAGGCGGCACCCGTCTGGGCGCCTGTGGATGACATCCCGTACGACAGGATGTGGGCGGATGATCGATACTGGCTTCCCCTCGTCATCGAGCGCCGCACGTTCGAAGCGAGAACCCTGTTCGACGGAGACCGCCTGCTCGGTTTCTCGATCGACCCGGACTGCACTCCCTGAATCAGGAGAACGCACCGTGACTGCCTGTTTGCTGGCCGACCTCAACAGATCCCCCGGCGTCCGTCCCTGGCGTTCGGCCCTGATGGCGACCGCGATCGCCGTGATGACCCCCCTCGGGCTCGCCGCCCAGGACCGGCTCGTCGGATTCTCGACCGAGTCGTCGGAACGGCAGCTCGCGGCCGAGGCCGCGCTCGACCGCGAGGTCGATCGAGCGAACCTCGAAGCCTGGATGCGGAGGATGACCCGGGAGCCTTTCTTCGTCGGCGCGCCCTACAACCTCGAGAACGCCCGGTTCACGGCCGAGCTCTTTCGCTCGTGGGGCTACGAAGTGGAGATCGCCGAGTACGAGGTGCTGTTTCCGACTCCCCGGATTCGACACGTCGAGATGGTCTCGCCCGAGAGGTTCGTAGCCTCGCTGGAAGAGCCCGTGCTGGATGAAGACGCGACGTCGGGCGTGGACGGACGGTTGCCGACGTACAACGCCTACTCGGCGGATGGCGACGTGACCGGAGAGCTGGTCTACGTGAACCAGGGGATCCCACAGGATTACGAAGAGCTGGAGCGGCGGGGAATCGATGTCGCCGGGAAGATCGTGATCGCTCGTTATGGTGGATCGTGGCGCGGCATCAAGCCGAAGGTCGCCGCCGAGCACGGGGCGATCGCGACGATCCTCTACTCCGACCCCCGAGACGACGGATAC
>JAOTZH010000235.1 GCA_029861425.1 Gemmatimonadota bacterium
GATGACTACGCGCCGCACAATCTGCTGATCGTCGAGCCGGGGGCGGGCGATGCCGTGGGGTCAGCCGCCGACGGGCTCGGTGCAGACGGTTTCGCGATCGGCTTCGTGCCCGACGATGACCGCATCCTGGTCGCGTCCGAGCTTCTCAACTATCAGAAGTGGCAGGTCATGGAGTTCACCGCGCCCGGCGAGCCGGGTGACTACGAGATCCTGTGCACGTTCCCCGGTCATCGCGTCACGATGAACGGGATCATGCGGGTGGAGAGGTGATCTGATGATCGTTCCTCGAACGACACGCGAGGAGATCCTCGCGAAGCTCCGCGCGAAGATCGAGGCGCGTGCTCCGATCTTCATCGCGAGTGCCGGGAGCGGGCTCGTGGCCAAGCTGCTCGAGAGGGCCGGGGTGGACTGCATCAACACGTTCTCTGGAGCGCGGCTCCGCGCGAACGGGATGGGCACGATGTCGATGATGTGGCCGATCCTCGACTCCAACCGACAGACGCTCGTATACACCGAGCAGGACATCATGCCGGCGATCACGGGCGACGCTTTCGTCTGTGCGTGCATCAACGCGAACGACCCGCTGCGCGACATGCGATCGGTGCTCGAACGTCTCAAGGGCATGGGGGTGATGTCGGTATCGAACATCGGCCCGTCGATCAGCTACGTGGACAAGGACAGCAACATCTACAAGGTCCTCGTGAAGAGCGGGATCACGTTCGAGAACGAAGTCGAGATGCTGGCGCTCGCGAAGGAGATGGAGATGGTGACGGTCGCGCTCGCGTTCGACATGGAGGACAGCCTCCAGGTCATACGCGAGGCACGACCCGACATCTTCTGCTTCCACGCGGGGACGACGCGTGGCGGCCTGGTCGGGTACGACTCCGGGGAGACGATCGCCGAGACCGCCCGTCGGACCGAGGAAGTCTACGAGGCCGTTCGCGAGATCGAGCCAGACACGATCCTGGTAGGGCACGGCGCGGCCATGGAGACCCCGGCGGACGCGCAGTACATGCTCGACAACACGTCCGGGCACGGGTTCTGGACGGGGTCGTCCACGGAGCGCCTGCCGATCGAGCGCGCCGTGTCGGCAGCCGCAGAGGCGTTCGCCAGCCTGGGGTTCAGCGAGTGAGCCGGACCGTCGTGATCCTCGCCACGCTCGACACCAAGAGCGAGGAGGTCGCTTACCTGCGGAGCGAGATCGAGTCCCTCGGTGGCGAAGCGCTGGTCATCGATCTCGGGGTCGTCGGCGAGCCCGGGATCGACGCCGACGTAGGTCGCTCCGATGTGGCCGCGGCAGGCGGCACCCCGCTGGCGGAACTGCTGGAAGCCCCGACGCGCGGGGCGGCCGCTCCGGTCATGGTGTCCGGAGCGACCACGATCCTCCTCGATCTCATCCGTGATGGACGGGCGCACGCGGTGCTGGGATTAGGCGGGACGCAGGGGACGTCGTCCTGCACTGCGGTGATGCAGGCCCTGCCGTACGGCTTCCCCAAGCTCATGGTCTCTACGGTGGCGTCTGGAGATACGGCGCCGTTCGTCGGGATCAAGGACATCACGATGATGTTCTCGGTCAGCGACCTCCTCGGGCTGAACCCTTTCACGGCGCGCATCCTCGCGAATGCGGCCGCGGCGGCGTACGGAATGAGCCTGCGCGGCGGCACCGTCGAGGCCGGAGAAGGGGACCGGCCGCTCGTCGCCATGACGAACCTCGGCGTCCTCACCGACGGGGCGACGCTCGCGCTCGAGCTGTTCCGCGAAGCCGGATACGACGTCGTCGTCTTTCACGCAGTCGGTTCGGGCGGACGCGCGATGGAGCAGCTCATGAAGGAGGGTGTCGTGGGCGCCGTCTTCGACTACGCGCTGGGCGAGATCGCGGACGAGCTCTTCGACGGGCTGCGGTCGGCGGGGCCGGAGCGCCTCACGGTAGCGGGAAGCCTGGGCCTTCCCCAGGTCATCGTGCCGGGTGGCGCCGAGCACCTGGGTCTGTTCGTCGAGGCCGACACGGTTCCGGAGGAGTACGCGAACCACAGACACGTATTCCACAGTCCGGTGATCTTCGTGCCGAGGCTCGGGTCCGAGGAGTTCGTACGGGTCGCGGAGGAGATCTGTGCGCGGCTGCAGCACACGACCGGGCCCGCGGGGATGCTTCTCCCGCTTCAGGGCGTCAGTCGCTACTCCGTTCCAGGCGCTCCGCTCCACGACCCGGCCAGCGACCTGGCGTTCTTCGAGGCGCTGCGGGCCGGTATCCCGGAGGGCGTCGAGCTCGTGGAGATCGATGCGGGGGCGGAAGACCCGGAGTTCGTTCGCTCCGCGGTCGATCGGCTGGTGGCGATGATGGAGCCCGCGGACCGTGAATCCGCCGGGACGTAGCACTCGACGTTAACGAAATGGAGGGCCCGTCGGTTATGCTACCAACGGGCCCTTCAAGCATCTGGATTGGAGCATCATGCACAAACTGTTCGCACTCGCATTTCTGATGGTGCCCGGGATGGCGTCGGCCCAGGAGGGTCGGATCGCCTTCAGTCGGTCGGTCCAGTACGAGTTCGAGATCCCGGAGAGGCTGCCGCAGGAGTTCAGGGACCAGATCCCGACAACGAACGTCGACGAGTTCCTGTACTTCTTCAACGCGGGCGAATCGGTCATGCTGCCGGCACCCGTCCCCGAAGAGGAGCTCAGCCAGCAGGACCGCCGTATGCAGGGCTTCGCCATGCGGATGCGGATGATGTCCGCTTCGAGGAGCGACCAGGAAGAGCTGATCTACTCCTACGTGAACTTCGCGGATGGTGTCATGGCAGAGACGAAGGACTTCCTCGGGCGGAGGTTCCTGATCTCGGCCGAGCGTCCGGCTTACGCGTGGGCCCTCGGAAGCGAGCAGCGGCAATACCTCGACTACGTCGTCCAGAAGGCGACGGCGGTGCACGACGGGAGCGAGGTCGAAGCCTGGTTCACGATGCAGATCCCGGTGCAGGGCGGTCCGGGACCCTACGGAGGGCTCCCCGGCATGATCCTGCTCGTGACCGTCGATGGCGGGAAGACGGTATACGCCGCCAGCGACGTGGCTCTCGATGGTCTGAAGGGCTACGAGATCGGCGCGCCGGACGAGGGCGAGATGGTCACCCCGGAAGAATACGAAGAGATGGTCGTCGAGAAGCTCGAGGAAATCCAGATCGAGATGCGATCTCGAGGTGGCAATCGACGGCGGCCTTTCTGATAGAAGACGAGGTGTAAGGTGCGGATGAGGCGGACCCTCTCACTCATGGTGGCGGTCGCAGGAGTCGCGATCGCATCCCCTCTGCAGGCACAGTCGGGCCGCAGCGTGACCGGAACGGTCACCGGACCCGGCGGTCAGCCACAGAGCGGTGCCATGGTCGTGGCTCTGGCTCTTCCGGATTCGACGCTCACGCAGTGGGCGACGACCGGCGGTGACGGGGCGTTTCGGGTCGGTCCTCTGGCGCCGGGGGACTACCTGCTCCAGGTCACGTTGATCGGCCACCGGACGATCCGGAACCCCTTCACGATGGCGGGCGAGGATGTGGTCGTCGGGGCGGTCGAGCTCGAGGTCATGGCGGTCGAAATCGAAGACCTCGTGGTCACCGTGGATCACGTGCCGTTCCTGAACCGCCGTGACCCGCTCGCCTACAACGCGCTCGCTTTCCAGACGCGGCCGAATGCGACCGTCGAGGACCTGCTCAGACGGCTCCCGGGCATCGAAGTCGACGGCGACGGGAGCATTACCGCGCAGGGCGAGGAGGTCCAGAACGTCCTGGTGGACGGACGGGAGTTCTTCGGCGACGACCCGACCGTCGCCACGCAGAACCTGAGAGCCGATGCTGTCGAGCGGGTCGAGGTGTTCGACAAGGAGTCGGACATGGCCGAATTCACCGGTATCGCGGACGGCCAGGAGGAGCGCACGATCAACCTCGAGCTACGCGAAGACGCGCGGAACGGGTACTTCGGACAGATGTCCGGCGGTGCGGGCGCCGACATGGGCGACTACGGAACAGAGCTGCCGGTCGAGATCGGAGGTCCGCCCGAAGACCGCATTCCGTACGCAGGAAGCCTGAACATCAACCGCTTCTCTCCGACGACGCAGCTGGCGCTGATCGGAAACGCGAACAACGTGAACCAGCAGGGCTTCGGCCGGGCCGGGTTCGATGGACCTCCGGGCGGCGGCCGTGGCGGCGGCGGGGGGGGCGGCAACGGCTTCACGGAGAGCCTCGCCGCGGGCCTGAACGCCAGCCATGACTTCAGCGACGACAACTGGCTGCGCACGAGCTACTTCCTGAACCGGCGCGACAACCTGCAGAACAGCGCGTCCGAAGAAGAGCGGCTTCTCGGTTCCGAGGTCGCGTCGGAGATCGATCGGATCGGCGAGGACCGATCGGACAACTGGAACCACCGCCTGAACCTGAACTCACAGGTCGAGTTCGCGGATGGGCACGACCTGCGTCTGCGCGGGAACATCGGGGTGGCGTCCGGGACGAGTGCGTCGAACACGCTCCAGACTCAGACCGTCATGGGCGAGCCGTTGAACAGCGCGGCGACGAGCAACGACACTGAGACGGACGACTTCAGCACGGACGGCCGACTGACCTGGCGCAAGCGTCTGAACTCCGACGGGCGTAGCCTCGTTGCGGAAGCGCGTCTGAACTACGGGGATTCGGATCAGCTCACCGATCTCACACAGATCATCGACGGGGATCCGTCCGACACTCGCGTCGGCACCGACATCTTCCAGGAGCAGGAGATCGCCGGTCAGACGCTGAACCACTCGGTCCGGTTGTCGTGGACCGAGCCGTTCGGCGGCGGGAAGGTCCTCGAGGTGTTCGGCGAGCGAAACGCGATCGATGAGGACCAGGCCCAGACGGTCTTTGACCTCGAAGACGAGTCGCCCGTCTTTAACCCGATTCTGAGTTCTGCTTTCGACCGGGTCTACACATATCTGCGCGGCGGTTTCCGGTTCAGTCAAAACACGCAAAACACGCGTTGGGTACTCGGGCTTCAGGTCCAGGACTCCGAC
>JAOTZH010000236.1 GCA_029861425.1 Gemmatimonadota bacterium
GACGAGTCCGGCGCCGCCCGCTCGAACCGGATCATCGAGCTCTTCGGTGGATCCGATGCGGACACGCTGGCGGGAGTCGACGACGCGGGGACCCTGCGCCGCGGGCTCGAGGATCGCTTTCGTCTGAGGCTGTACTCCTTCGACTCCGACGCCTCGAGGATCGATGCGCCCGAGGAGATGGCCTTTGCTGGAGAGAGGACGAGCCTGCCCGCGGCCCTGGACCGCGTGCGCCAGGAAATGGAAGGGCTCCCCGTCTCCGGCATCGTGGTCGCGACGGATGGCGCCGACAACGCCGACGAGCCGATCGCGGAGACCCTTCTCGCGCTCCAGGCCACCGGTCTCCCGGTCCACACGATCGGTCTGGGGTCGGAGCGGATCGCGCCGGACGTCGAGGTGCGACGTGTCGAGCTTCCACGCCGCGCGCTCCAGGGGACGACGATGGTGGCGGATGTGATCGTCTCGCACGCGGGCCTCTCCGGGCGCACCGTCCGCCTCGACGTCGAGGACGACGGTCGAATCGTCGGTACGCAGCAGGTCGAGCTCGGCGTCGACGGGGAGGTGCCGATCCAGCTCCAGTTCACGCTCGAAGAATCTGGTCCGCGCCGGCTCACCTTCACCGTCGAATCGATCGAGGGGGAGGCCGTCACCGACAACAACCGGCGAGACGCACTCCTCGAAGTCGGTGACGACCGTCAAAAGATCCTCTACTTCGAGGGCGAGGTCCGGCCCGAGATCGGCTACACCCTTCGCGCGGTGAAGGAGGACGAGAACCTCCAGGTGGTGACCCTCGTGCGGACCGCCGACGAGAAGTTTTTCCGCAGGAACGTCGACGGACCCGAAGAGCTTCCGGAGGGATTCCCGACGACGCGCGAGGAGCTCTACCAATACTCGGGCCTGATCCTCGGGAGCGTCGAGGCGAGCTTCTTCACGCATGATCAGCTGCAGATGATGGCGGACTTCGTCGGTCAGCGCGGCGGCGGGATGCTCGTACTGGGTGGGCACCGCGCGTTGGCGGAGGGGGGGTATGCGGGGACGCCGCTGGCGGACGCCCTGCCGGTCGCGCTCGATGTGCCCGACGGCCCGTCCTTCGTCGAGGTGACGCCCGAGCTGACGCCCGCGGGCCGGAGACACCCCGCCATCCGGCTCACCGGTGACGCCACGACGTCGGCGGATCGGTGGGCGAGCCTTCCGCCGCTCAGCTCCGTGAACGTC
Organism: Gemmatimonadota bacterium; assembly: GCA_029861425.1. GTDB lineage: Bacteria > Gemmatimonadota > Gemmatimonadetes > Palauibacterales > Palauibacteraceae > Palauibacter. The sequence goes on from JAOTZH010000236.1 coordinate 1,213, forward strand.
GTACAGCGGGTCAAGCCGGGCGCCGTCTCCCTGGTGTCCGCGATCCCGGCGGATGGAAGCGCCGAGCGGGTGATGCTGGCATACCAGCGCTACGGGCGCGGCACGTCGATCGTGTTCAACGTGCAAGATGCCTGGCTCTGGCAGATGCATGCCGACATGCCACTGGATGATCTCACGCATGAGACGCTCTGGAAGCAGCTGCTCAGGTGGCTGATCCATGACACCCCGGGGCGCGCGCGCCTGGACCTCGTCGAGGATGCGGCCGCGATGAACGAGCCGATGACGATTCGCGCCGAGATCGAGGATGCGCGACACCTCCGTGTGAACGGGGCGGAAGTCACGGCGACCGTCACCGGTCCTAACGGAGTCCCTCAGACGGTTCCGCTCGAGTGGACGGTCGAGCGGGATGGGGAATACGAGGGCCGCTTCGTTCCGGAGGAGCCAGGTCTCTACGAGGTGGATGTCGCGGCTGCCTCGCGTGGTGGCGACACGCCACGACTGGTCGGCGAAGGCATGGCTACGACGGGCGTCGCGGGCGATTCGGTCGCCGGCAGGGGATACTTCCGGGCCGGCCCCCAGCAGCGGGAGCAGTTCGGTGCCGGGCGTCGCACCGAGCTTCTCCGGAGGATCTCCGACGAGACGGGTGGACGATTCTACACGTACGACGAGGCGGAGCTGCTGGCGGACGAGATCCAGTACACGGAGAGCGGCGACACTCTCCGAGAGGAGCACCCGCTCTGGGACATGCCCATCCTGTTCATCCTCATGGGCACGCTGCTCACGGGCGAATGGATCTATCGCCGGCGGAGAGATCTCGCGTGAAGCGGCTCGGCGTCCTGCTGGCAGTGTTCTCGCTCGCCGCTCCGGCTCCAGGCGTCTCACAGGGTTCGGGCGCCCCGACGACGCATCTGATCGTCGTGACGGGGCTCGGCGGGCAGCCGGAGTACTCTGACCTCTTCCACACGCAAGGCAAGTCGCTCATGGGGGCGGCAGAGGACCGCTGGGGGGTGCCACGCGACAACATCGTTTGGCTGGCCGAGGCTCCGGACCGGGACCCGGATCTCGTCTCCGACCGGTCTACGAAGGAAGCTCTCGAGGCCGCGATCCTGTCTGCCGCGAGTCGGGCGGGGCCCAGCGACGGCGTCATGATCGTGCTGATCGGCCACGGGTCCGGCGAAGGCGACGAGTCGAAGATCAACCTGCCGGGTCCGGATTTGAGCGGCGGCGATCTCGCGGAAGCGCTCGGCGCGTTCAGCTCCCAGACCGTCGCCATCGTGAACACGGCGAGCGCGAGCGGGGGCTTCGTGCAGGCACTGTCGGGCGAGCGTCGCATCGTGGTTACCGCGACGCGGTCGCCCCGCGAGAAGGAACGGACCTACTTCGGCTCGTACTTCGTCGACGCCTATCTCGACGAGGGGGCGGACGTCGACAAGGACGAGCGGGTGTCCTTGCTCGAGGCCTTCCAGTTCGCCAGCGGCGAGGTGGCGCGGCGATACGAGCGGGACAACCAGATGCTCACCGAGCACGCGTTGCTGGATGACAACGGCGATCGCGAGGGGTCAGCGGCACCCGGTGCGACCCAGTCGGACGGGGCGCTCGCAGGCCGGTTCTTCCTGGTCTCGACTTCGAAGTCGGTCGCGCAGCAGGCGGTCGACGACCCCGAGCTCGCGGCCCTCCTCGAAGATAAGACCCGCATAGAGACGGCGATCGCCCGGCTCCGGCAGCTGCGCGACACGATGGATCCAGCCGCCTACGATGCGGAGCTGGAGCGCCTGGTCCTCGAGCTGGCATCGGTCAACCGGCAAATCCGCGACAAGGGGGATCGAGCGTGATCGGTCGCCGGGAGGTGACACCGGTCGCGGCACTCGCCGCCGTGCTGCTTCTGGCGGTGCCGGGGTGCGCCCAGGACTCGGGGTCGGCGGACTTCGCCACGGCGCACGCGGCGTACCAGACGGGGGACTACGACGCCGCAGTCGGCGGGTACCGGGCGCTCGCTCGAGAGGGTCGGGACTTCCCGGTGAGCGGTCGTGGCTGGGCCCGGGGGCTCGCGATGACCGGCGAGTACGAGGCCGCTCTCGATGCACTGGACCAGTCGGACGAACATGCCCCGGCGGGGACGGGATTCGAGCTCGATGCCGTTCGCGGGTCGATCCTCCGGCTGCTCGGCCGGACCGAGGAGGCCGAGACGGCGCTGCGGTCCGCGATCGCGGGTGGCGCGTCGGATCAGTCCGTCGCCCGACTGGAGCTGGCCGAGCTCACATGGTTCCGCGGCGAGCGCGAAGAAGCGATCGGCCTGTTCGACGGGTTCATCGATTTCTACAACACCGCGAGCGACCTGTCCTCGGCGGATCTCGCGGCCGTGGGGACGGCGCTCACCTACCTGGGCCGACGCGACTCGGAGCTCTTCCACGACGCGGTCCGGGCGTATGAAGAGGCGATGGCCGCGGATCCCGGCGACCCGGAGCCCCGCATCCGCATGGCGGAGCTGTTCCTCTCCAAGTTCGACAGCCGAGAGGCCGGGGCGTTACTGGACGAGGCAGAGGCGCGAAACCCCGGCCATCCGCGGCTGCTCTTCGCCCGGGCCCGGCGCGCGAAGTTCGACGGGTCGTACGAGGCGATCGAGCTGACCGAGAAGAGCCTCGAAATCAACCCGCACGATCCGACGGTCCGGGCGTACCTCGCCCGTCTCTACCTGGATCTGCAGGACGTGGAGAGCGCCGAACGCGAGGCTCGACGGGCCCTCGAGCTCAACCCGCAGTCGCTCGAAGCTTTGACGGAGCTCGCCGCCGCCGGACACATGCGCGGAGACCCCGCGGCCTTCGCCGCCGCGCGCGACGCGATCCTCGGCATCGACCCGGCACATTCGGACCTGTACGAGGCGCTCGCCGAGGTGGCGTACAGAACGCACCGCTACGCCGACGCCGTGGACTTCGCGAACCAGGCGATCGCACTGGACGCGACGTCGTGGTCGGCCTACGCCGCGCTCGGACTGAACCAGCTCCGCGTCGGCGAGTTCTCGGCCGGGCGCGCCACGCTCGAGAGCGCGTTCGCCGGCGACCCGTTCAACCTCTGGGTGAAGAACACCCTCGATCTGCTGGACGACTTCGAGACGTTCGAGACCTCCGAGAGCCAGCGTTTCGTCTTCTACATGCACCCGGATGAAGCGGATCTTCTTTCGATTTACGCCCCTGTCCTCGCGGAAGAGGCGTTCGACGCGATGGCGGCCCGGTACGGGTTTGCGCCGCCGACGCCCATCTCCGTCGAGATCTACGATCGTCATGCCGACTTCTCGGTGCGGACCGTCGGTCTCTCCGGGATCGGTGCGCTCGGCGTCAGCTTCGGCTCCGTGCTCGCGATGGACTCTCCGGGCGCGCGTCAGGCCGGCGACTTCAACTGGGGGTCGACGCTCTGGCACGAGATCTCGCACGCGTTCACCCTCGGCTATACGGATCATCGGGTGCCCCGCTGGCTCTCCGAGGGCCTCGCGGTTCTCGACGAGCGGCACGCGAGGGAGGGATGGGGCTCGGACGTCAATCCCGGGTTCCTCGTCGCGTTTCAGGAGGACCGTCTGCCGGGCCTCGAGAAGTTCAATTACGGGTTCGTTCGCCCGGCCTATCCGGGCCAGGTCCAGCACTCCTACTTCATGGCTTCTTTGCTCGTCGAGATGATCGAGCAGGAGTACGGCTTCGAGGCGATCCGGAGGATGCTCGACGGCTATCGGGATGGGTTGGAGACGCCCGCCGTGTTCGAGACCGTGTTTGGCGAAGGGCTCGAGGCC
>JAOTZH010000237.1 GCA_029861425.1 Gemmatimonadota bacterium
GCCACGGTGACCGCGCTCGCGACCGGTATCGGCGCGCTGCCTTTTCTTCTCTTCCAGCCGACCCGCCGCTGGCTCGGCCTGGGGAATGCCGTGGCCGCGGGACTGATGTTCGCTGCCTCGGGCGCTTTGATCGTCGAGGGGTACGCGGTGGGGCCGATCGGGGTCGCCGGCGGTGTGGTCCTGGGTGGGCTGTTCATCTCGAGCAGCCGACGGTGGATGGATGGGTCGGGAGACCTCGCCGTCGCGGGCCTGCAGGGTGCCGACGCGCGGAAGGCGATTCTCCTCGTCGGCGCGATGACTGTCCATTCGGCCGCCGAGGGGATAGGCATCGGCGTCTCGTTCGGCGGCGGGGCCGAGCTCGGGCTCTTCATCTCGATCGCCATCGCGGTGCACAACATCCCCGAGGGGCTCGCGATCGCCCTGGTACTGGTGCCCCGAGGTATCTCGGTGTGGCGAGCGGCCGGGTGGGCCGTGTTCTCCAGCCTCCCTCAGCCACTGCTCGCCGTCCCCGCTTTCCTCTTTGTCCTGCAGTTCGCGCCGGTCCTGCCGTGGGGGCTGGGGTTTGCCGCTGGAGCCATGATCTGGATGGTATGGACGGAGCTCCTTCCCGACGCCATCAAGGAAACCGGCTCGCGCGGTCCCGTCGCCGTCGCGGTCGGCCTATCGGCGCTCGTGATGACCCTCCTTCAGGTTTTCTTGAAGGGCTGATTCACGCCGTCCGAACCGATAGATTCCCCCCCGACGACTCGAAGGTCGGCCCGGCCCCGCATTCCGGTGGTCTGGTGAACAGATACAAGGCGTCCAGGAAGAAAGTCATGCCCCAGAACTCCTCGAAGGACTCGTTCGGCGCGCGCCGGACGATCGATGCACCGGGCGGTCCGATCGGACTGTTCGATCTGGATCGAGTCGCGGCCACGACCGGTCAGGATCTTTCCCGCCTTCCGTTCTCCATCCGGATCGTGCTGGAGAACCTCGTGCGACACGAGGACGGTCGGTCCGTGACCTCGGACGACATAGCGGCGTTGGCCGCGTGGGACCCCGAGGAGACGCCTGGACGCGAGATCGCGTTTCGGCCAGCTCGAGTCTTGTTGCAGGACTTCACGGGCGTGCCCGCCGTGGTGGATCTGGCCGCGATGCGCGACGCCATGGCGGAGCTCGGGGGCGACCCTTCGTCGATCAATCCGCTCATGCCCTGCGAGCTCGTGATCGACCACTCCGTCCAGGTGGATTCGTTCGGGACGCCACGCTCGTTCGCGATCAACGCCGAGCGCGAGTTCGAGCGAAACCATGAACGGTACGCCTTCCTTCGCTGGGGTCAGACCGCGTTCGACAACTTCAAGGTCGTTCCGCCCGACACGGGCATCGTCCACCAGGTGAATCTCGAGTACCTCGCTCGCGTGATCTTCGACGAAGGATCCGGCGGGGAGAGGGTCGCCTATCCCGACACCCTGGTCGGGACGGACAGCCACACCACGATGATCAACGGCCTCGGCGTTCTCGGCTGGGGTGTGGGAGGGATCGAGGCGGAGGCCGCCATGCTCGGTCAGCCGCTGTCGATGCTCGTGCCCAGGGTCGTGGGTTTCCGGTTGCGTGGATCGCTGCCGGAGGGCGCGACGGCGACGGATCTCGTCCTGCGGGTCACGGAGGTCCTGAGAGAGGCCGGCGTAGTGAGCAAGTTCGTCGAGTTTTACGGACCGGGTCTTGCCGGCCTGTCGCTCGCCGACCGGGCAACGCTCGGGAACATGTCCCCCGAGTTCGGCTCCACCTGCGCCATCTTCCCCATCGACGAGGAGACGCTCTCGTATTTGCGTTTCACCGGCCGCGAGGAAGCGCACGTCGCGCTGGTGGAGACGTATGCACGGTCGCAGGGGCTGCTCCACGACGCCGATACGCCGCCGGCCGAGTATTCCGACCACGTCGAGCTCGATCTGTCGACGGTCGTTCCTGCGATCGCCGGTCCGAAGCTCCCGCAGCAGCGCATCCTTCTGAGCGAGAGCAAGGCGAAGTTCGCCGACGCGCTCGAGGCGATCCGGGGTCCGCTGATCGGCCTGGGCGGGACGAGCGAAAGCGCGTGGTCGGGGTCCGAGGGCGACGGCGGCATCGCGGTCGAGGAGGCTCCCGCCGGCGTCGCGGTTCGGACGACCGACGAGAGTGGTGAGACGCACGAGTTCGAGCTGCGAGATGGGTCGGTGGTGATCGCGGCGATCACGAGCTGCACGAACACGTCGAACCCATCGGTCATGGTCGGCGCGGGGCTGCTCGCGAAGAACGCGGTCGAGAGGGGCCTGACTAGCCGACCATGGGTGAAGACGAGTCTCGCCCCCGGTTCGATGGTCGTCACAGAGTACCTGACGGAAGCCGGACTCATGCCGCACTTCGAGGCACTCGGGTTCCACGTCGTGGGCTACGGCTGCACCACCTGCATCGGGAACAGCGGTCCGCTGCCGTCGGAGATCTCGCAGGCGATCCGCGAGAACGACCTGGTCGCGTGCTCGGTGCTCTCGGGGAACCGCAACTTCGAGGGCAGGATCAGCCCGGATTCGCGGGCGAACTATCTGGCATCTCCGCCCCTCGTAGTGGCCTACGCGCTGGCCGGGCGGATGGACATCGACCTGCAACACGAACCGCTCGGCACGAACCCTGAGGGCGAGGAGATCTATCTCCGCGACATCTGGCCCGACCAGTCGTCGATCAAGGAGACCATTCGGACCTCGGTGAAGACCGACATGTACCGTGAGAAATACGGGGAGGTCTACGCTGGGGACGAGCGTTGGAACTCCCTGGACATCCCGACGGGAAACCGGTTCGCATGGGACTCCACGTCCACGTACGTCCGGCAGCCGACCTTCTTTGATGGCATGGCGCCCGAGGTGCCCGATCTATCCGACATTGAGGGCGCCCGCTGTCTCGCGCTGCTCGGCGACGCGGTGACGACCGATCACATCTCGCCGGCCGGCTCCATCTCCAGGGACTCTCCCGCCGGCGACTACCTGCGCGATCACGGGGTGGCTCAGACCGACTTCAATTCCTACGGATCCCGGCGCGGGAACCACGAGGTGATGATGCGAGGGACGTTCGCCAATATCCGCCTCCGCAACACCATGGTGCCCGGTGTCGAGGGGGGCTTCACGAAACACGTCCCGTCGGGTGAGCAGCTGACGATCTTCGATGCGGCGGAGCGCTACAAGGCGGAAGGCACTCCGACCATCCTCATCGGGGGGTCGCTATATGGCTCCGGGTCGAGTCGAGACTGGGCCGCGAAGGGGCCGTACCTGCAGGGGGTGAAGGCGGTCATCGCCAAGAGCTACGAGCGGATTCACCGGTCGAATCTCATCGGGATGGGGATCCTCCCGTTGCAGTTCCGGGAGGGCGAGGATGCTACGACGCACGGAATCGATGGATCGGAGACGTTCGCCTTCCACGGGATCGCCGATGGGCTGCAGCCGAAGGATACGATTCGTGTGATCGCCACCGAGTCGGATGGGACCGAACGCTCCTTCGAGGTTCTGGCGCGGCTGGATACGGAAGTCGAGGTCGACTACTACCGAAACGGCGGGATCCTCCAGACGGTGCTTCGACAGCAACTCGCGGGCTGAGAGGCAACCGGCCCCGTTTCGAGTCGCCCCTGCCGCAGACTACTGCCCGACGCTGGGCAGGACCACGAATGGCGGCGTGAAGTAAGGTCCTTCGGACAGGCGCCGGCCCGTCTCATCCACGATCCACAGGTTCATGCGATAGCGGCCCTGCGGGTGGAGCGCGCCGAGCACCGTCTCACCCGAGAACGTCTCGCCCGGAAGCATGGCCACCATGTTGGCGGCGACGGTGGACCGATCGGCGCCGCTCCCGCAGAAGGTCTGCGGACGGTAGTCGTCCTCGAACCCGATGTCCGGGCCGCGGTCACGGGACAGGGTGGTGGAGCACGTGTCGAAGAACACGGTGTCGGTCCGGGCGCTCCGCACCTCCCAGCGTATCGTCTGCTCCTGACGATACTCGTCTCGGTTCACGCACGAGATGAGGTTGTCTCTCTGGCGGCACAGGGGTTCGCCTGAGACCGCGAAAGGGTCACTCGAGCAGGCTGAGAACCACGGGCTCGCGGCGAGTACGGCCAGGAAGACGGCGACCCGACGGAGGACCGGTGTGCACAAGAAGCTCAGGCCTCCTCGCGGATGGCGGAGTCGATCCAGGCCTGGTCGCTCTCCGACAGATCCGTGCCCACTCCGTCAGGAGCCGCAGCGGATGGTGAGCCCCCGACGCCAGCCGCCACGGTCACAGATTCGCGGCGGGATCGCAGTCGCACGGCAATCGTGACGAAAGCCAGAATGAAGGCCGCGGCCGGGACAACGTAGACGAGGAGGCCCAGGCCCTGCGCTCTCGGCTTGAGGAGGATGAAGTCGCCGTAGCTCGCGATGAAGAAAGCCTCGATCTCCTCCTCCGACTCGCCTTCTTCGAGCTTCAGCCGGATAAGGGCCTGCATCTCGCGCGCAAGCTGCGATGAGGATTCCTGCACCGACTGCCCACGGCAGACCAGGCACCTGAATCTCGACGCGATCTCGGCGGTCCGGGCGTCCAGCTCCGCGTCCCGCGCCGAATCGGCCGCGCTCACGCTGGAAGAGCCTCCTCCGAAGAAGGGCTGCGCCGATACCGGCGCGGCCGCCGCCAAACCGAGGACAACGAGAAAGCCCGCGGCGCGCATCTAGCCCCGCGGCCCGCGAGCGGCCAGCAGTGAATCGATGGTACCGGTCACGGCGGGCCACGTGTTCGGAGTGAGCGCGCCGAGCAGCTTGTAGGCGATGGTCCCGTCCGGCGATACGACGAAGGTCTCCGGCGGGCCGTAGACGCCATAGGGGATCGCGGTCGCGCTACCGGGGTCCACCACCGTCGGCCACCCTCCCCCGTATTTCCGGATGAACTCGCGGCCGTTCTCGGGGGTGTCCTGGTACAGAACCCCGAGGAGCTG
>JAOTZH010000238.1 GCA_029861425.1 Gemmatimonadota bacterium
TCGTCGACTTCGACGATTCCCTCGAGCTGGGCACGATCGACGCGACACTCGCGACCTACAGCCTCGAGCGCATCGGCCTGGTCGGTTCCCTCAACCTCGTCACCGCTCGGATCCTCGACGGCCGCACCGAGCTCGACGCCCAGGCAGCGATCGAGAGCGAGCCGGGCGTCGAGGGCGCGCCGCTCGCGTACCTGTTCGAGTTCACGGCCTCCGCGGCAGAGAAGCTCGCAGGGAGCGTCCCGCCCGAAGAGGTGCCCGAGGTCGTCGGCGACCTGGCCCTGAGCCTCTTCTGGCCCCACTACGTCATGGACACCTTCGCGGCCCACGGCCTCGCCGAGGCGATTCGCGGGGACGCGCTCTCCGACGTCCGGTTGGCGGTCGTGGACGGGGGATTCCAACGGCAGAACGGGGACCAGCGCGGCGACGAACTGGAGAGCCTGCTCGTCGACCCGAACAACTTCGACATGGTCTCGAAAGTCGTCTTGCCGATCGGCTCCCAGGTCACCATCGTGGAGGGCGCGATCCCGCGCGTCCCCGACATCGTCGTCGGCGACATCGACGTCGAGAGCAACCCGATCATCCACCTCCCCGACTGGATCTTCCTCGACAGCGAGGTCTTCTTGTTCAACAACCTCCACGGGCTGGAGGTCGCCTCACTCGCCGTCGGTGCGGGGCGCGACCTCTTCTTGGGGACCGGTCGTCACGTCCGCCTGATCCCGGTTCGCTGGCCCGCGTGGGTTCCCGGCGAGCAGATCGGGGTCACGCATGATTCCGGCGTTTCGATCCCGATGGAGTTCAAGTCGGCCGACTACGCGGCCGCCGCGCTCGCGTTCCTCGCCGACATTCCGGACGCGAACCTCAAGGTGCTCAACATGAGCTGGGGGAGCCGGGTGACCGACGTCGAGCAGCGGGGACGGATCGACGACACGACCCTCTCCGCGCTGGCCAAACACGAGCAGCAGGGACGCATCCTGGTCGCGGGCGCCGGCAACGACGACAGCAACGCGGACGAGTTCCATCCGGCCAACCTCTCGGTCCCCCGCAACCCGGGGGGGACCGGGGGCGGACGACTGCGGAACTTGATGACCGTCTCGGGGACTGCGCTCCCGACCACGACGGAGGTGGACGAGGACGACGACGTCGACGAGATCTTCCAGGCGGTCGGGGCCCTTCCCGAGTTCGAAGGGCTCCGCGAGCGGCGCTACCAGAGTTCCAACTCAGGCAACGTCGTCTCCGTCTCGGCCCCGGCGGAAAACGTCACCGTGCTCAATGCGCTCTCCACGTCGCCGTTCTTCGGCTTCACCGACGGGACGTCGTTCTCGGCCCCGCTCGTCGCGGGCCTCGCAGCCGAGATGTTCGCGGTGGACCCCTCGGCGCGGCCCTCGGAGGTGATCGACATCATCCAGGCCACGGCCGACGACCTCGTCGGGGCGACCGGGGCACCGGGCTGGGACCCGGTCTTCGGACACGGGCGCATCAACGCGTGGAAGGCGCTGCTCGCGCTGGTCAACCGGGCCGACCCCGAGCGCCCGAAGTGGCTCGGGATCCGCTTCCGCTCGACCGTCGACACGGTGCGCCCCGACCGGCTCGCGCTCGGCGGCACGCCCGTCCTCGACGCGATCACGAAGCGCGTCCCCGAACTCGACGACGCCGCCGACGACAACGCGCGGGCCGTGCCGTTCGAGACCGCGACCCCCACCGCCACCGCATCCCTGTTCTCGTTCGAAGCGGCAGACCTCGGTGCGACACAGGCGGACCCGACCGGAACCGGCCAGGTCGCGCTGCTCGAAATCTCGACCGAGGACGGAACGCTCGCGTACCAGATTCCCCTCCGCCTCGAGGACGTGCTGGACGCACGGCCGCTCGGTGCCCGCGTGGACGACTTCGTCCTGACCCTCGAGCAGCAGACCGAAGACCACGCATCCCTCTACGGACGAGTGACCGCCGAGGGCGCCCCCGTCGCCGGCGCGACGATCACCTACGCTTCGAGCGCGGGGGGCGAGGGAATGACGACCAGCGACCCGGACGGGTACTACACCGCCTATGACGTCGCGGCGGACGCCCCCTTCGAGGCCTCCGCGGAGAAGGACTCCGAGTCCACGACGGTGCCCGACGTCCTGGTGACGGCCCTGCAGGCACGGCAGGTGAACTTCGAGCTCGGAGAGACCCCTCCCCCCGGCGCCTTCGTGATCGAGGCCTACAACAACCGCAACGGGGAGTTCAGCTCGACCGAGGTGCCCGGCTTCGATCCGATGCAGGCCGACATCCAGCTCTCCGGTTCGGCGTCGGCCCCCATCATCACCTGGGGAAGCGACACGCCCGAAGGGCCGAAGCCGAACGTCTCCTCGGTGAGCGTCGAGCTCCAGCCGAGCCGCCTCGAGATCTGGGGCATCGAAGACGTGATCTGGAGCGGCATCGTGCCGCCGGACTACGCGACCAACGTCATCGCGCCACCCGTCACCTACGGCGACTTCTCCGTCCCCGGCACGAACCCGTTCCCGGGCGTGAGCAATCCCGCTCCGGCTCTCGTCCCCGGAGATTCCTACCAGGTGAGACTCCTCTGGTTCTCGAATCCCGGCTTTACGCGAACCGCATGGCTCAACTTCCATGTGGAGTGATCGTCCGGTGACCACCGTCTGGCGCGACGCCGTCGATCGCGTGCTGGCTTCGCTCCGCTGGGAACGCCCAGAGGTCGCACCCGAGCCCGCGCCACTCCGCCCGTCGATCCTGCCGAAGAACTATCTCGTCGAGTTCATCGCGGGCACGTTCGGTCCCGCGTCCAGCGGCCGGGGCCTCACCGACCATCTCGAGAGCGAGCAGAACGTCCGCCGCGTCGTCAACCGGACCAACCTGGGCGTCATGGCCGCGCAGAACCTCGAGGAGAACTCGAGGCGCAAGCTCGAAGAGGTCCACGTCACCCGCGCGGTCAAGTTCAAGCATACGATCGCGCAGGTCGTCGAGTACCTGACGGACTCGGCGCGGCGCGACCAGGACCGACCCCACGTGATCCGGGAGATCTTCTATCTCGACGACTCGGCGGTCGCACAACGCATCGCCGTCCGGATGGCCGAGACCCACTTCATCGAGCGACTCGCCGAGGCAAGCGGGGCAATCCCCGAAGCCCCGCTCGCCCGACTGCAGGCATCCTGGACTGCGAGCCATTTCGTCGGCCTCGAGGGTCGCTTCCGGACCGAGTTCGCGTCGTTCATCCCGGACCGAGAAGTGGACGAAAACGGCGTTCCCCAGCCGATCGCCGACGACAAGGCACTGAAGATCATCAATCGCGTCTTCGATGAGTTCGCGCCGCGGATGTTCCTGATCGGTCACAGCCAGGGCGGTCTCGTGGCCCTCCGCGCGATGCAGCTCGGGATGCGGCGCGTCCGCGTGAAGGACTCGCGGCGCTTCCTCTACTCGCCCCGCAGCGGTCGCGTCCACCGTTACAGCCCCATCGCCTTCGCCATCGGGCTCGGTGCTCCTTTCGACGGCATCGACCGGAGCCCCCCCGGACGCGAAGGCGGGCTCTACAAGACCCTCCGCCGAGACGGCGTGCAGCTTCTCATCAATCCCTGGATTCCCGGCGTGAGCCAGATGCTCCACGGCAGTGAGTTCCTGCAAGACCTGCGCGGAGCGTTCATTCCGTTCGACTGCTCGGCGATCTCGGTCGGGAATCCCGAGGACGGGGTCGTCCCCCTCGCCGGGACACGCCTGCCGGTGGGCGACTTCAGGAACATGCACAACCTCGCGGTGGGCTCGAGCGATTCCTTCGACGTCGCGGACCTCGCGCCGCCGGCGCTTCGCCCGGCGTTGCAGCTCGGCTTCCGGAAGCTGCTGAACGAACACGGCTGGTTCGAAGGACTGCGCCAGCACTGCTCGTTCCTCGTCGACCTCGGTGAGAACTGGGACGTCGACAAGGGCGAGATCGTCCGGCAGATCTTCGACGGCGAAAGCGGGGAGAGCATCTTCGACGAGATGATGCGCGACGTGAATTTCGACGGCGTCCGCGAGCAGCTGATGGCCAACCTGCTCTACCGGCTGCGCCGCTCGAGTCCCGACGAGCGGAGACACCTCGCGTGGATGACCCCGAGGCTCCGGCACATGATCCACGAAGAGGCGCTGCCGTTCATCAACAGCATCGACAAGCGCGCGGTGCTGGCGCTCAACTACATCGAGCCGCAGTAGCCCGCGGCGGGCGGCCGATGGCGATCGCCCGCGAGGCGTCCTACGCCGCCTTTGGCGTCCCCCGCGAAGTCGCCGCCTCGAGGCTCTCGCGAATCAGTCGGCCCCGGCGGGCGCCGCTTCCGCGCGGGCCATCGACCAGCGCAGCGCGAGGGGCGTGACGAAGGTCGTCACGATCACCATGATCACGATCGCGGAGAAGACCGCGTCGCTCACGACACCGAGCCCCTTGCCGATGCTCGCGAAGATGAGGCCCACCTCGCCGCGCGGGATCATCCCCAACCCCACGGTGAGCCGGTCCACGCCGCGGCCCGCCGGTGCGCCCGCCACCAGCTTGCCGACGATGGCCACCGCGGTGAAGGCGCCCGCCATGAGCAGCGTGGAGGGCTCGGAAAAGGAGGCCAGGTTCACCTGCATCCCCATGAGGACGAAGAAGACGGGCGCGAAGATCGTCTCCAGGGGGTGCACCAGGTCCTCGATCCTCCACCCGTTCGGCTCCTCCGCGAAGTAGTCGTCGCTGACGATCAGCCCCGCCGCGAAGGCCCCCACGATCGCCGCCAGCTGGACCGAGTTGGCGAGCCATGCCAGGAAGAACGCGAGGGCGAGCGGGAACAAGAGCTTCCCCTGCTGGCGGTCCAGGTGCTCGAAGACCCAGGCGGCGGCTCGGGCGATGCGCTCGCCCAGGAGGAGCACCGTCCCCAGGAAGAGCAGCGCGAGCAGCGAGATCCGGGCAATCTCGACGGGATCCGCATGT
>JAOTZH010000239.1 GCA_029861425.1 Gemmatimonadota bacterium
GTGGATGCACCTCCGGGCGTCGAACGTGATGTCGACGTTCTGTCCCCTGTATGTGCGGGGTCCGCTCATTTCCGTCTTCTCCGGTTGGGGCCGTCGTTGTTCTGCGATCGACAGGGGGTTCGCGGCGACGGCGTGCTCGGATCAACCGGCTCGCCGGCGACTATGGTACCAGCTCCTCGCGCCGGGGCTTCAGCAGGAACACGCCCTCGTGCATGCTCGTGACGAGCACGATCCCGCTCTCGAAGAACGGGAACGCGGTCCACGCGCCGTTGAACCCCGGCGGGTCGGCGCCGTAGGGCGTCGTGTCGAAGTACCCGACCTCGCGCGGGTTTTCTGGATCGCTGATGTCCACGACCCTCAGTCCCGCCTGATAATTCGCCTGATACATCCGGTCGCCGACGATATAGAGATTGTGATCCGTAGACGCGTTCGGGCCGTAGTACTCGCCAACGACGACGGGGTCATCGAGGTCCGTGACGTCCCAGACGATGGTCTTCGTCCGGTCCGTGGTTCCCACCAGCTCGTCGAGCTCGTCGTCCAGATAGAAATAGCGCCGGTCCTCGGTCAGCCACCCCTGGTGGATGTACGCGACTCCGGGGTACGCCGCGGCCGAGATCGGTTGCGGATTCGCCTTGTCCGTTACGTCCACGATCCGGAGGGCCGTCTCGTTCGACGCGAAGCACAGCTCGCGACCCTGGTAGTCGGGGTCAGGCCCGTCGTAGACGATGCACTGGGCGTCGTGCGTCCGGCCCGGGAAGATGAGCCCCTCCGTGTCCGTGAAGCAGCCGGCGAACTCGGGCGCGAGCGGCTGGCGAATGTCGATCATCAGCAGCCCGCCGCCGCACGTCTGGCCGCTCCCGCTGGTGCTGACCGTGAACGCGGTACCCGCGTCCGTATCGATGATCAGGTTGTGTGCGCTCCCGATCCCGTCCCACTTGAGATCCGCCTCGAATGTGAGGGGAGGACTCGATACGTCCCGGAGGCGGGTGAGGTCGAAGATCATGAGCCCGTGGGCGCCGGCTCCGTCCCCGGTGAAGAAGAGGTGGTCATTGTAGACCTTCAGGTCGCGCGCTCCGCTCGGATTCGCGGGAAGCTCACCCAGGTAGACGGGTGCCGTCGGGTCGGTGACGTCGATGAACACCGCGCCACGGGTGCGTCCCACGAGCGCGTATTCCCGACCGGTTTGCGTATCGGTCCAGCCCCACGCGTCGCTCACCCGCTCACCCGGTCCCCCGCCGATCGATGACAGCGGCAGGAACGCCTGTAGATCGACATCGTGGCAGTCGAAGCCGGCGGCGGCGTCCGCGTCGCAGCGAACCTCATCCCCGGTGACCTCGACGTATTCGACCCCCGCGTCCACCCACGTCGCCCCGGACCAGTTCTCGCCGTCCCGCACGTAGATTGCGGCCCGGCCGCTCCCCCCGTCCGCCCCCGGACTGCCGATGACTCCCCGGTCGCCCGACAATGCCACGGAGGCGCCCATGCCGGCCCTCCCCTCGAGCGAAGGGTCCGCCAACGAGCCAGCCGGTGTCCACGCGGCGCCCGCGGATTCGCGGGTGAAGCGGTCGACGCGCCCGCGGCCGTTATCGGCTCCCGGCGCCCCGACCCACAACTCGGTATCGGTGGCGGCGACCGCACTACCGAACGTCGAGCCCGGCGTCGCGCGGGTGGGCGGATCGAGACGCCTTCCGGTCCAGCCCCCCGCCCCGTTTCGACGAAACGCGACGACCGCGCCTCTCGACCCGGAGGTCGCCGGCGCCCCGACGATCAACTCGCCACCGGGACTGAACGTGACCGACCCTCCGAACATGCCGCCCGTCCCGAGGTCCTCATGGGTGAGCTTGCCGGCCTCGATCCAGGCACCGGCCCTCGTCCTTTCGAAGAGAAAGACGGCACCCGATCCCCCATGACGCGGGGCGCCGACGGCCGCCAGCGACCCTCGCAGATCCATAGCCGCTCCGAACCCATCGCTCGACCCGAGTTCAGAGGGGGCGAGGTCACCCACCGCCGTCCACGAGCCATCCGCACCCCGAGAGAAGGCCACCACCCGGGTGCCGGCGGCGGAAACGGCGACAAGCGCCGCATCTGCGTCCATCGCGACCACTCGCTGCGGCGGCTGGAGGATGGCCATGACGGTCTGCATGCTGACCGCGGTCTGCCCCTCCGCATCGTCGGCCGCGGCGAGAGGGATCGGCGACGACTCTCGCCAGCCGTCGGCGCTGCGGGTGAACGCGTACGCACCGGTGATGACACCTGGGTCGCCGCTTCCCACCGCGATCTCCGCGCCCGACACCGCGAGCGAGCGGGAGAAGTTCTCGCCCCGCTCGGCCGTGCCCTCCGACCACAGCTCCTCGACGAGCGTCCATTCGCCATCGGCCTCGCGGAACACATAGACCGTCGCGGGTCCGCGTCCGAAGGCGGGCTTGACGACGATGACTTCCCGGCCCGAGATCCCGACCGAGGAACCAAACAGATCCTGTCCGGCGGCAGGAGGCGGCACGACAGCGGACACTGAGACCAGGATGGCGGCGGCGAGTCCGGGGCCAGCCGAGATGAACCGGGAGTTCATTGAAGAGCGCATGCGGTATCCTGCCGTTCGTCCACACAACCTCCTGACCGGTCAACATGGACGATGGTGGGGGCGGTGCCAACGAGCGACCCCGCTGGGCCGCGGACATCGGTTCGCGCGGGAGAGCTACGGACGCCACGCTCGGACGGGCGGGCCACGGACGCCACGCGCGGATCCGAAGAACCGACTACTGGTGGACTGCTTCCCCGAGGGAGAAGGCAAGATCGGCGAACTCGGGCTCGGACCGACCGAGGGCCGAGATCAGCGCGGACCCGACCACCACGCCGTCAGCAACTTCGGCGACCGCGGCCGCCTGGTCCGGAGTGGCGATGCCGAAGCCGACCGCGACGGGGAGCCGTACACGGCCTCGAAGCTCCTCGACCTTCACGACGAGCTCTTCGTCGACCGTCGTCCGCGCTCCCGTGACGCCGAGCCTGGAGATGTAGTAGAGAAAGCCGGATGCGTGTCCCACGATGGTCTGGAGGCGCTTCGTCGTAGTCGTCGGCGCCGCGAGGGGGATCAAATCGAGGGAGCCCGCTGCCAGACTCCGCTCCATCATCGGGTGCGCACCGACAGGGAGGTCCGTCACCAGGACGCCTGCCGCTCCCGCACCCTCGGCCCGTTCCAGGAAGGCTTCGATCCCCATCTGCAGGATGGGATTGAGATACGAAAAGACGACGACCGGCGGCAGGTCGGCGGACAGGCCGGCCAGCTGATCGAGCGTGCTGCCGAGGCTGACGCCATGGCCGAGTGCCTCCCAACTCGCGGCCTGGATCGTGGGCCCATCGGCCAGCGGATCCGAGAACGGGACACCGAGCTCGATGATGTCCGCCCCCGCGTCGGCCAGGGTGCTCAGGAGTCGCGGCGTGTCGTCGGGGTGCGGATACCCGCTCGACAAGAACGGGATGAACGCCTTCCGCCCTTCGAAGGCGCCCGAGATCCTCGTCGTCACGGGGTCCGCCTGTAGCGCTCGAACAACTGTCGCTGACGCGACTCCATCTCGATCTCACGGCCATCGATGAAGACTCGCTCGGCATAGCCCGAGAACTCGAACGGGTCGTCTGACCAGATGACCACATTCGCGCGGGCGCCCGCCTCGAGGGTGCCGAGGTCGTCGAGACCGAAGGCGCGGGCCGGCTCCACCGTCACGGCGCGGAGTGCCGCCATCCACTCCATGCCGTAGCGGATGGCGTTTCCGGCCTCGTGCGAGATCTGGCCGACGCGGTGAGAGCTTCGGGTCGTGAGAATCACCGAAACGCCGGCCGCCGCCAGGATCCCCGGCGCCTCGTACCGCGTGGCAAGGCGATCGAACCGCGTTGGACGATTCTCGAGCGCCCTGATCATGACCGGCACCCCGCGCTCGGCGAGACGATCGGCCAGGATCCATGCCTCCTCGCCCCCGTCGATCACCAGACGGAAGCCATACTCTTCCTGGAGCTCCAGCGCCATCTCGATGTCCGGCGTACCCGACGCCCGGATCACGAGAGGGATCTCGCCGGCCAGCGCCGCCACGACCGGAGCGACGTCGGGGTCGAGGGGATCGGGTTCCTCACCAGCCCCGACCTCGAACTGGCGCCGCGCCTCGTCGTGGTCGGCGGCCGCCTCGCGCGCCTCGTCCAGGGCTTCCCGCAACGCGAGGACGACGCCGCCCCGGCTGCCACCGGCGCTTCCGGATGCTCCGGGTCCGAGCGTCGCGTAGAGAGCGATGGAACGATCGAGCAGCACCTCATCGCGCGTCGAGCCGGCGAGAGTGAGCGCCGCGCCCTGACCCGAAACGACTCCGCCGCTCGGTGCGCTGATCGCGTTGGTGACGCCGTCGATTCTGGCGACCGCGAACAGCATCGACCGTGGGTTGATGCCGTCCGAGGCGCGGAACCGCGCCCGATTGGCACCGTCGTTCAAGCTGCCGTCCCGGGTCGCCGCAACCGCGCCGACCTCGACCAGCCCCAGCTGTGTCGCGGCATCGATGAACCCGGGAGTCACGATCCTTCCTGAAGCATCGATCATCGTCGCGTCACCCGGCGGGCGGATCGTCGCGGCCGGACCCACCGCGACGATCCGGCCATCGCGGATGATCACGATGCCGTTCTCGAGCGGAGGACCGGTCACCGTGTGCACGGTGCCGCCCGTGATCACCAGGCTCTGAGCCGGGAGTTCGGCGGCGGGCTGCAGACAGGTCAGCCCGACGACCACCAACCCGAGCGACCCGATTCTCCCGGTCATCGCTCACCTCCGCGACCGGTCAGACCGAGATCGAAGTCGGCGATCTCCTGGTACGCCGGGTCGGTTCGATCCCAGCGGAGCGCGCCGTCGATCCAGACCTGGTCGG
>JAOTZH010000060.1 GCA_029861425.1 Gemmatimonadota bacterium
ATCTCGGTGTCGTCCTGCGTGCCCGAGACGTAGATGACCTCCGAGTGCAGCGGCGATTTCGCTCCTCGGAGATACTCGACGAACTCGGAGATTCCGCCCTCGAAGTGGAACTCTACCTTCTGGCCTTCCCCCCGCTCGTCCGTCAGCGAGATCCGCACTCCACGGTTCAGATACGCCATCTCGCGCAGGCGATCGGACAGAGTCGTGAACCGGTACTCGAGCTCGGTGAAGATCTCGGTGTCGGGCCGGAACGTGACCGTCGTGCCGGTGTCCCTCGTTTTCGCGCCCTTTTCGAGGTCCGCGTCCTTGATGCCACGCTGGTAGGACTGGCTCCAGACGTGCCCATCTCGCTTGATCTCGACGAACAGCGTCTCGGACAGGGCGTTCACGACGGAGACACCGACGCCGTGCAGGCCGCCGCTGACTTTGTAGCTGGACTTGTCGAACTTGCCGCCGGCATGGAGGGTCGTGAGCGCCAGTTCGACCCCGGGCACCTTCTCGGTCGGGTGGTTGTCGACGGGAATGCCGCGCCCGTCGTCGACCACGCGGATCGAATTGTCCTCGCCGATGAACACATCTATCTGCGAGCAATGACCCGCCATCGCCTCGTCGATCGAGTTGTCGACGACCTCGTAGACGAGATGATGGAGCCCGCGGGCGGAAGTGGATCCGATGTACATCCCGGGGCGTTTGCGGACCGCCTCGAGACCTTTGAGGACCTGGATCTGACGCGACGTATAGTCATCGCCCGACTTCTTGGCGGGCTTCTTGGTCGCCGAACTAGCCATCAACCCCTCCCGTCGAGTGCCGTCCGCGCCGTGGTGGCGTGGCGGTTTCTGCATCCTCCGCTTGCACGAACATGATCCGCTCGATCCGTCCCTGCTCGCGATCTTCGTTCAGGCGACGGAGCAACGTCCGTCGCATCATGTTCAACTCGGTCATCCACGCCGCGCCGGCCACTTCGACGAACAGCGTCCCGCCCCTGATGCGCCCCACCTTCGTCACCCGGGCGATGTGCGGACCGACGATCTCGCCCCAGCGGTCGGCGGTCTTCGCCTTCTCGACGCGCTCCCGGATCCCCAGGCGCTCGAACACGCCGTCCAACAGATTGCCGACGGGCAACGGCCTCGCCCTGCGTCGTTCGTTCGTCCTCATCCCGCGATGAACCGGCCGTTCTGGATTCGCCACCTCTCCAGATCGCCGCCGCGGAGCTCGATGTCTCCCGGCTTCGGCGCCGTGAGGATCACCTGCCCGGATCGTCCCGTCTCGAGCAGCTCCAGCAGTCGCCGCGAACGTCCTTCGTCCAGCTCCGCGAAAACGTCGTCCAGGAGGTACACCGGCTCCCGGTCGAGCCCCTCCCGAAGCCGATCCGCCTCGAGCAGTCGAAGCGCGAGCGCCGCCGTGCGCTGCTGGCCGCTCGAGCCATACCCCCTGAGATCGCGCGGCCCCTCGGGCGCCTCGATCGGGAACCGCAGATCGTCCCTGTGCGGACCGACGACCGTCATGGCCCGCCGTCTCTCGCGATCCGCGCTGTCTTCGAGCGCCCGTCGAAAGCGCTCCTGCCAGACCTCCACGTCCTCCGGCTCCCCGGCGGCCGGGTCGACGCCCGCCGAGCGAGCGAGCGAAGACGCGTACACGATGTCCGCCCGGTCGCCGCCCGAGATCGCCTCATAGTGCCCGGCGTAGCGGTCCCGGCCCTCCAGCACCCAGCGCTGCCGACTCGCGGTGATCGACGCGCCCGCCTCGATCAGGCCCTCCGACCAGGCCGCCAGCTCGGCCGAGGACACTCCTCGCCTCAAAGCCTCGTTGCGCTGTCCGAGCAGCACGCGATAGCGCTGAAGAGCGGCCAGGTATGTCGGGGTCCCGAGTGAGAGCGCGACGTCGAGGAACCGGCGTCGCGCTTTCGGTCCGCCGCGAATGATCTCCACGTCCTCCAGCCGAAAGACCGCGACCCCGAACCTCCCGATCCCATCCGACACCCGCTCCACTTCCTGCGTCCCCACCTCGACCTTCTTGATCTTCCGTGACCGGTCGTACGCCGCCGCGACGGTCTCCTCGCCCGCGAGCTCTCCCTCGATCCGGAATACGTCCTCGCCGAACCGGACCAGCTGCCCGTCCGGCACCCCCCGAAACGACCGAAAGACCTCGAGATAGTAGATCGCCTCGAGCAGGTTCGTCTTCCCCGAACCGTTCGGCCCGATGATCGCCACTCCGGCTTCGGGGAACTCGCGATCGAGGTCCTCGAAGTTGCGGAAATTGCGAAGCGACAGGTGTCCGAGATGAGGTTCAGCGCGCGCGGTCGGCGCGCGTTCCGATCGTGCTTCGGAGGCCGTCATTATGGGTACCCAAAATAGGCCAAAAAGCCTTGTGCCGCAAGGAAATCTCCCGGTCCGCGAGCCGGCGGACGCGGCCGGTTTCAGGCCCCCGGGGGGCGGCCCTGGTGGGGGTCGGGACGGCCGGTCCGGGGGGAGCCGACCGTCCCCAGGCCGTTACTTCACGAAATCGGACACCACCGGCTCGTCGTCGCTGTAGTCGTAGAAGCCCTTCCCCGTCTTCCGGCCGTGATAGCCGGCGAGGAACATCCGCTTCAGGAGGGACGGGGCGGCGTACCGGGCCTCCTTGTACTCATCGTACATGATCCCGGTGATGTGGTAGAGCGTGTCGAGACCCACGAAGTCGCCCAGCGTGAACGGTCCCATCGGATGGCCGCACCCGAAACGCATCCCCGTGTCGATGTCCGGGATCGAACCGACGCCCTGCTCGTACGCCCGGATCGCATCCAGCATGTACGGGACGAGCAGGCGGTTCACGACGAACCCGGTATTGTCGCGACACGCGATCGCGCTCTTCCCCAGGGACTCACCGAACGCGAACGCCGCCTTGAACGTCTCTTCGGAGGTCTGCCCGCAACGGACGACCTCAAGGAGCTTCATGACGGGAACGGGGCTGAAGAAGTGGAGCCCGACGAACCGGTCCGGCCGGTCCGTCCGCGCCGCCATCTCGGTGATGGACAGGCTGGACGTATTGGACGCGAAGATCGCCGGCGCCTTGCAGATCTCCCCGAGGCTGTCGAACAGCTCGTGCTTCGCGTCGAGGTTCTCAATGATCGCCTCGATGACGATGTCGCACTCCTCGAGATCGCCGAGGTCGAGGGTCGGGGTCAACCGGCCCATCGCCGCGTCCCTGTCCTCCTCCGAGATCTTCTCCTTGGCGACAGCCCGATCCAGGTTCTTCTGGATCCCCTGGATGCCACGGTCGAGGGCCGACTGGTCCACCTCGCGAACGATGGTGGGGTAGCCCGCCTGCGCGCTCACCTGGGCGATGCCCCCACCCATGAGTCCGCAGCCCACGACTCCGACTCTCTGTATCTCGCTCAATTCATGCTCCTCGCGGTTGTGATCTCTATTCCCCTTCGAGCCCGGCCGAGCGCAGCAGCTTCGTATGCCACGGCTCTTCCCCCAGCTCCAGCGTCTCGCCCCTCTCGAGGCGGTCGAGCAGGCCGAGCATCGACAACTCCAGCCGCTCGGCCTCTTTCCGCACGTGCTTCCTGGCCGCAAAGCGTGCCGTCGCGACGCCTCCTCCGACGAGAGCCGCGGCGCCGACGAACGCGAGCGCCGCTCCCCCGGTGGCGACGATCAGCCCGATCGACGGTCCGATGCTCGCCAGTCCCATCCCGAACATCCAGCCCCCCGCCGTCTCGTTTCGCAGGTTCGCCATGTCCGCAGTGAGCGTGACGAGCGACCAGCCGCTCTCGAGCGGCTCCACGGCCACCTGCAGCCGTTTCGCCTTCGCGAGGGTGTATCCATGCCCCCCGACGTCCATCGCCCGCCTCATGGACGACACGAGGCCTCCCGCGGGCTCCCACAGCGAGCGGCCGCGCTGTGATCGAACCGGCTTGAGCAGCTCTTTCTCGCGCAGGTAGTGCTCGAGATTTCGCTCGACGTCGTGTTGACTGCCAGGTACGACACGACTCACGCGTACGGCTGAGGATCCGGCCCATCTGGACATGAAGCCGCCGTCCTCGGGTGCCGACGGGACGAGCGACTCGGCCTGAACTTCGGCCATGGCCTGCTGGACGTACCGGGGCTCCAGCCCCACTTCCTCGCCGATCCGGATGACCTCGCCGACATCGAGCGTGCTCGGCAGCGTCGTCGAGCTCTTGAACTGCAGGTCGGACGCGCGGCGGATCACCCGCTCGAGCTCCTCCTGGGTGACCGGAGTCTCGTCGTAGCGTCGCCGGGCGGGCAGGTCCGAATCCGACCAGCCTTCCTCGGGCAGACCCTCGTCGTGCTCAGTCGGCGGCATCGGTCCCGCGTTCGACCGTCTCGCGGACGGGCTCCGGCGTCTCATCGGCCGTCGCCCCCGCCGGGAGCATCGCCGCGCCGTCGCCCGAAGTCAGCGCCTGATCCTCCGACTCGGCCACGATCTTCGCGTGCGCCTCATCTTCCGCCTCCTCCGACGCTTCACCGATGAGCTTGCCCAGTAGCCCCTTGAACCCGCCGCCGAAGTCCATCGGAAGCGGGAAGAGCGTCGTGGAATTGTTCTCCGCGGCGATCTCCGTCGCCGTCTGGAGGAACCGGAGCTGGAGCGACGCCGGGTACCTGCTCAGCTGCTTGGCGGCATCGCGGAGATTCGCGGCGGCCTGAAGCTCGCCCTTCGCGCTGATCACCTTCGCACGCCGCTCGCGCTCGGCTTCCGCCTGACGCGCGATCGCGCGCTTCATCTCCTGCGGCAGGTCGACGTCCTTGACCTCGACGCCGGTCACGTCGATGCCCCAGGCGTCGGTGCCTTCATCGATGATGTCGCGGAGGATCTGGTTGAACTTCTCCCGCTCCGCGAGCACCTCGTCCAGCTCCGCCTGTCCGATCACCGACCTCAAGGTGGTCTGGGCGAGCTGGGAGGTGGCGAACAGGTAGTCCTCGATCTCGAGAATCGCCTTCATCGGATCGGAGACGCGGAAGTAGAGCACCGCGTTCACCTTCACGGAGACGTTGTCCCGCGTGATCACGTCCTGAGGCGGGATGTCCATCGCGATGATGCGCAGACTGACCCGCTCCATGCGTTCGACGCCGAACGGCACGAGGAAGATCAGACCCGGGCCGCGCGCCGGGCGGGCCCGGCCGAGACGGAAGACGACTCCGCGTTCGTATTCCTTCAGGATTCGGAGGCTGGTTGCGAGCGCGATGGCGCCCGCCCCGGCCAGTACAGCCAAGAACGGTTCCACTCTGGTTCTCCCCTGTCAGGAGACGCCGGGTGCGGAGGCTGACCCTCCCCTACCTCAGCTGTCGACTTCGACGATCACCGCCGCGCCCTGGCCTCCGCCGATGCAGGCCGTTCCGAGCCCAATCCCTCCACCACGGCGCTTCAGCTCATGGAGCAGATGGGATGTGATCCGGGCGCCCGTCATCCCGAGCGGGTGCGTCAGCGCGATCGCGCCGCCGTCGACGTTCACTTTCTCGCGATCGAGCTCGAGCTCGCGCTCCACGGCGACGTACTGCGGCGCGAACGCCTCGTTCACCTCGATCAGATCGATGTCTTCGAGCGTCAGGCCGGCCTTCTCGAGGGCGACGCGCGACGCCGGTGCCGGGCCGATCCCCATGATCCTCGGGGGTACCCCGGCGACGGCCGAGGATACGAGGCGGCCGATCGGCTGCAGTCCGTTCGCGGAGGCGTACTCGGCGCCCGCCATGACGAGCGCGGCCGCTCCGTCGCCGATTCCGCTCGCGTTGCCGGCCGTGACCAGTCCGTCCTCCTTGAAGTACGGGCGGAGCCCCCCGAGGGCCTCCATCGTAGTCTCGGGTCGGAGGTGCTCATCCTCATCGAACGCCTTCTCGCGACCCTTTCGGCCGACCATCACCGGCACGACCTCGTCCGCGAACCGACCCTCGTCCCAGGCCGCCTTCGCCAGCTGCTGGCTGCGGACCGCGACCTCATCCGCCTCGGAGCGGCTGATCCCGTACTCCTCGGCGAGGTTCTCCGCCGTTTGCGCCATCGAGAAGCCGCAGTACGGATCCGTCAGCGCCTCCCACAGCGAGTCCTCGAGCTGCGCGGACGGGCCGAGCCTCAACCCCCAACGGGCCCCGCGGACGACGTGCGGCGCCTGGCTCATCGATTCGGCGCCACCCACCAGACAAACGTCGGCATCGCCGAGACGGATCTCCTGTGATCCATCGATAACCGCCTGGAAGCCGGATCCGCAGAGGCGATTCACAGTGACGGCCGGCGTCTCGATGGGCAGCCCGGCCCTCAGGCCGATATGGCGCGCCAGATAGATCGCGTCGGCCGAGGTCTGCATCACGTTCCCAAACACCACGTGCCCGTAGTCCTCGGCCGGCGCTCCGGCGCGCTCGAGCGCCGCCTCCGCGGCCACGACCCCGAGGTCGATCGCGCTCTTGTCTTTCAGGCTTCCTCCGAACGTGCCCATGGCCGTCCGGGTCGCCGACAGGAAGACGATTCCGTTCCCGTTCGCGCTCATTCCAGCTCCTCTATGTCCACACCGACGATGGTTCGATTCGAGTCCTGAAGATATCGAACGAGAGGGATTCCTGCTGGCGGGAAGACGCGCCTGGAAGGGGCTCGGGCGCGTGTCAGCCGATCGCTTCGAGCACGCCGGAGCACAGCCGATCCCCGACCTCGGCAGTGCTCGCGTTGCCACCCAGATCCGGCGTGGTCCGGCCTTCCTCGAGCGCCGCATCGACGGCGGCCTCCACGGCCTGGGCCGCCTCCTTGGCCCCGTGGTCCGCGAGGAGCATGGCCGCGCTCAGGACGGCTGCCATCGGGTTCGCCTGCCCCGTTCCCACGAGGTCCGGCGCGCTTCCGTGCACCGGTTCGTACAGCGCGTGCCGGCCGGGGTTCACGTTGGCGGATGGGGCGAGACCGGGCCCGCCGATCAGCTCGGCGCCGAGGTCGGACAGAATGTCGCCCAGGAGATTGCCGGTGACGATGATCCCGAATCGCTCGGGCGACCTCACCATCTCCATCGCGAGGGCGTCGACGTACCGCATCTCGGACGGCACATCGGCGTACTCGGCGGCAATCTCCCCGAACACACGGCGCCAGAGGCCGTACATGTGCGGGACGGCGTTGGCCTTATCCGAGAGCGTGACCCGAACGCCGGCGGCGCGGGCATCCTCGAACGCCAGACGGACGATTCTGTCGACGGCCCGCCGACTTGCGATCCCTTCGCTGATGGCGACCTCGTCCGGAGTTCCTTCGTGTTCCAGTCTTCCGATCCCGCCATACAGACTTTCAGTATTCTCGCGATAGATGACGAAGTCGATCGGGACTTCGTCCGCCCTTCTGAGCGGCGACAGGGCCGGCGCTCTCAGCTTCACCGGTCGTCGGTTCAAAAAGAGGTCGAGCCTGAAGCGGAGGCCCAGCAGGAGATCCCTCGCGTGCCGACCGTCCGGCACGCGCGAATCGCCGACCGCACCGAAGAGGATGGCGTCGAAATCATCCCTGAGACGCGCGAACGACTCGTCAGAAAGTGTCTCGCCGGTCTCGAGATAATGATCCGCCCCGTGCGGGAACTCGGTGAACCCGATCGACACCAGCCCGGCGGATGAGAGGGTCTCGAGGACCCGCCGGGCCTGCTCGGTCACCTCGGGCCCGATCCCGTCCCCACCGATTACGGCTACGCGAATCGGCGTCATGTCTCGAGCGCCCGCCCGCATCTGGGACAGAACGACCACGCATGCTCCACCTGTTCGCCGCAGGCGGTGCACCGCGGCTGCTCCTGGTCGGATCCACAGTGCGGGCAAAAGCGCACGCCGTCGCGCGCCGGTAGCTCGTGGGAGCACGTCCAGCAGGCCGCCGGCAAGCTGACGGACGGCTCGACCGGCTCCCGCGCCGGGGGCTTGGCGACCTCGGCCGGTTCGAGGGGCTCGAAGGCCGGTGCCTCCTCCGGTGTCGCGACGACGGAATCGTCCCCCTCCGCCAGCTCAGCAGTCGATTCGGAACGGGGCGTCTCACGCTCGCGCGGGGCCGCGGTGGACTCGGAAGCAACGAGCCCCTCCCCCGTCTCCGCGGGCTCATCGGAGATCTCGTGCGACGGGAGGGAGGCCGGCGGCTGCTCCGCCTCATCCGGTTCCGTCACCGAGAGCGAACCGGCCGCCGGGTTTGAACCTTGGGCGTCGTCCCGATCCCGCCGGAGACGGAGAAGGCGGTCCGCGAGCGCGCCGGCGAACGCGAGCCCGGGCTCCGCCTTCTCGAGCTCTCGCTTGGCCGCCGCTTCGACCGCGGGATCCACCTGGAGCAGGCTCCGGTCGACCAGCAGTCCGAGCAGAGCGACGTCATACTCCCCCTTGCCGGCCAGCCCCAGCGCACCACGCACGACGGCGTAGGATAGATGAACCTCGAGCAACTGCGAGAGCGTGACGGCCCGTGACGGATCGCCCTGGGCAGCCAGCTGCTCCTGCAGCAATCTGGCGAGTGAATTCGGAGACGCGACCTTCATGACAGAAGCTTCGCGGGCTCACCCCGGTCGCGCCACCGGGACCCGGGGGCGACCGAAGCCGGAGACCGCGTCAGCGCTCGATCTCGAGCGCCCCGACCCGTGCGGAGTCCTCGATGAAAGCCCGCGAGCTCTCGACCGACACCGAGCCTCCGGTCAGATCGTGAAGCCGGTTCGCTTCGGCCCTCATGAAGTCGACGAGGGACTGCGTGGGATCGGTCCGGTCCCGCATGTTCCGGACGATCGTGTCCCAGTCCCCCTCGAACACGGACCCGTCGGGATGGCGTACCCGATGCGAGTCCTCGTGTCCGATCTCCGGAGGCCGGCCGAACAGGTCGAGCTGCGTGCGCACCCACGTCGACCGGAGACCCTGCGCCTCCGCCTCGATCTCGGCCAGAAGCCGTTCCTCGGGCGTCGGATCGCTCGCGAGCTCTTCGAGCACCAGCAGATACGGCTGAATCGCCGCCGAATCCTCGGGAAGGTCGTAGATCCGGCGCTTGAGCTCGATCAGACGCCAGGCGACGACCGGATCGACGACCTGCGTCGGGGCAATCTTCTCCAGCTGCTCTAGGGACGCCGTGAACTCGCCCAACTCGTAGAGGATGTTGCCGCACATGGCACGCGCGTCGGGCGACGCCGGATCGAGACGCACGGCCTCCCGGCCCCACTCGAGCGCGACCCGGGTCTCGCGGCGGCGGTACGCGGCAAACGCCAAATCGAGCGCCACGTCGGCGCTGAGCGGATCCGCCACGCGGGCCAGCCTGAAGAAGCGCTCGGCTCGATCGGGGAGCCCTTCACGGAGCAGACTGCGTCCAACGCAGAGCATCAACTCGACGTCGGAGTCGAACCCGAGCTCCAGCAGCTGATCGAAGGCGCGGAAGGCGCCGGCCCGGTCTCCGAGACGCAACTTGGCCTCACCGAGGCCCGCGAGCGCCTCTTCGTGATCCGGGTCCAGCCACAGGGCCTGATCGAAGGCGTTGTGGGCCCAGGGGTATTCCTCTCGGGCGAGACGGGTGTATCCCAGAGACACCAGAAGCTCCGGAGACTCGGGGTATCGACCGAGGGCGCGCTTGAGAATCGCGAGCGCCTCGTCGTAGTCGCCGTCTTCGTAGAGGCGTTGAGCCTCTGCGTCGTATTGATCCCCGTTCCAGAAGTCGGGTTCGATCACCCTGAAGGACGCTCGACCGTTTGGTAGTGACTCGAACGACAGATCGTACGCACGTCGGTGTTTTTATACGCGCCCAAGCACCCTCGGGGCAACTCCGCGAGGCCCCAGGAAGGGCTCCCCAAAGCGGCGGAACGCGCTATCACTCGGGCACGGGGTCACTTCCGCCATCCGACGCCGGACGCTCCCGAGCGCCGACCAGCTCCAGCCCGGTGATCCTTCGCTCGTTGAGCTCACGCACCCGCAGCTCGGCATCGCCGATCGGTACGCGCTCGCCGACGTCGGGAATCCTGCCGAGCGTCGCGAGGACGTACCCCGCCACGGTGTCGTACTCCTCCTCCCCGCCGGATGTCGCAAGATCGAATCTCTCGACGAGATCCGAGAACGACGTGCCGCCGTCCAGAAGGACTCGGCCGTCGGGGCCCACCGCGACGTCCGCCGCCGCGATGTCGTGCTCGTCATAGATCTCGCCGACGATCTCTTCCAGGAGGTCCTCGAGTGTGACGATTCCGTCGGTGCCGCCGAACTCGTCGACGACGATCGCGATGTGCGTCTTTCGATGCCGTAGCTCCGCGATCAGATCATCGACCGGTTTCGTGTCGGGCACGAAGAAGGGGTCTCTCATCACTGCCGACGCCCGCGTGTTGTCGTCGCCGCTCACCACACGTCGGAGCAGGTCCTTCACCACGACGACTCCGATGATCTCGTCGAGGGACTCCCGGTAGACCGGGAGCCGAGAAAACCCTGATTCGGCCGACTTCTCGAGCATCAGGGCGATGGTCGCATCCGCACCCACCGCCACGATATCCGGGCGCGGCGTCATCACCTCGCGCACCATGGTCCTGGTGAGGTCGAAGACCCCCTGGATCATCGCCTTCTCGTCCTCTTCGACGACCCCTTCCTTCAGGCTCTCGCTGACCAGCATCTCGATTTCGTCCGGACTATGAACCCGCTCGTGGCCTACGCTCGCCGGCAGCCGCATGAGTCGCAGGAACAGCGCGGACGATCCGTTCAGGACCCAGATCCAGGGCGCCATCAGCCGATTGAACGCGATCAGCGGCCCGGCGACGAATCGGCTGACGGTCTCGGGGTGGAGGAGCGCCACGGTCTTGGGCGCCAGCTCGCCCAGCACGATGTGGAGATAGGCAATGAAGATGAAGGCGAGGGTGACCGCGATCGAGTGCACGGCGACCGGGGAGCCGGGAAGCCCCATCGCCGAGACCACCGGCTCTATCGTGACGGCGACCGCCGGCTCGCCGATCCAGCCCAGCCCGAGGGACGCCAGCGTGATTCCGAGCTGCGTCCCCGAGATCGCGCGGTCGAGATCGCGTTGAGCCCGATCGACCAGACGGGCCGGTCGATCTCCTTCCTCGACCAGCTCGCGGATGCGGGTCCGGCGGGCACCGACAAGCGCGAACTCCGCTGCCACGAAGAACGCGTTCGCCAGCACGAGGCCGATCACGGCCAGGAGCCGAAGAACGACCCCTGTGTCCATCAGTGAGGTTTCGACCGGCTGCTGCCGGTCCGTTCAGGTCCCGGGTCGTCCGGGGACGGGGGCTCGTTCAGGCTGCGCTTACCTCGCCGGTATCGACCACTTCCTCCTCGGCCACCTCGACAGCGACCTCGGCCGTCGCGGGTTCGTCGACCGTGGCGACGGCCACCTCGACCGGTGCCTCGACCGATTCCTCCGCCTCCGTCCCGGTCTCTTCGGCAGGAGCCGCTGGGGCTCGACTCGCGTTCGAGATCGCGGGCGCACAATACCGCTCGCCGATGGTACGCAGAGCGACGAGCTCGTCCGGAGTCAGCTCCGGATACCGTTCCGCCAGATATTCGACCGTGTCATCGAACCATTCCGAGCGCTGCTCGTCCTCAGCTTCCAGAACGCCGCAACGACGAATATGACTGAAGAGCTCGTCTCGAGCCCGGTCGATCGCGTTTGGTACGTATCCGCCTTTTCCCAAGGCACCTCCCCGTGATTTATGGATGCTCCGTGATTGGGCCGCGCGAATATACCCCGGGCCAGCCGGTGACGCCAAAAGACCGGCCGCCCCGTGCCGCCCATACGCTCAGCGCTCGCCCGTCTCCAGGTCGCGCAAATACATGTTCATCTCGCCGACCGACATCTGCGACTTGAGGAGGACGATGCGACGTTCGTCGTCGTCGCTGATGTAGACTTCGGCCTCTCCGCCCTCGGAGAAGAGCCCGTCCGTCTGGATGATCGGCCGGACGACGATCGTCTCGAATCGGCCGGCTCGCACGCGGACCCTCTCTCGTCTCAACACCTGCACCACGACGGGGTTCCCCTCGTCCTGAAAGTAGTTTTCGAACACGTAGGTGTGACCGACGTCCAGCGGCAGAGTCCGGACGAGAAACAGAAACGAGATCTCGTCGAGCGCGAAGGACGGCATCGCAACGTCGCGCTCGGTGGCGTGGGCCACGTACTGTCCCGCCTCATCGTCCCAATCCTGGCGGACGTAGCTCGAGAGCTCGTGATCCAGCTCATAGCGCCGATGGCGGTGGTACCCCCCCTGGTTGAGGATCTCCTCGAATCTGACGGTCCGGTAGGGTTCGGTCGCGAGCCAGCCGACGGTCCGGTCGTCGATCTTGTAGAAGAACGGTCCCCCTTCGAGCTCGAGTGACAGCCGGTACGCCGGTGTCGCCCGAACGGTGTCGACGGCCTCGACGGCGAGACGCGCGCGTCCGACTCGGATGGGGCCGAAGGTGACGTCGTACGTCGCGATCTCCCCGACGTCGAACGGCCACTCCGCCTCGAACGGGGACGGCGCGGGGGCCGTCTGAGCGTTCGCTTCGGCCGGGACGTGCAGAAGCGGCAGCGCCAGTGCCAGGACCAGCGTCTTCATGACGCGGCGGTGTCTCGTGCCCTCGCGGCGGCGGCCCGTAGTGCCGGGTCGCGTCGGGCCCGTAAGAGCGTGCGCAGCTGGGGACCGGGTCGGAACCGGCTGTCCCGGTACCTTCTGAGGCGCTCCGGGGGCGGGTCGATCACCTCGCCGCGTCTCGTGTGAGGGAGCACGCGGAGGAGAAGCTCGGCGTTCGCCGCCCAGCCCTTCTGGGTCAGAAGGGGGCCTTCATCCCCCTGCTCGGCGAGCGACCGGCAGAGCGTGAACAGCCGGTACAGTCTCAGGCTGCCATACGGGTCGCACGGCTCCTCCGCCACACGGATGCCGCGCGAAACCAGGCTCGCACCGATCCGGGTCCAACGTCGTGGGCGGCTCATAGCCGTGAGCGGCGCGATCGAGACCAGATCCGCCCCGCCCTCGAATCGGCGCAACATCTCCGGAACGCACTCGGGCGGATCGCTGAAATCCGCCTGCATCGTTACCAGCGCGTCGCGCTTCGGATAGCCGGACTTCGCGGACGCTTCGCGGATGAGCTGCTCCAGCGTGGCCGCGTATCCCCGACATGCCTCGTTGTGGACGAGGGTCATGGGGAGCACCCGCGTGTACTTCTCCAGGAGATCCTGGGTGCCGTCCGTCGAGGCGTCATCCACGACAATCAGATGGAATTCGCGCTGTTCGCCGTACAGGAGCTCGCGGATCCGCCATAGCAGCGGCCCGATCGTGTGTCGCTCGTCGCGTACGGGGATGCCTATATAGATCACGTTTCGCCCACGTTCCTCGTGTGTCTCCACCTTCTGTGGAACCAAAAGTACTGCTCCGGACGCTCCTGTACCGCCCGCTCCAGATAAGACAGCCACTCGCGCGTTCCCGTCACGGGATCCTCCAGCGCCGCCGGGGGCACGGGAACCCACCTCGCGATGTACCCTTCGCCCTCCCTGACCAGCGCCCCGAACACGAGCGGGACGCCGGCCGCCTGTGCGAGGCGAGCGGGACCCAGGCTTGTCCACGCCGGGCGTCCGAGAAAGGGCAACGGTTCGGCTCCCCGGCGCGTGTGCTGATCGGCGACGAGCGTTACGCACCGTCCGGATCGCAACGCCCGCATCACCGGCGCCGCGCCCGCATCATGATCGACGATCTCCAGGCCGAGCCCCTCACGAACGGCATGAAGGCGACGCCCGAAGGTCCCGCGCTGTCTTCGTGCCACGGCGGTCACCTTGATACCCGACGTCGCGACATACGCTCCCGCGAGCTCCCAATTCCCGAGGTGGCCGGTCACGATCACGCACGATCCGCCGTCTCCCGCGATGGCCCGGAGATCGTCGATCGCGCGTGACGGATCCTGGATGCGATCGAGCGCCTTGCGAATCGCGTTCGCCCCACCGGCCAGCACCGCGAGCTCCTCGCCGAAGTGGCGATAGCAGCCGCGCGCGGTGACCTTGACCCACTCGCTCTCACGCTCGGGAAAGCTCGCCGCGATCTGGGACTCCACGAGGGTCCGGCGAACCCGCAGCACCGACCGCGCGACACCCGCGATCCCCAGGCCGATCCGCCTCCTCATCCGGGGCGGGTGCTAGGGACCACCGCGATCACCCGCATCGAAGTCCAGCACCTGGCCCGACTCCCAGCCGATCACGACGAACGCTCCCCACCCGAGCGAATCCCAGAATTCGACGGCGTTGAGGCCGATCCGGCCCGAGACGTAGAGGCTCATGACCGTACCGTGGGAGACGGCGACGACGGACTCTGCGCCGGCCTCCTCCATCACGAGATCCATCGCGTCCGTGAACCGCTCCGCAGCCTGGTGCGCGGATTCCTCGCCGAACACGACCTCCCCGGGACGGGCGAAGACCTCGAGGAGACGCTCGCGGAACGCGGCGGCCGAGCCGAGGAACGGGACGTCTTCGCGGGCGTGTTCGGCCAGGCCGGGCACCGGCACGACGGGCACGTCGATCGCCGTCACGATGCCCGCCGCCGTTTCGATCGCCTTGGGCTCGGGACTCGAGTAGCACGCACGCGGCCGGTAGAGGGCAAGGCGTTGTCCGAGCGATGCGGCGCCGGTTCTCCCCTCCTCCGTCAGCCGCCAGCGTGACGCCGGCATCGACGGGTCGATCGCGGGCTGTGCGTGCCGCACGAGTATCAGGCGTCGCTCTAACGGGCTCATGGCGACGTCGCAGCAGTGAGCTGCCGGTCGAACAACCTGAGATAGGGGCCGCCGCGGTCGAGCAGCTCCTCGTGCGTTCCCTGATCGACGATTCGTCCGGCCTCGAGCACGACGATCCGATCCGCCGCCCTCACGGTGGACAGCCGGTGGGCGATGATCACGATCGTGCGCCCCTCGAACAACTCCGTCACCGCCTCCTGGACGATCTTCTCGCTCTCCGAGTCGAGGGCGGACGTCGCCTCGTCCAGAACGAGGATCGGGGCATCGCGGAGCAGGGCTCGGGCGACTCCTATGCGCTGCCGCTGCCCGCCGGAAAGACGCGTTCCTCGTTCACCCAACACCGTGTCGTACCCGTCGGGAAGAGCCTCGATGAACGGTTCCGCGTGCGCGGCGCGCGCCGCCGAACGGACCTCGTCGGGAGTCGCCTCCGAAGCCCCGTATGCGATGTTGGCGGCCGCGGTGTCGTGGAAGATCACGGTGTCCTGGCTCACCAGGCCGATCAGACCCCGGAGCGACCGCACCGAAAAGTCACGCACGTCGCGCCCGTCGAGCGTGATCCGGCCCCCGGTCGGGTCGGCGAAGCGTGGGATCAGATCCACGAGCGTGCTCTTTCCCCCGCCTGAGGGGCCCACGAGCGCCACGACCTCCCCCCGGGAGATCGTCAGGTCGATGGCGTGAAGAACGGGCGCGTCGTCCGAGTAGGAGAAGGTGACCCCCTCGAACTGGATCGCCGTCTCGAACGAGGTCGCTTCGAGCGACCCGCCCTCGGGCTCGGGATCCCGATCCAGGACCTCGAGGAACCGATCCGCGGCGGCGAGGCCCTGGTGGAACTGCGGCGGCAACTGCGACAAGGCCTTGATCGGCGA
The DNA here is from genome assembly GCA_029861425.1 of Gemmatimonadota bacterium. Lineage (GTDB taxonomy): Bacteria > Gemmatimonadota > Gemmatimonadetes > Palauibacterales > Palauibacteraceae > Palauibacter. Next base: position 15,503 of record JAOTZH010000060.1, read on the forward strand.
CACCGTGCGGAGCGCGAGGGTGACGAAGGCCAGAAACTGGTCCGGGCCCAGACCGCCGTCGCCCAACACGATTCCGGCTCCCACCCAGATCAGCGCGACCGCGACGAGAGACGACAGCACTTCCGAGACCGGAGACGCGAGCTGCCCCGTCATCTTCGTCTTCATCGCGGCCCGGGCGAATTCGTTCGAGCGCTCGGCGAACCGCCGTTCCTCACGGTCTTCCGTGCCGGACGCCTTGACCAGCCGGATCCCGGTCACCGTCTCCTCCAGCGCGCTGGTCACGTCGCCGCGGTCATCGAAGACCTTCCGGTAGGAGGCTCGCAGCCGGGAGAGGATCGGCCGCAGGGCCACGACCATGATCGGGATGAGGACGAGCGCGAACAGGGACAACTGCCACGACAGGATGAACAACGCGGCGACGTGTGCCAGGGTCGACGCGGCGTGACGGACCCAGAGCGCGGCGGCCGCGGGGATCAGCCTCGCCTCCCGTGTGTCGGCCTCGACCCGCGTGATCAGCTGCCCGGTCCGCCCCTCGCCGAAGAAGGAGAGCGGCAGTCGCTGGAGCCGCGCATGCACCGCGTTTCTGAGATCCCGGGCGAAGGACTCCTCGACCCGGATCGAGAGAACGCGCGACGCGTAGAGGCAGACGTTCTTGAGGAGGATGACGACGACGACGATAAGGCAGACGAGGCGGAGCGCCTGGAGTCCCTCGGCGTCGCCGATGAACCCGCCGAAGAGAGTGTCGATCAGCCGTTCGGCCGCGTTGCGTCCGCCGTCCGGGAAGATCGGTCCCATCTCGAACAGGGATCGCAGAAACGGGATCAACAGGAGGAGCCCGAACGCGTCGAGCGTCGCCCCGACCACGCTGAGCGCCACCGCCGCGGTGAACCAGAGCCGGTACCGCTTGAGGAAGTCGAGGAGACGCCGCAGCGTATCCGGACGGGGCTCGGCGGCGGGCCGGTTGGTCATCTCGGAGTCAGCAGCGCCGCGGGCATGATCATCTCGTCGGGGCTGATTCCACCGTGGAGGAAGCTGTCGCGATATCGATTCTGGTATTCGCGGAGCTTCGTCGGGTACACGAAGAAGTAGTCCTCGCGGCAGAGCACGTACGTGCGCTTGAGCCCTCCCGGCGGAAGCCTGAGCTCATCCGCGTCCGATGTGCGGAAGACCGCTCCGGGGTTCTCGACCCGCAGGTCGTCTCCGAACTTGTAGCGGAGGTTCGACGTGGCGTCCCGCTTCGCGTAGACCGTGGCCGGCCGGTGGCAATGCAGCGATCCGTGATCCGTCGTGAGAAGGACGCGCACGCCGCGCTGGGCGGCCACCTTGAGAGCGCGAAAAGCGGCCGAGCGCTGGAACCAGGTCACCGTCAGAGACCGCAGGGCGCTCGTGTCCGGGGCCATCTCCCAGATCAGGCGCGACTCCGAGCGTCCGTGCGTCAGCAGGTCGACGAACCCGAACACCAGCGCCGTCGCCGACGGACTCGACAGATACCCGTCCAGGCGTCCGAGCATCGCCTGACCCTCCGCCGCCGAGAAGATCTTCTCGTAATGCGTCGGCAGGACACCCCCGACCAGCTCGTTGACATGACGCTGGAACAGCTCGTCCTCGAAGGAGTTGTAGCCGATCTCGTCGCCGCGCTCCCACCAATCCGGCCGGAGCTCGGCGAGCTCATCGGGAAACAGCCCGCTGAACAGCGCGTTTCGGGCATACGGGGTCGCGGTCGGGAGGATCGACGAATAGAGCTCCTCTTCGATCTCGAACAACTCCGACAGGAGGGGGACGATCGCCCGCCACTGACCGAGCCGCATGCAGTCCATGACGATGAACAGCGCCGCCGGATCCTCGCTGAGAACGGGCTGGAACATGCGGCGGAGCACGTCCACGGAGAGCGTGGGGCCCTCCTCGCCGCCCTCGTGCACCCAATCGCCGTAGCTCTCGGCCACGAAGTCGCAGAACCCCCGACGCAGATCGGCAACGATCGTATCGAGGATGTCCCGGAGACCCGTCTCTTGAGCCTCCTCGAGCGCGAGGTCCCAATCGATCATCTCCGAGTAGAGACTCGACCATTCCGTCCACGAGCGCGCCGTCGAGCACGCCTCCCGGAGCTCGCCGAAACGGCGCGAGAAGTCTCGGGCGATGTGCTCGTGTCTGAGCGCGGGCCCCGCCAGCAGCCTGGTGACCACCGACAGCACCTGCCGCGGGCTCGTCGGCTTGACGATGTAGTCGTCCGCCCGGCGCCCGATCGCCTCGTGCATGGTGGAGTCTTCCTCACTCTTCGTCACCATCACGACCGGCAGGCGCGGCGATGATCGCCGGAGGCGGTCGAGCACCTCGATGCCGCGCAACCCGGGCATCTGTTCGTCGAGCAGAACCAGGTCGTACGTACGACTGCCCAGCAGCTCGAGGGCGTCCTGGCCATTCATGATCGCGTCGACGTGATACCCCTCGGATCGCAGGAGCATCAGATGCGGTCGAAGGAGATCGACCTCGTCGTCCACCCACAGGATCCGCCCGGCGCGGGTGCCGGTCGCGGTCTCGCTCACGATCCGTCTCCGGACAGGTAACGGTCCTGAAGGACTTCGAGTTTTCGGATCACATCCTCCTCGGTGATCGAGTCCATGTTTCCCGGGCGGGTCGCCCGCGAGGGCCGGGTCTCCCCGGATCTGGTATACCGATCCACCAGCAGATCGGCAAAGCGCTCGTATGGCCCTACGCGTTTGGGGT
>JAOTZH010000240.1 GCA_029861425.1 Gemmatimonadota bacterium
CGCGTTGCTCGGCCTTCGCGGCCGGCAGGTGCAGGTGCCGTGCGTGATCACCGAGAAGTCCGTGCGCGCGTCCCGCCGCGACGGGCGGGAGTGGGCGCGCCTGACGATCGAGGACTTCCAGGGCACGGCGACGGCCCTCGTGTTCGGCGATACGTGGCTCGAGAACCGGGAGCTCCTCTCGGACGACCGTCCGGTACTTCTGACCGGGACGGTTTCAGACAACTCGCGGGATGATGAGGACCCGCCCATCTTCATCGACTCCGTTCAACCGCTCGCCGATGTCCGGGCCGGCGGTGGGGTGGGGATCCTGATCCAGCTCGAGGAGGGCGACGAGGTCGCCGCCGGCGCGTTCGAGCAGGCTCGGAAACTGTTGGAGGAGTGTCCGGGGCGTGGTCCGCTGTTCGTGGAGTGGCGCCGGTCCGGAAACAGTTCGTCGAATGGTGGGGGCAACGGAAGCGGTGCCGGTAGCAAGGCTTCGGCTTCGCGGTTCGCGTCGCGCACGTTACGCGTGGCGCCGAACGCCGCCCTCCTGACGGATCTGCGGATCCTCCTCGGCGACCGGGTGAAGCTGGTTCGCGACTGACGGGTCGGGGATGGCACGGGCGACTGTCATGCGTCGTCCGGGCGGGTTAACCGAGACCTTTCGAGGGTCTGATGAGCATAGAGCCGGATGGGCTCGACGAGCTTCGCGAGCAGATCGCGGAGTTGCGAGCCAAAGCCGAAGAGCGCGGGATCGACGTGTCCGATCAACTCGGGCCGCTCGAGAGCAAGCTCGACACGGCCCAGGATGAGGCGCTCGCCGGTCTGTCGCGTTTCGATCGCGTCAAGCTGGCCCGCAACCAGGATCGTCCGTTCACCGCCGACTTCATCGACGGGCTGTTCGAGGACTTCTTCGAGCTGAGGGGCGATCGCGCGTTTCGGGACGACCCTGCGATCGTCGGTGGCTGGGGGCGATTCGGTGGTCGCACCGTCATGGTGATCGGCCACCAGAAGGGCCGGGAGATGAAGGAGAATCTCCACCGGAACTTCGGCTCGCCGCACCCCGAGGGGTACCGCAAGGCAAAGCGCCTCTTCAAGCTCGCCGAGAAGTTCGGCCGCCCAGTCATCACGTTCGTCGATACGCAGGGCGCCTACCCGGGTATCGGTGCCGAGGAGCGTGGCCAGGGTGCGGCGATAGCGGAGAACCTCTTCGTCATGGCGGGGCTGCGCGTTCCGATCGTCACGTGTGTCATTGGCGAAGGGGGCAGCGGCGGGGCTCTCGGGATCGCGGTCGCCGACCGGGTCCTGATGCTGGAGAACGCGATCTACTCGGTGATTTCGCCGGAGGGGTGTGCCGCGATCCTGTGGCGCAGTCGCGAGCACGCCGACCAGGCGGCGGAGGCGCTCAAGCTCACCGCCCCGGATCTGCTCGAGCTCGAGGTCGTGGACGAGGTCGTGCCGGAACCCCGCGGCGGGGCGCACAGGGACCCCGAAGCGGCCATCGCCACCGCCGGAGAGGCGCTCGAACGTCACCTCGCCTCTCTCGAGACCGTGGATCCGGAGCGGCTCGTCCAGGAGCGGCGCGAGAAGTACTACGGGATGGGTGCCTGGGAGGAATCATGACGGATCCACGCGACCCGGGGAACGACTCGCCCGACCGTCCGCGACGCGGGGACAGGCGCCGACGGGGCCGGCCGCGGCCGATTTCCAGACGGTCGCGTCGTCCGGCGGATCCGCCGAAACCGAGGCGCGTCGAACCGCCCGCCGCCGTCGATCCAGGAGCAGCTCCCGGCACCCCCCCCGTCGCCGCCCGCACGGATGGCGTGCAGATCGTGGAGATCCGGTTCAAAGGGCTCCGCACGGACTATTTCTCGTTCTCGCACCCGTTGGCACTGCGTGAGCGCGAGTTCGTCGTGGTCGAGGCCGATCGCGGTCGTGATATCGGTGTGGTTAAACGGGCCGTCTCCGCGAAAGACCTCGCCTGCGAAGGGGGCTGTGACGCCGTCGGGGAGCGTTCGGTCCCGCTGCCCGAAAAGAAAGTGATTCGACGGGCGGCTCCGGCCGATGTGAATCGGCTGCTACAGTTTCGGGATCAGGAGATGGAGGTCAGACGCCGCACCCGCGAGCTCGTGGCGAAGCACAGGCTCCGGATGAAGGTCAGCGAGGCCGAATGGCAGTGGGACCGGAACAAGCTCACCGTCTATTTCACGGCGGAGAAGCGTGTCGACTTCCGCGCGCTGGTGCGGGACATGGCGCGTGCCTTCCGAACCCGGATCGAGCTCAGGCAGATCGGCGTGCGGGACGAGGCCCGGCGGATCGGTGGGCTGGGGCGTTGCCGGCGCGAGCTTTGCTGTCGTTCCTGGCTGCCTTCGATCGAGCCCGTCACCCTACAGCTGGCCAAGGATCAGGGGCTGTCGCTCAACCCCAGTCAGATCTCGGGCGCGTGTGGACGGTTGATGAACTGCCTGCGCTACGAGCACGCGATGTACCAGCAGGCGAAGAAGCGCTTTCCCGGCGTCGGGCAGTCGGTCACGACCACCGAGGGCGAGGAGCGCGTCGCCGATTGGTCCATGTTCGATGAGACCGTATCGCTGGACGGGCGAGAGGGAAGACGCACGATTCCGCTGACCCAGCTCAAGGACGAGACCCGGGCCGCCAAGCGGCGGACGCTGGCGGAGGGGACCGACCAGGAGTCCACGGGCGGCGCGGACGAGCCGTCGTCCGAAAGCCCGCCGTCAGATGCCCAGCAGTCGTCCGATCACGCGGCCGGCTGAACCGCCGGCTATCCGCCCGAACCGGACCAATCCGACCATGTCTGCCTTCTACCTGACCACCGCGATCGACTACTCGAACGGCGAGCCACACCTCGGCCACACCGTCGAGAAGGTCGGCGCCGACGTGATCGCGCGATATCGGCGGGCCGTCGGCGATGACGTGTGGTTCGTGATCGGCATGGACGAACATGGGCAGAAGGTCGCCCAGGCGGCGGAGCAGGGCGGCAGGAGCCCGCAGGAGTGGGTCGACGAGATCGCGGCCACGTTCGTCTCGACGTGGGCGGGCCTCGACATCTCGAACGACGACTTCATCCGCACCACCGAACCCCGTCACGAGGACGGCGTGCAGGCACTGATGGAGCGGATCAGGGAGAGCGACGACTTCTATTCCGCGAAGTACGAAGGCTACTACTGCGCGGGGTGCGAGGCCTTCAAGAAGGAGGATGAGCTCGTCGACGGCGAGTGCTCGCTCCACCCTCAGCGGTCCATCGAGTGGACGGACGAGGAGAACTGGTTCTTTCGTCTCTCGTCCTATCGCGACTTCCTGCTGGAGCACATCCAGGAGAACCCGGGCTTCGTGCGTCCGGCGAGCCGTCGAAACGAGATCCTCAAGCTCCTCGAGGGCGGTCTCGACGACATCTCCGCGTCGAGAAGCCGCATCTCGTGGGGAGTCGACTTCCCGGGCGTCGAGGGCCACTCCGTATACGTATGGTTCGATGCGCTTCCCAACTACATCACGGCGGTCGGGTATCCCGATGGGCCGGCGTTCAGCGATCGGTGGCCGGCGGCCCTCCACATCATCGGGAAGGACATCACCCGGTTCCACTGCGTGATCTGGCCGGCCATGCTACGCTCGGCCGGTCTGGAGCTGCCCGAGACCGTCTGGGCGCACGGCTTCATCAACTTCAGTGGTGGGAAGCTCTCCAAGTCGTCCGGGAAGTCCCTGGAGATCCCGGAGCTGGTCGAGAGACACGGGGCCGACGCGCTACGCTACTTCCTCATGCGCGAGATCCCTTGGGACTCCGACAGGAATTTCGGGTCGGCCGACGATTTCGTGGCGCAGTTCGACCAGCGGGTCACGACGGATCTGGCGAACGATCTCGGCAACCTCCTCAACCGTGTCGTCGCGATGGTGACAAAGTACCGAGACGGGCGAGTGCCGCCGCCGACGGACGGCGGACCCGGTCCGGACCTCGCGGCGGACACCGCGCGCGCTCTCGCGGAGTACCGCGAGAAGATGGACGACTATCGGCTGCACCTCGGGATCGCGGCGGCGTTCGGGTTGGTTCGGGCGGCGAACTCGTTCGTGGACGAGACGAAGCCGTGGGCCCTCTCGAAGGCGGAAGGCGACGGAGCCGCGCCGCAGGCCCTGGACAGCGTCCTGGGCGACCTGGTCCGGGCTCTCGGCGCCACGGCGGCGATGCTCGCGCCGTTCATGCCGTCCAAGGCTCGCGAGATTTGGATTGCCGTGGGAGGCGAGGGAGACCCGCCGGAGTTCGGCGCGCTCGACGAAGCCATGGGTGGACTCGCCGCGGTCCGAAAGGGCGACGTCCTCTTCCCGCGACCGGAGTAGGCCGCGCCGGTCAGAGGTGGCGGGCACACCTTTCGGACACGAAGAAGAAGGCCGCCGGGTTTCCCCGACGGCCTCTTCTCGTTCGGTCTGTCACCGGCCGAAGCCGGAGTGACCTGCAGGCGATGGTGTGGTTTGGACCGACTAGGCGTCGCTCCGATCGTTTCCGGCCGCGCCGTCACGCGTCACGACCCGATTGATCTCCTTGTCGCACACGAAGCCGGTGACCGTCTTGGTCCCCGTCGACGGATCCCATGAGACATGGAGCTCGTAGTCGCACTCGCCGGTGCGCCCGTCGCTGGTCTCCCAGCGGAACGAACCTTCCTGGTCGTTGGTCTGGAGACCGACGAACTGGCCGTTCTCCTTCATCCGATGGCCTTCGAAGGTCCCGCCACCGTTGATCGTGATGACGAGGTCGCCACGCGCGCGCGCACACTCGGTGATCGTCTTGGTGCCCGAGAAATCGAGAGTGACGATACCGGTCTCACGGTCGGCGGTGTGGACGCCCGAACCGGCGGCGACCACGCTGCCACCGTTGCGGCACTCGC
>JAOTZH010000241.1 GCA_029861425.1 Gemmatimonadota bacterium
CAGGAACTCCGCTGTCGGTTCCTCGGCGAGGATCGTGGGGGCGTATTCATGGTAGATGTCGTCGGGCGCGAGGGGGTGTTCCGTCACACGCACGATCACCGACACTGCCGGCTGCCCCTGCCTCTTGGACTCCTCGCTCCGTCTCGGGGCCGGCCGATCCGCCCCGGCATCGTGAGCTTCGACCAGCGACTCGGTCTGCCTCATCTCCTACCCCTCGGTCCGGCTGTAGCGCTCGCGTGCAGCGCCCACTCGTGAGTCGCGACCTGGGCGATCAGTCCCACCATGAAGAAGTATAGTGCAAGCCCCATGAACAGGACGGCGGCCCCCGAATAGACGACCCCGCCCGGTCCGCGGGCCAACGCCGCCAGCTGGGCGGCGAAGAAGACGGTGGCAACCGCGAACGCCGCGATTCCGCCGTAGGCGAAGAGCAACAGCGGCCGCTGCCCGAACCAGCGGAGCATCGTCACGGTCATGAGATCGGCGAGGACCTTCCAGACACGCGAGAGCCCGTATTTGCTTGTCCCGAATCGGCGCCCGTGATGTCGGACGGGTATCTGCGCGATCTGGGCGCCCGTCGCCCCGACCGCCAACGCCGGGATGAAGCGGTGCATGTCGGAGTAGAGCCGCATGCCGACGAGGGTCTCGCGATGATAGGCCTTGAGCGAGCACCCGTTGTCGATGATGGGGACGCCCGTGAGCCAGCGGATCAGGACGTTTGCGACCCGCGACGGAAGCTTCCGTGTGATCAGACGATCCCGACGCGTCTCCCGGTATCCGACGACGAGGTCAAACCCTTCCCCGAGCTTCGAAACGAGATTCGGGATGTCCCTCGGGTCGTTCTGGAGGTCACCATCCATGGTCACCACCATTCGCCCCCGTGAAGCGTCGAAGCCCGCCTGCGTCGCGGTGGATTGTCCGTAGTTGCGGGCGAGTCGAACCAGCCGCACCCGGGGATCCGCCGTGTGCGATTTGACGACGGCGACGGTGCGATCCGAACTCCCATCATCCACCAGCACCAGCTCCCAGCCAATAACGTCGGCAAGCGCCCTGGACACGGCGTCGATCAGCGGACCGACGCTCTCCTCCTCGTTGAAGAGGGGACAAACGACACTTACGTCGGGCGTCGTCACGATCCGTCCTCCGGTTCGTGACGGGCGGCGTGTGCCACCGTTTCGCAGCACGCTTCGATACGGTCGTACACCTGTGCGAAGAACGCCCGATCGCGTTCGATGGGGTCGATCACCGTTCGCGTATCGATGGGCCCCGGGTCGAAATCGCCCAGGCGCTCGATGAGCGTGCCGGCCGCGGAGATCGACTCCACCCTGGCCGCCTGGCGGCCGTCCATGACGAGCACCAGGTCGGCCCATGTGATCGCCTCGGGAGACACCTGCATCGATCTGTGGGTCGTCAGGTTCACCCCATACTCGGCACCGACGGACACAGCTTCCCGCGGAGCCGGCCTTCCCGACTCCAGGAACCCCGCCGACCGTACCTCACGCCCCGGCAGGTCGCGGGCGAGCACGCCGGCGGCGAACGGACTCCGACAGATATTTCCGAGACACATCACGAGGACACGTTGTGGCTCGGCCGCCTCGACTCGTCGCAGAGCCTGTCGCCGCCGTGACGGGTGCATGAGGCGATCCGGCAGGTGCCGCAGTTCTCTGGCGACGGCGCGCAGGCGAGAGGACATTCTCAACCCGGCAGGTGAGCGTCGAGAGCATCGACCACCCGCGCCACGGTGGCGGCGGCCAGCGCATCCACCTCTTCGAGACTGTCCTCGGGCCCCGCGAGAGGGAACACGACGCGGACGAGCGCCTCGTCCGTACGCCGTGCCAGGATCGCATCCCGAAGCAGATCGGTCTTCACGCGGTATTCGCTCGCCGCCACCCGACCGCGCCCCTGGTACCAGTAGTAGACGAGCGCCTGCGCGCCCGTCCCGTGCTCGATGAGGTAGCGGTTGATCTGCGAGGGTCCGTACCGCGTCGTCGCGGTCACACGGTCGGACTCTACCGGCTCCCACCCGGACCCCGGGAGGCAGTTGGTCGGAGAGTGAATGCTGTATCCGCCGCCCTGTCGGCCGTAATAGGCGACGTAAACGGTGAGAGTCCGTCCGGACGAGTCCCGATACTCCCGGTGCAAGAGGTCGTCCGCCTGCAGCGCCTGCCGCTCCGGTTCTGGTACGTCGAGAGTCCGGGCAACGGAAAAAGCCGCGACCTGGTTCGGAAAGTTCTCGAGAGGCGCCTCAAGCGCGAGCCTTCGCTGCGGTTGCACAGCAAGGCTCCCCAGAGCTCCGATCAGGAGGACGGCAGACGGCGCGAATGCCGTGCGCCACGCGTTTGGCGACCGCTCACGAGTCATCGCTCGAGCCTCGAGAGCAACCACGCCGTTCCTCCCACGAGCGCGAGCGGAAACGCGAAGGCGGCGGCCGCCATCGCGTGGTGCGAAAACCCCTTCGCGAATTCAGGCCCCAGGTAATAGGCGCCGAACCCCGTGCCGAACACGCGAAGGACGTTCGCCCCGATGGCCGCCGGCACGGCGAGGAGGATCAGCAGAAGGCGCGCCGGGACGGAGCGCACGCAGGTGCCCGCGATGAGGAGCGTCAGCCCGAAGAGCGCAGAGATCGATCGCAAGCCGCTGCACGCGGCGGCAACGAAGAGCTCCTGGCCGGGGAGGAAGATCACGTTGCCTGCCTGGCCGGCCGGGATGTGACGAGACTCGAGGAGCGCGACGGCCGCGCCGGATGCGAAGAGCTGCAGCGGCACGGTCAGCGTGTCGAGGACGACATCCGGCAGGGGGATGGAGCTGGCCAGCAAGGCCAGGGGTAGCCACCAGGCCCGAGCCTGCGCCCAGCCTCGATAGTAGACCGTAAGCGACCCGAGAGCGGCCAGAACTCCAATGCGCTGCGTGAACGACTCTCCCGCCAACATGCCCAGGAGGAAGAGACCGACCGATACCGCCAGCGCGATCAAACCGGCGCGCCGTCCGGGACGTGCCTCGACGACCCGGCTCCGAGCGAGCCAGACCGAGACGGGCAGGAGAATAAACCCGTGGCCGTACTCTCCGCTTGTCACCCAGTCCCCGAGCAGGGACAGGAGGGCGGATCCGAACAGGATCGTGAAGCTCGCCGCCACCGCCAGGGACGCGACTGCCACCCCGTTCCGGGGCCGTGCGTCTAGGGCTGCCGCGCCGGCTGTCACCCCGTCGCCTCCGTCGTCCGCGACCGCCAGACCATGACCGCGATGGTGATCCAGGCCAGCGGATACAGCACCGCCTGGACCCCGTGACGGAGCGCGGCCCGCCGCATGGCCTCCACGGCCCCGGGCGGCGTCTGCGAGAGGACTGCGGGCGCCGCGGTGAAGATCAGGAACGCCAGGAAGAGACCGAAGAGCCCCCATAGCCCGAACACCGCGGAAACCAACGCGATCCCGCGACGCGTCGGCCTGGGTTGTCGAAGGACTCCGTAAGCGATCAAGAGCAGGCCGAGCGTCGGCATCGGAAGCGTGTCGAGCGTGCGCCCAACCGTCGCGTACTCCCACGCAACGTTGCCCGCGCGCGGCGGAAACCACAGAAGCGCGATATCCGCGAGTCCGACCAGCGCGAATGCGCAGCCCGCGACGAGGAGCATCGCGGAAACCGCCTGGCGAGTCCTCAGGGGCGACGCATCTGCGCCTTCGACTAGAAGCGGGGCAGACCGGCTCATATGCCCCCTCCCACTCGAACGCCTCCGCCGGCCTCGCGCGCTCGGTCGAGAGCTCGCCTCGCGGCGGCCACGTGTTCTAGCACTCGGACGGTGGCGTGTCGTCCGCGGGTCCGCTCTTCCGGTTTCGGCCCGCGCGGCGAGAGCGTCACGATCCCGGCGCTCAGGTCCGTCGGTGCCCGGGGATCGGCGGAGCGAGCCACTCGCGTGACGAACTGACCGACCCCGTCGATCCCAGCGTCATAGAGAAAGACCACAAGCTCCGCCGGCCCCATCCACGCGCAGAGATCCGAGCCGCGAATCTGGTCCGGGATCGAAGAAAGCGTGATGTCCCTTTCAGCGCGCCTCGCGACTACTGGACGGGTGGGCCCGAGAACCACGCAACCGATTTCGGCGTGATTCCTGGATGCGATCGAGTCGAGGATGGGGAGCCCACTCAGGATGTCCTCGAGCCCGCCGCCGTCCTCTTCGCGATCCGAGTCCTGCGCCGGGTCCCAGAGCTCACGGAGCTCGAACAACCGGTCGAGCTTCTCCAGCAGAACGTTCGACCGTATCGGCTCTTCGATCACGTCCCAGGCCGCACCGCGCTCGGGAGCGCCCTGGAGATCCAGCGGTCTCCAGGGGCCTGATGAGTAGAGCAGGACCGGGACATCCCGGATCGCGGAATCGCGGGCCAACCCTTCGAGGCGGTCGGCGAGTCCGAGCTCCTCATCGAGGATCAATACGTCCGGCGTGCCCTCGCGCAGGGTTCGCTCGAGCGAGTCGAGATCATGCGCGTGTCCGCAGAGATACCCCCGGGGCTCGAGCACCGCGCGGAAGGATGACGCGAGGACCTCCCGGCGGGTCGCGACCGCCACCCTGCGGGAGTCCCGAACGCCGGCCGGAGCGGTCACGATGTTCAGGACCGCTGACGGACCCGCTGGATCATCACGGGTACCGTCCGAAGTATGATCTTGAGGTCGAGCTTGAGTGATCTCTTCTCGAGATACTCCAGATCGTACCGCAACTTGTCGCGGACGTTGTCCACGGTCTGATCCGGCTCCTGACTGATCTGGGCAAGACCCGTGATACCGGGTCGCACGCGATGCCGGAGCGGGTATTCGTCGATTTCGGCCCTCAGCTGGTGT
>JAOTZH010000061.1 GCA_029861425.1 Gemmatimonadota bacterium
TTCCGGTTCTCGAGACGGAAGAGCGCGTTCGCGCCCCACTCCTTGGGATCCGAGCCGCGACACCGCGGCGCACCGCCACCGCCCCACTCATCGGTGAAGATGATCGAGGTCCCGTCGTTGTTGAACGTCGCCGAGTGCCAGTACGCGAAATTCGGGTCGCTCACCTGATCGAGTCGGACCGGATTCGCCGGATCCGAGATGTCGAGCAGGATGCCGTTGCCCGAACAAGCTCCAGCGGCGAGACCGAGCTCCGGGTAGACCGTGATGTCGTGGCACTGATTCGTGGTCCGAGTGCTCTGCGTGCCCTCCCCGTGGTCACCGCCCTCCCAAAGACCGGCGATGTCGCCTTCTTCGTTGGCGAAGATGCGCGGCATGTTGACGATCTCGGCGTTCTCCGGGGCGGCCAGGGGCACCTCGATCACTTCGATGCGGAACAGCGACGTGTTCGGGTCTTCCTCCGGATCCAGACCGGAGCAGCCCGCGAGCTCACTCGGGGACCGGACGCGGCCCGTACCCGAGACGTAGATCCACACTCTCGAATCGTCGCTCGGGCTCGTCACCAGCGTGTGGGTGTGCGATCCGCGACACGTCTGGATGGTCTTGATCTGCCGGGGCGTGTCGACGTCGGAGATGTCGAAGATCCGGACGCCGCGGAAGCGCTCGACGCTTACGCTGTCTTGCACACCCGCGGTGCCGCAGTCGAGCCGGCCGCTCGTCTGCTCGACCGACATGAAGAGCAGATCTCCCAAGACCGACACGTCACCCTGGCCGCCGGGACAGACAACGGCGACGCGCAGCCGCGGCTCGGTGGGATCAGTGACATCGTAGACCTGGAACCCGTAGTAGTTGCCGAGGAAGACATTGTCGCCCTGAAAGGCGATGTCCGTGTTCGTGAAGCCCCGACCGCCTGCCTCGTCCCCTACAAAGGCTTCGGGCTTCATCAGGGTCGCGAGGTGCGACAGGTTCGAGATCGCGCTCTCGGCATCCAGGTGGCCCGCTTCCAGACCGATTCGCGGGTCCGAGGCGTCCCACTCCCAGGCCGGCGGCGGCGGGGGACCCTCCTCGCGGGCCTGCGGCGCTCCATCGGCCGCCGTCACACCGAGTGCCAACACCAGAGCCGGGGCGAGCATCCACCAGCGGCCGTTTCTTGACGTCGAACGCATTCCGCTACCTCTCCAATTCCGGGGGGAGCGCGTCCAGCATGGCGCGCATCCGCTCGATCTCCATGAATTGATCCGCGTCCACGTCGGACGCGAACCGGAACACCTCCACCTCCTGGCCGCCGTTTGCCGCGAAGAGCTCGGCGACCATGGTGAGTGCCCCCTCGTGATGCTCGATCATGCCTTCGAGGAACAGACGGTCGAACTCCGTCCCGCTCGCGGCGGCCAGCCGCGCCATCTCGTCCACCGACAGCATCCCCGGCATCATCGAATGGTGTGCCGCGCCGAGCTCGCCGTGCCCGTGATTCCCGGGCCCGCTCTCGCCGCGCTTCGCCAGCCAGCGCTCCATGAGGCCGATCTCATCCCGCTGGGATATGTCGATCCTTCGGCCAAGCAGCATCAGCCCCTGACTCTCCGCCCTGTCCGCGATGAGAGCCGCCATCTCGATCGCCTGAGCATGGTGCGAGATCATCCCCTGCATGAACCGGATATCCGCCTCGGTGTGGGGCAGCGGCGTGAAACCCGCGACTTCGTGCGTCTCCAGGACGCGGCTGTCCTCGCCCGGAGCGCCCGGTTGCACGGTACGCGGAGCGGCATCCGGCGACGGTGATGGTGGCGGTGGCGGCGAGGTCTGGCCGCTCGCGCATCCCGCGACGGAGGTCGCGAGAGCTGCGATCATGGACATGGTCAGCTTCATGCGATCGAAGCTCGGGCGACGGGGGAGGGTGGGCAAGCGATGAACGAGGCAACGGTCGGAGGCATGTGCCGGCGGCGCCCGGGCCTTATTCGTCCTCGAGCGTGTAGAGGACGAGATACGGGATGTCCAGCTCGTCCAGCTCCATGCCCCACACTTCTTCGAGCGTCGCGTAACGCACGAAGAAGCGCTCGGGCAGCGAGACCTGGCCATGAAGCTCGCCTGAGGAATCCAGGAGGAGCCAGTGGTTCGCCGTGTCGTCGTTGTCCGCCAACTCCAGCCAGATCGAGCCGTCGCGGCCGATCACGACGCGCGTGAGCGGCGGGGTGTGCTCCGGGATCACCATGCTACCGCGGTAGGCCTCGGCCGCGCGGCGAGCTGTCGTCCAGCCTGCCTGCTCGACCACGCGCGCGAAGTTGGCGACGACCGCTTCGACGTGATCGGGGTCGACCGGAACCGGGTCATATGGGTATTCGCGTGACCAGAACGTATCGCCGCCGACGCTCGATCTGGTCACGCGCATGCGTGGCTCGGCCGGGTAGACGTCGCGCTCGGCTACGACCAGCTCCATGCGCGCCGGCGAGACTGCCACGATCGGTCCCCAGCCGTATGGCGGCCCGGTGAAGTTTGGCTCGCCGGTTCCGACGTCGACGTTCAACTGGTCGCCCTCGAGCGGCCTGATGACCAGCGTGTCGAGGATGTCCCCGTCCAGGGCCAGTCGAAGAACGGGGCTGTCGCCCTGCTCCTCGGCTCCCGGAATCGAATTCAGGCCGAATTCTCCGATAAAGGTCATGTCCGGGAGCGCCCAGGTCGGGCGGGGGGGGCGGAGATACGGGTGCTCGAAGGGCTTTGGGCGGTACGTGGCCAGGCCAAGAAACTGGCCCTCGAGGTCGAACCGGGACAGACGGAACGTCCGAGTGTCCCAGACGCGGAGCTCGCCGTCGATGAGATTCATCCGGAACGGCGATTCCAGCTCGCCGGGGCCTTCGCCCCGCCCGCCGAAGGAACCCAGAGGGGTTCCCTCAGGAGCGTGGATGCGGATCAGGCGCTCGCGGTGGTGGAGGGTGTAGATGCGCCCATCGGGACCGATCTCGACAGCCCGGATGGACGTGAGCGAAGTCTCAGGATCGTCCACGCTGCCGACGCGGAGCCGCTCGATCGCCGCCAGCCTGGGGGCCCCGGGCGGCCTAATGGTCGGTTCGCTGGAACACCCGCTCAAGCTCAGCGCACCGATGACCACCGCCACGGCGCGCCACTGGCTCGACGTCATCCCGTCTCCTTCCGTGAGTCCGAAAGGTCGATCACGTAGGCTCGCGCTGAAAGAGCCGCCTACCGCGCCGGCGAGCCCTCTCTTGCCTGTGCACGGGCCTGCTCGACCTGCCCGGACGCGAGACGTGTGCGATCCGACCCCGCGCACCCCGGCGACATCAGATTGCCTGCGGCCGTGCACGCCACGTGCGGCAGCGACAGCGAGTGCCCGAGCTCGTGAGCGAGAATGCGCCCGGGATCGCCGAGCCCGGCCGGATCGAGTTCGGATGAGACGGCCATCGGAATGCTCGGAAAGTAGACGCCGGGCACTCCGGCAAATGTCAGGTCGGGAACGAAGAAGACGTCCCAGGCCCCGGATAGCTCCGCGCTCGGGAACGCGCTTGCCAGAAGGGTCGACGTGAGCGGCGTCACACCGGCCAGGGCCTGCTCGATCGCCGTCTCGTTCTGCGCGGCCTCTCGGACGACGGACTCGAGACTCCAGCCGATCCCGGCCGCGCCCCAAACCTCGTTCGCCCGGGCGATCAGGGCCGCGACCTGCGAATCGGACAGTGCGGAGGATAGCTCCGGGATTCGAGACGTGAGGAGATGGACTCGAACGGGAAGCGTGATGTCGGGCACCGGCTGATCCCGAACACCAGTCGACCCGTCGCCGCACGCCAGCGGCGTCAAAAGCGTCAAGAGCGCCATCCGGCTTCCCCGGGCGCCGATCCCCGTCCGATCCCTCATATTGAGCCTCCCCTGATAACAATCCGTAGTCGATCAACGGTCGGCTCGTGCGGAGGGTTCCTGTGCCCATTGTCCGTCTGAAGAAAACAATCGGATCGTGTGTGGTTCTCACCGCCCTCTTGCTGGCGACGTCCGCCGGTGCGGCCGGCCAGGACCAGGCTCCCCGCTGGTTCGTCGGTGAGCCCGTCGCACCGCTGATCGCGGATCCCACCGAGGTCATGCTCAGAGCGGGGGCGCACTGGATCAGCCGCGATCTGACCGGGCTCGAAGGGGCCGACCCCGAGGGTACCGCCGCGTTCGAGCGCGGCGAGCGGGAGGGCGAGGTTGCCCTCGGATACCGCACGGCGCTCGTGAGCTTTCAGCGTGAGGCGCCAGGCCGGCCCGCCCTGGCGGTCGGGTTTGAGGTCGGGATCTTCGCGCGCTTTCTGCTGGACACCCGTGCGGCCGATCTGCTCAACACCGACTTCCGGGTGGGCTTTCCGGTCCAGCTCGCGTACTCGGGCTGGGAGGCTCGCTTTACGCTGACCCACTCCAGCTATCACCTGGGTGACGACCTCGCGCGGCGTTTCGACATCGAACTCGTGAGCCCGGAGGTGAACGCCAATCGCGTGCATCTGCTGGTTGCGAGACGACCGGTCGACGAGGTTCGCGTCTATGCGGGCGGCGTCCTCGACCTCGGTTCGAACGACGCTCTCGAGAAGTGGTCAGTGCAGTGGGGCGCGGAGTGGGACCGGAGCGTGCGGGCCGACCACCGGGGCACCGCCCCGCTCATCGCCGCGGACTTCCGCTACGATGAACTGACCGGCCGGATCGCGGGGAACGCGATCATCGGGGCGACGTTCCACGTCTCCGAGACACGCATTCAGCTGGGGGCCCACGGCCACTTCGGACCGTCCGCCGCGGGCCGGCTGCGCACGATCGACGAGGAGTTCATCGGGTTCTGGGTCCGGTTCATTCCCTAGCTGGCCGCCGAAGAAACTCCACCGCGTCGCCTGCTCGGACCGGCCCGGGACGCAGCACGGCCGCCTTCACGCCCAGATTCCCATCGTTGTGGTCGAACGCGGCGCGCAGGACCCCCGGGTCCCTCGGCAGGTCTGCCTGTGCAAGGGTCACCATCACACACCGCAGACACGGCCTGGTGATCGCCAGGCGGACCGCATCGCCAATCTGAAGGACACCTCCGAGCCAGTCCTCCTCGACGAACCCCTCATCGTCGGACTCGATGACGATGTTGGGACGGAAGCGGCGCACGTCGAAGTCGCTCCCGGGCGCGAGCTCCCCCATCCGACGCATGGACGCAGTTGTGAGGACCAGCAGAGTCGAGCTGTCGAAGAACGTCCCGGGCGGCATCTCGTGCTCGGTGAGCTCGTCGCGGAACGTCCTCCCCTCGTATACCAGCCCCTCCATGTCGGGCCACTGGTATTGGAAGCTCGCCCCTTCGGGGACTGCGCTTTCGAGCCGAACATCGCGGCCGAACAGGGTGGTGGCCGCCCGATCGACGTCGCCCGGTTTCGAGCTGTCGTGTACAGAACCGTCGGGCATGACGACGCTGACGGGCGGAGTGGGGCCCTCGTCATGGGGGGGATCCGTGAACGTCGCGCGGCAGTCCATCACCCGGGCCCACCAGAGCGGCCGCTTTCCGCTCACGACGCGACCGGTTTCCTCATCGATCAGGGCGTATGCACGATCTCCGAGAACGCCTGTCGAGGTGACTTCCGCGGCTTCGAATCGCTCGCCCGCCATCGATTTGACGGGATAGCGGTACAGCGCAGAGACCCGGCCGACCCGCGTCACCCGGCGTCCTCCTAGAGCAGCGAAACGAGATAGGCCACGCCCGTCCCGCCGAGCAGAACCAGCCCGATCCACGAGAGCCCGATCATCCATCGAGCGGGCTGATACTCTGCCGGGACATCCTTCGACGTGACCGCCTTGAGGTTCAGGTACCCGAGCAGAGGGGCCGTGAGGAACGCGACGGTCGTCGCGAAATCGACCATCGTGGTGAGGTTGCCGACGAACAACAGGAGGACCGTAATCGCCACGGTCCCGATGACCAGCGCGATCCCCCAGTACAGCCGCTCAGATCGGGGGAGGACCTCGACGTCCCCTTTCGTGCGGAGCGTCATGAGCGTCCGTTCGATCGCCCTGGGATACCCATCGAGGACCGCGAGCGTTGTCGAGAACATCGTCGTGACCGCGGCGATCAGGACGAACGGACGCGACCAACCCCCGAGAGTCTGGCTGTAGAGGTCGACGAGTTGCGTCGAGAACACCGCGCCCGATGCGCTCAGCTCGACATCGCTGCCGTAGAGCACCGCGGCGCCGAGGGCCACGAAACCGACGGCCAGGAAGCCCGTCCCGACATACCCGATCGCGAAATCGCGGGTCGCGTTCCTGACCGATGTGCGCCCGCCGGTGACCTTGTCCTTCTCCAGCGTCCACAGGCTGCTCCAGACGGCCACGTCTACGGGCGAGGGCATCCAGCCGATCAGGGCGAGCAGAAACGCGAAGGGCACGACGGTCCCGATCAGGTCGCCCGGCCAGAGCGTGACCGTCGATACGTCCATCCGCGGGAGGGCGATCGCGACGGCGGCGAGAGTCGAGATGAGCAGGAAGAGCAGGATGATCTTGATCGACAGATCGAGCCCCGGGTACTTGCCGATATAGAGAATCGCCATGCACACGATGAGGAGAACCACGCCCGTGATCGCCACCGGCCAGGAAGCGTCAAAGGCGTATCCCGTCAGGTAAGACGTGAACATCAAGACTGCGGCGAGCGCGATCATCGCGGAGACGACCGTAATCGCCAGATACAGCCAGAGAGCCCAGCGGCCGATGCGCCGGTAGCCCTCCACGAGACTGTTCTGCGTCGCGGCGGCGTAGCGGGCCCCGTACTCGAAGAACGGGTACTTGAGAACCAGCGCCAGGACGATGACGCCGACCAGGGCGAAGCCCGCCTGGGCCCCGGCCCGGGTCGATTGCACGAGGTGAGACACACCGATCGACGTCGCGGCCCACACCAGCCCGGGCCCGAAGCTCTTCCAGAACGACGACGGCCGGGCGGCCTGTTCGGTTTCGGTCATGCGGCGCACCCCAGGTGTGCATCGATTCGTGAGCTGACGCTGACGAAGGTGAGGGGGCTTCCGCCAATCCGTCCAGTCAGCGACTCACGCGAAGCGTCCCGGAGAGGGCAGTCAGCGGGCCGAACGTCGGTTGGCCCAGCATGCCGGCATCGACTCCGATCGTCGCTTCGAGCCGGTACTCGAGCGCGCCTTCGAGGGCCGCGGCGACCAGGCTCGTGCCGAGGGCCGGCAGGTCCTCGAACCCGACGGATACGTCCAGCGGCACGACCGTGTCCGACTGCGCCGCCAGCGGCAGGCCGAGGGGAAAGTCGACCCGCAATGCCCCACCATCTCCGAGAAAGAGGTCCCCGGCGATCGTCGTGATCGAGAGACCGAAGGCATTCGGGTTCTCGATCCTGGACCACAGTCGAACCGCCGCACCGCCGACGGGCCGATCGGTCGAGGGCGACAGGATCCGGAGCTCCGAGCTACGGCCGTCCACACCCGTGATCTGCGGCGGAGCCACATCGAGCGGAATCGTGAACGTCGAGCAAGCCGTGAGAGCGAGCACGACGCACGCCGTCGTCACACCTCGCCGCCCGGAAGCGATCGGCTAGTCCGCCTGCGCGATGAGTACGATCCGTTCACGGTCGGACACCACCACCCCACCCGGCTGCTCGATCGTGATCGCGAACAGGGCCGGATCTCTGACCTCGACCTTCGGGTCGATCTGGACGATCACCTCGCCATCCGGTCCGACGTCGAACACTCCGCCATCCACCGGGAATCGCTCGTCTCGCGTCTCGTCGAAGATCCACAGCTGGTACTGGAAGACCGTGGGATCGTTCGTTTCGAGACCCGCGAACCTCATGAAGCCGGTCTGGAGAGACGTGCTCCACACGACATCTCCCGAAGCCGCGGCAGCAGCCGGATCCTCGGTCGCGGTCCACGGAATCTGTACCACCTGAGCGCCACCGGACACGAGCGAATCGCGCATTTCGGCGAGGGTCGGCGAACCCGCGGTCGTCGTGTCGGTAAACGCGCCCGGAAGGACGAACCAACCGATGAGCGCGGCGGCGGCGGCGATCCAGCCGCCGATCGCGACCCAGCTGTTCGATGGCGCCGATCGCGCGGAGGAAATCAGCGTTACCCCGGCGACAACGCCTGTGGCGCCATCCACGATCGCGTCGGCGATCGTGGCCGGGAGCTCTTCGGTGCCCACGTCGTCCAGGAGCGCCGCGGACATCTCGGCGACCAAATGTTCGTAGGCTCCCGCAGCCACACCTGCTTCGCCAGCGAGCAGAGCGGCCAGCTCCTGCTCCTGATCCTCCGTCAGCTCCCCCAACGCCCGGTCGATCAGCAACTCCTCGATGCGCAGAAGATCGCGGTCGCTCATGCCGCACCTCCCTGCGCCACGAAGTCTCCGACCATTCGGCGGCGAACCTCCGCGATGCCACGTCGGATATTGGATTTGACCGTCCCGAGCGGTATTCCCGTCCTGTCGGATATCTGACTGTGCGAGAGCCCATCGATGATCGAGAGCTGGATCATCTGCTGCTGCTTCTCAGGAAGGGAGCGGACGACTTCGAGCACCTCGGAGGCTTCGACCCGTGTCTGGAGCCTTACATGGTCGTCTGTAGCGGATTCGAGCCCCTCGGGCATCGACGTGAGCTCAGGTCGCCGGGCGGTCTTGCGCGCCATGTCGATCAGCCTGCGTCGCGCGATGAGCGCAACGAACCCCGCCTCGGTCGACAGACTCGGGTTGTATCGCTCGGCACTACGCCAGAGATCGAGAAATATCTCCTGGACCGCATCTTCCGCCTCGTCGCGCGTTCGAGTTCGTTTGAGCGCCAGGGACCAGACGAGAGCACCGTACTGGTCCACACATGCCCTGACCGCCCCCGGTTCGCCACGCGCGACTTTGCCAAGAATATGATCGTCCTGCGTCTCGATCACTCCGTCACGTTGCATGCGGCGGAACTTATCGGGTTTCGATTTCATGGCCAGATCGCTCCGGGCGCACCTGTCGTTCGAGTCCAGTATTCGCGGCTCTCGTGTTTTCGGATCACCGGATCCGTCTCGAGTGAGATGACGAATACAGGTCGTACGGATGGTTCGTTTGCCGAATCGGGGTTTTCCGTTCCGGCTACTTCAACGCGCTCGTGATCATGAAGACGTTCCGACTCCAGTCCGAACAACGACTCGACCACCCGCTCGGGGAGGTGTTCGGGTTCTTCTCCAGACCCGAGAACCTGGAGCGCCTCACGCCGCCCTGGCTCCAGTTCCGGATCCTGACCCCGCCGCCCATCGAGATGGGCGGCGGCACGCTGATCGACTACCGGCTCCGACTCAAGGGCTTCCCGATCCGATGGCGTTCGGAGATCACCGTGTGGGATCCGCCGCACCTGTTCGTGGATGAGCAGCGCGTCGGTCCTTATCGAAGCTGGGTCCACACGCACTCCTTTCGGGCCGACGGCGAGAGCACAGTGGTCATGGACTCCGTCGAGTACGCCGTGCCCGGCGGGATCCTCGTCCAGCGTTTGTTCGTCCGGCCGGACATCGAGCGCATTTTCGGGTACCGCGCCGAGGTGCTTCCTGGCCTGCTGTCCTCCTCGTGAATCCAACTGCCGGATCTCTGCGAACCCCTCCGTAATTCGCGGGCGGACCTCTTCCGGCCGCTTCCACTGGAACGATCCGATACGGAGACATACACATGATTCGCAGAGCTTCAGGTCTCTTCGTCGCGTCCCTCCTGGCGCTGACCGTGGCGGCGAGTTCCGCCGATGCGCAGGTCACGATCAACGGTCGCGTGGGCCTGGGCGTGCCCACGGGCGGCATCGCCGACAGTGACAACTCGGCCCTCGGAGTCGGCGCGAAATCGGGCTTCGCCTGGGGCTTCGGTCTCGGGCTGGACCTTTCCGACCGTTTCAACCTCCGAGCGAACTTCGACCGCACGACCCACAAGACCGAGGCTGGCGATGCGACATCCGGCCCCGATGTGAACGTGAACCACTACATCGCCGGTCTGGGCTACACCGTCACTGACCCGGCGAACCCCTTCTACGTCAGCGTAAACCTCGGCGCGGGCGCGATGACGTTCGACATTCAGGCCGAGGGCGCGGAGAGCGATACCTACTTCGCGATCAACGCGGGCGCGGAAATCGGGTACTGGTTGTCCAACTCGGTCGCCATCTTCGCGAGTCCGCAGGGTGACATCGCGTTCACCGACAAGGACAAGTACGGAACGAGCTCCGCCTTCGTCTGGCCCTTCACGGGCGGCGTCAAGGTCAAGCTCGGCTCCTGATTCGAGATCGGAGGAGTTGACTCCTTGCGTGGGGGTAGCTCGAGAATCGCGATCATCGGTGGCGGGATCTCTGGTCTCGGCGCCGCGTGGTATCTCGCGCCGAGCCATGACGTGCACGTGTTCGAGCGTGCGGGTCGGCTCGGCGGCCACACGCACACGCACCCGGTCCGCGATGGAGAACGTGAGCTCGCTGTAGACAGCGGTTTTATCGTCTACAACGAGACGACGTATCCGCTTCTCACCGCCCTCTTCGATGAGCTGGGCGTCGAGACGCAGACGACGAACATGTCGTTCTCGATGCACTGCGAGCGATGTGACCTTCGGTACAGCGGGCTCGGCGCCACCGGCATGTTCGTGCAGAAGCGAAATCTCGCGAATCCCGCGTTTCACAGACTGCTCGCCGCGATGCAGCGGTTCCACACCCGCGGGAGGACGGCGGACGTGTCGAATGGAGCCATCGTCGGACGCACGCTCGAGGAGTTCGTACGCGACGTCTCGAGAGACGGCCTGGGCGATCACTACGTCTACCCGTTGGCGTCGGCCCTCTGGTCGACCGGGATTCCGGGCGTGCGTGGGTTCCCCGCGGAGACCTTCGTCAGCTTCTTCCGCTCGCACAGACTCTTCCAGATCCGCGACCGACTGCAGTGGCGGTCGGTAGTCGGGGGAAGCCATACGTACGTTGACGCCATGCGCCACCGTCTGGAGGGGAGAACACACGCGGGCATGTCGGTCGAGGCGGTCGAGCGGCAGTCGGGCTTCATCCGCGTCCGATTCGCCGGCGGGTCGAGCCAGGAGTTCGACCGGGTGATCTTCGCCGTACCGGCCGACGAGGCGCTCCGGCTGCTCAAAACCCCCAGCGACCGGGAGCGGGAGTTGCTCGGCGCATGGCAGTATGCCGAGAGCGACACCTGGGTTCACTCCGACGCCTCGTTTCTCGGTAGGGAGAAGGCGTCGCAGGCGTCCTGGAACTATCACCTTGCCGACTGCCGGGCCCCACAGGCAGAGCCCACGATGACGTACAACCTGAACCGGCTTCAGCGGCTCGGCACCGACACACCTTTCCTCGTCACGCTCAACCCCGGCCGTGAACCCGAGCGGGTGACTTCCCGGATGACCTATCGGCACCCGGTATTCACGACCGAGAGCGTCGCGACGCAGGAAGCACTTCGACAGCTCGGAGGAGAGAACAGCACCTTCTTCGCCGGCGCGCATCTCGGCTACGGATTTCACGAGGACGGACTGCGGTCGGCCGCGGATGTCGCGACCCGCATGGGCGTCCTGGTGACATGACGACTCCCGGCTCGGCCCTCTATCTGGGAACAGTCCGACACCGGCGGTTCAGCCCGGTGTCGAACCGCTTCAAGTACGGCGTTTACCAGCTGCTGTTCGATCTCGACGACCTCGGCCGGCTGGATGAACAGGTCCGCGGATTCGGGTACAATCGCGCGAGTCTCGTGTCCTTTCACGACGCGGATCACCTGGGCGCGGGCCGAGAGCCGGTTCGGAAAAAGTTGCGGAAGTGGCTCGAAACACAGGGCCAGGAGCTGGGCGACGGACCCGTCCTGCTCCTCACGAACCCCCGTGTTCTCGGGTACGTGTTCAACCCGGTGTCCTACTTCTTCTGCTTCGACGGGGCCGGCGCCTTCCGCTTCACGGTCGCAGAGGTGAACAACACGTTCGGCGAGACGTTCTGCTATTTGCTCGACGACCAGGAGTCGATCGGGGGGCGCGCGGTCCGTTCGAACCGCGAGAAGCGGTTTCACGTGTCTCCGTTCATGCCGATCGAGGGCCTCCGGTACGAGTGGATCGTGACGCCGCCGGGGGATCATCTGACGGTTCACATCGACGAGTTCCAGGGCGATACGAAGTTCTTCGACGCGACCCTCAACCTGGCGCGACGACCGCTCACATCGGGAACGCTGGCCCGCGCGCTGCTGCGATACCCTCACCTCACGGCGCGCACGATGGCGCTGATCCACTGGCAGGCCGCGAAGCTCTGGCTAAAGAAGACGCCCTTCTTCCGAAAGCCCGAGCCTCCCGAGAACGGTCTGACGGCCGCATGAGCACGATCGAATCAGCGGCCCCGGTTCGCGCCGGGGCAGGACATGGAGGACTCGTAGAGCGTATCGCCAGGACCACACTGCTCGGTGGTTTGAAGGGCCTTCGCTCGGGGTCGCTCACGGTCCGGGACATCGACGGCACCGAGGAACGCTTCAACGGCAACCTCCCCGGACCGAATGCCACACTCAGCGTCTCGGATCCGACGTTCTACCGGCGCATGCTTCTCGACGGAGAGAACGGGGCCGGCGAGTCCTACATACTCGGTGAATGGAGTGCCGACTCGCTCACGGCCGTCGTCGAGCTCGGCATCAGGAACCGCCGCTACCTGAAACGAGGAAGCCCCCTGTTCTGGCTCGGGGCGGTCGGCGCCTGGGTCGCTCATCAGACGCGTTCGAACACCCGCGAGACGGCCCGAGAGAACATCCGCAGGCACTACGATCTGGGGAACGACTTCTTCGAGCTGTTTCTCGACCCGTCGATGGCGTATTCCTGCGCATACTTTGACGATCCCGCCCGTCCCCTTGCCGAGCTCGCCCCCATCCTGAGAGAGAGCCAGGAGGCGAAGTTCCGGCGGATGGCCGACAAGGCTGAGCTTCGGCCGGGCCAGCACGTCCTCGAAATTGGCTGTGGGTGGGGCGGGTTCGCGGAGATCGCGGCTCGCGAATACGACTGCAGGGTGACCGGGCTCACCATTTCCGAAGAGCAGGCCCGGTACGCGACCGACCGGATCCGCGAGGCCGGGCTCGAGGACCGCGTCTCGATCGAGCTTCGGGACTACCGCACACTCGAGGGTCGCTACGACCATGTGATCTCGATCGAGATGTTGGAAGCGGTCGGGCATCGGTTCCTGCCCGTCTACTTCGGAAAGATCGACGAGGTGCTGGCCCCCGGCGGCCGTGCGGTCGTCCAGGTGATCACGATCCCCGATGAGCGTTACCTGCGATACCGCATGCGTCCGGACTACATTCAGAAGTTCATCTTCCCGGGTGCGCACCTCCCGTCGCTCCGAGCCATGCGGCGCGCGATGCGAACCACGGGCCTGCGGATCGCGGATCGGGAGGACCTCGCTCCACACTACGGGCCGACGCTGGCGATCTGGCGCGATGCCCTGCTCGCGCGACGTGAGGACGCGGCCCGGCTCGGATTCGATGACGCGTTCCTGCGGCGCTGGGAGTTCTACTTCTCGTACTGCGAGGCAGCCTTCAATACGGGGTACGTCGCCGACTATCAGCTGATCGTCGATCGGGGGACCGACCGATGAGCGCCGTCGCGGCCCTCGCTCTGGTCGCCGTGGTCATGTCGGCGGTGATGGTCGGCCTCTGGCTGGTGCAGCGCCGAATCCTGGAGGCGGACGTCGTCGACCTCGGCTGGACCATCGGGCTCGGCGGCGCAGCGGTGCTCTACGCGCTCGTCCTGCCGGATGGTGTCGAGTGGAGACGGTGGATGATCGCAGGAATGGCGGGCATCTGGTCCGCCCGACTCGCTTCCTACCTGCTCTTCAAGAGGGTCCTGGTGAAGGGCGAGGACGGCCGATATCAGGACCTGCGACGGAAGTGGGGCGGCGATGCGCAGAGGAAGCTGTTCGTCTTCTTTCAGGCGCAGGCAGTACTCGTCGTGATCCTTTCCGTCCACTTCATCCTCGCGATGCAGGCGGACGATCCCGGGTTCCGCGCCCTCGACATCATCGGGGTGGTGCTGTGGCTCGTGTCGATCGTCGGGGAGTCGATCGCCGATCGGCAGCTCTCCAGGTTCCTTGCGGACCCGGCGAACTCGGGCGCGGTCTGCCAGGCGGGCCTCTGGAAGTACTCGCGCCACCCGAACTTCTTCTTCGAGTGGTTCCACTGGGTCGCGTACGTTCCGATCGCGTTCGGCTCTGTGCCGTTCTGGGCCACTCTGGTCGCACCGGTGCTGATGTTCGTGGCGATCGTATTCGTCACCGGCATCCCTCCGATCGAAGAGCGCTCGGTCCGGCGTCGCGGCGACGCGTACCGGGAATACCAGCGCACGACGAGCGTCCTGATCCCGTGGCTCCGGAGGAAGGCATGATGGGGATCCGGGACGCGACGGCGGCCGGGGCCTTCGCCCTGGCAGAGCGCGGGCTGGTGGCGGACCCGCTGACCCGAGCCGGTATTCGCATGCTCATCCGTGGAAGGCTCCGGAGTCTCGAGCGAAACGACCCCCTCGACGAAGCGACGTTGCGGACCGGGCCAATCGCTCCGGCGCCCGCGGAGGCCAACGAGCAGCATTACGAAGTCCCGGCGGCGTTCTTTCGGCTCGTGCTGGGCCCGTGGCGGAAGTACTCCAGCGGCTACTGGCCGGCCCCGGACACGACCTTCGAGGAGTCCGAGGTCGCGATGCTCGAGCTGACCAGCCGGCGGGCCCTGATCGAGGACGGCCTCGATGTGCTCGATCTCGGGTGTGGCTGGGGGGCGTTCTCGCTGTATGCGGCCGGGCGCTATCCGGGCAGCCGATTCACGGCGGTCTCGCATTCCTCGTCCCAGCGAGAGTTCATAGAGGCCGAGGCCGCGCGTCTCGAAATCGACAACCTCGAAGTCATCACCTGCGACGTGAACGATCTTCGATTCAAGGCCGCGCGTTTCGACCGGATCGTATCGGTCGAGATGTTCGAGCATATGAGCAACTACGAGCTTCTGATGCGCCGTGTCGCAGGCTGGATTCGCCCCCGGGGAACCCTGTTCCTCCACGTGTTTTGCCACCGTGAGCGGCCCTACCGCTTCGAGACCGAAGGCGCGGGGAACTGGATGGCCCGTGAGTTCTTCACGGGCGGGATGATGCCGAGCCGAGCCCTGCTGCCGCAGTTCGCGACGGAGCTCGAGCTCGAGGGCGATTGGTTCGTCGACGGGACGCATTACGCCCGGACCTCGGAGGCCTGGCTGAAGCGCCTCGATGAGGAGCGCGCTGGCGTTCGTGCGATCTTCGGGAGGACATACGGCCCCGACTCGGCGGGTCGCTGGATCGAGCGCTGGCGTTTGTTCTTTCTGGCGTGCGCGGAGACCTTCGCTTTCGCGGGCGGTGAGGAGTGGGGCGTGGCACACCATCTCTTTCGCAAGCCGGCCTCGCACACCGGTCTCGATGACGTGGAGCTGACGTGATCGAAACAACGGCGGCGCCGGACAGCGGAGGAACCACATGCTCGCTCCGGTCAGTCTGGGTCTCTTTCTGTTCGGGCTCGGCTGGTTCCTCGAGTTTCCGTTCCCGGGCTGGGGACGTCGGGATGGCAGATGGTGGGTTGGGGGCTCTTCATCGGCACGGTGCTGCTGTACCACACGACCTTCCTGGTGAACTCGGTCACGCACCTCCTCGGCACACGGCGGTTCGACACCGACGACGACTCGCGCAACAACTGGTGGGAGATCGACGTCACCCACTACATGCTCAAGCTCCTGTCGTGGGTGGGCATCGTCTGCGACCTGAAGACCCCTCCGGCGAAGGTGTACGCCGAGGCGGAGGCGAGCGGACGGCTCGCAGGGCACTGAGCGGAGGGCTCGATCGCGCTTCGATCGCGCCCTTTTCCAGAAGCTGGGTCGCTGCCATGCTTTCTTCCGCGCCGGGCGTCTCGCCCGCCACAGGGAAACGCAGCCACGCGGGGATCTCATGAAACGCCATTCCGTCGCGCCCGTTCTTCTTTGCGCCCTCCTGTCCGTCGCTTCTGCTCGAGGGGCCTCGGCGCAGCAGTTCGGAGGATCGCTCGCGATCAAGGATGACGCGCTCTTCGTAGGCGAGTCCTCGCAAGGCGTCCTCCCGGGCCTCGTCTACGTCTTCGCTTCGGAGGGCGATCGGTGGATCGAGTCGAGACAACTCCGAGTGACGGACGAGGGCGGGCAACCGGACGGGTTCGGGCGGGCGATGGCGGCGTCCTCGAGCGGCGTGCTGATCGGGGCCCCGCTCGCGGATGACGGCGACGGGCGCGTGTTTGTCTTCACGCCCGACGGAGACGGCGGCTGGGATCAGGTCGCACGGGTCCTCCCCGCGACACCCGGCGCCGAGGGCCGTTTCGGATCGCGAATCTTCGTGAGCGGATCTAACGCGGCGATCTCCGCGCCCGGCCATTCCGACGGCGCCGGAGCCGTTCATGCCATGCGCTTCGACGGCGGCCGGCTCGAGCCGGTGAGCGAGCTGCTCGCCCCGCCGGAGGTGACCGGCTTCGGGTCGCGCATCGCCCTGGGCGAGTCGCTGCTACTCGTCGGCACTGGAGAGCCGGAGGTCCGCGTCTATGAGCTCGCGGACGACGGCTGGGAGGCTGCGGGCATGCTGGAGCCCGAAGGACTGGGCGACCGCAGCCGTTTCGGATCCGCGCTCGCGGTTCACGGGAACAGGGCCTACGTCGGCGCCCCGGGCGCCAACGGAAGCGTCGGTATGGTCGTCGTCTTTGCCCGTGACGACGAGGGCGAATGGGCGATCGACCGACGGATCACGCCTTTTCTCGCCACGCCGAACACCCGCTTCGGGACCGCGATCGAGTTTGACGGGGAAACGCTGATCGTCGGGGCGCCCGGCGACGACCGCGGCGAGGGTACGCTCTATGTCTTCGAGCCGGACGGGTCCGGCGGCTGGTTCATGGCGTTCCGTGATGGCGCGGCCGACCGGCAGGAGCGCGCGGCGTTCGGTTCGGCGCTGAACGTGAGCGGCGACCTGTCTCTGATCGGCGCGACCGGCGTGGACGGCGGAGCCGGTGCGGTCTTCGTCTACGCGCGGATCGACGGCGTCTGGACCGAGCAGACCATGCTCGTCAACGAGCCGCGCGGATTCGCCGCCATCACCGGCGGAGAAGTCGCCTGTGAGGATGGACGCGCGGTCATCTTCGAATGCGACGAAGTGAACATCACGGCCTTCCTTCCGATCCAGGACATCGGCGGGGGGCGCGGCACCCGCGTGAACGACATCTGGGGCTGGACGGACCCGGAGACCGGACGCGAATACGCGATCGTCGGCCGTACCGACGGGACGTCTTTCGTCGACATCAGCGACCCCCACGACCCGCGCTACCTCGGGGATCTGCCGAAAACGGAGGGGTCGCGAAGCATGATCTGGCGTGACATCAAGGTGCATGCGGACCACGCGTATATCGTGGCAGACGCCGCGGGCGAGCACGGTGTGCAGGTGTTCGACCTTCGGCAGCTGCGCGAGGTGGCCGGAGAGGCGCAAACCTTCGAGGCGACCTTCCTGTACGACGGGATTCACAGCGCGCACAACATCGTCATCAACGAGGACGCGGGGTTCGCCTACACGGTCGGGAACAGTGGAGGGGGCGAGACCTGTGGTGGCGGATACCACATGCTGGATCTGAGCGACCCGGCACGTCCTGAATTTGCCGGCTGCTTCGCCGACCCCGCGTCCGGACGACGCCTCACCGGCTACTCGCACGATGCGCAATGCGTGATCTACCGGGGCCCGGATGCCGAGCACGCCGGGAGAGAGATCTGTCTCGGATCTAACGAAACGATGCTCAACATCGCGGACGTCACGGACAAGGACGCGCCGATCTCGCTATCGAACACTTCCTATCCGAATGTCGCCTACGCCCACCAGGGCTGGCTGACCGAGGATCACCGCTACTTCTACATGAACGACGAGGGCGACGAACCACAGGG
>JAOTZH010000062.1 GCA_029861425.1 Gemmatimonadota bacterium
CGGTGGGGGTCCTCTGCGCGCAGAGGACCCCCACCATCCCGACGCTGATCCTCTGCTCGCCTCGCTCGATCCGCGCCAGAGACCCGTGGCTCAGCTTCAGCTGAAAGCGCTCTTCGACGAGTGCGGCGACCTGCCGTGTCGAGTATCGAGCCTCCTCCCTCGCGCGTCTCAGTCGCAGCCCGAAGGAGACATGCCAGGGTGTGATCGGAGTGAGTGGCAATCCCGCCCCTTGTGGTCGTGGAACACCTATGGTACAATCTGTACCATGGTTGATACACATTGCGCCTCAGGTGACACAAGAGAACGCATTCGAAGGCAAAAGGTAAGGGGCAGGGCCATGACATACACAATCGGAGAGATCGCCCGCCGCGCGGAGATCAACATCTCGACGCTGCGATTCTACGAGCGACGGGGGCTGGTCCCGGAACCAGCCCGGAACGCCTACGGCCACCGACTCTACGGTGCGGGCGAAGTAAACCGGCTCCGGTTCATCAAGCGGGCGCAGCGGCTCGGGTTCACGCTTGCGGAGATCAAAGAGCTCCTGGCACTGCGGGAGCAGCCGGCGGCGAACTGTGGTCGGGTGCGAGAGCATGCGGCCCGCCGGCTCCACGCGACGGATCAGAAGATCGACGAGCTCGTAGGGGTGCGTCGGACGCTTACCCAGCTGGTCGAAGCGTGCGACGAGTCGGATCCCGACAGTTGTCCGGCCATCGCGGAGCTCGAGAGGACGGATGCCCCGGCCTAAGGTCCACTACTGGCTGGCCAGGTACTCCCTGGCCAGCGTCATTTGCGGGAGCTCGCCATCGGCGGTCGCCGTGAGTTCGAGCAGTCGCCGGAAGTACTCCGCCGCGGCCTCGCTTTCCCCGGCCTCGGCCGCCGCCCGCCCCGCTCCCGCGAGTCCGTTCAGACGATTCGGGCTTCTCTCGAGGGCCGTTCTGAACGATGCGAGGGCCTCCTCGATGTTGCCCGAGGCGAGGAGCATTTCCCCGAGGAACTCGGCAGCGGGAATGACCTCGCCGGGTGTAACGGCGTGCTTGTCGGTCGCGGCTTCGAGGTTGGCGGCCTCTCTCATGAGACTCAGGCCCACCTCTCGATCGCCCGATTCCCACGCAAGCCAGGCCTCGCCGGTCAAACGCTGCACACGGATCTGGTTCTTCCAGTACGCGGCAGATGCGGTCTGTGAGACTCTGTCTTCGAACTCGCGCAGGGTCGCGATGGCACTCCGTGCAGCCTCCGCCTGCCCGCTACGAGCCGCCCCCACGGCCTTCGCGAAGTACGTGATCGCCTCGAACGGAGCGAGGCCGTCACTCCAGGGGAACCCGGCCGGCTGACGCGTTTCGAGCGCAGCGGCCGCCTCCCAGTCCGCCCGCTCCATCGTCACACGGGCGGGAATCGCGGACAGGGCGTAGGCGATGGCCGGCGGGCTCTTCGAGACCCAAGGGCCGTCGGCCGCGATAGCGCGAGCCATGACGTCCCCGGCACTGCCGTCCTCGCCCCGCTGCAGGTGCGAGTAGGCCAGGTAATCGAGCGAGTGGTGGAAATCGGTCGTGATGCCGCCCAGACGTTCGCCCTGCCTGGTCGCCGCATCCGCCGCTTCGGCGTTTCCGTCGATCGATTCGTCCCAGAGCCCGACCCGCGTGTAGATATGCGTCGGCATGTGAAGGGCGTGCGGGATGTTCTGAGCCATGCGTCCGTACGCCCGGGCGACCTCGAGTGCCTCCTCGGCAAGCGGTGGATAGTCCCTCGCATGAATCACGTAATGGTGCCCGCCCGGGTGATCCGGTATTGCCTCGAGCACGTCATCGAGCAGCTCGAGGGCGCGATACTGGTGCTCGTAGGTCTTGTCCTGGGGCGACGCTATGGCGACGTGGGAGAGGGCGTAGAGTGCCTTCGCCTCGACGTCGTCCGGGAAGGCCTCGGCCAGCTCGCGCCACGCGGCTTCGAACGCGGCCAGCCGCTCGAGCTCGGTCTTCTCCAAGCCGTCTTCGAAGTAGGCTTCGACCGTCGCGAGATAGGCCGCCGCTCGACCGCTGGGCGAGGTCCGCTCGCGCGCGAGGCGGACCAGCTCCGCGCCCCTGAGCAGTCCCTCCTCGCCCGGGACGTCGGGCCATACGGGGTGGATGATCGCCATGGCCTGGCCCCAATACCCGATCGTGCAGTTCGGGTCGGCCTCGGTAGCGGCGACGAAGGTTTCTCCCGCGTCGAGATACGTCATGTGATGGAGGAGCGTGATCCCTCGGACCGCGAGCTCCTGTGCGGCATCGCTGCACCCGCTGTCGAAACGTACGCTCCCCATCTCGCCGTAGTCGGCGACGGCGTCCAGCATCGCCGATCCCGCGGCGGCCCGGGTCTCGTCCGAGCTCTGCGAGGCGTTTGGCCCGCACCCGGTCGTGACGAAGAGAGTCGTGAGCACGATGAGGGAGGTCCAGCCGGGTCGACGCATGAAGCACCTTTCGGGAAGGGAGGCCGACGGCAATCCGCCGGTCAGTGAGCCAAGAGACGGATCACGACCCCCGATCGACAGGGGCCCGCGCATCATCGTCGGACGAACTCCGACGTCATCAGGATCCATGTATCGGGATCGAGCGTCACCGCCTCAGGCTCACCAGGCACGGACACCGTGAACCGATCGGCCACGCCGTCGATCTGAAGCGTCTCGATGCGACGCTCACCGTCCACCTCGATCGCGACCTGGACGGGCATGCGGAAGACGTATTCGTCCTGTGCCTGATCGATGTCGATGTCGATTGTCCCCGAGACCGCGTCGTACCTCCACCCTCCCTCGAGGCGGAGCATCCCCCCGGAGTACAGCCACTGCAGGAAGAACGTCTCGAGATCGATCCCCGACGCCTCCTCCATGTGGCGACGGAAGTCCGCCGTCGTGGCGTTTCTGTCCTGGAATTCCCCGTAGTAGGATTGGACTCCCGCCCAGAACGCGTCCTCGCCCACGACCCCTCGCAGCATGTGGAGGACCCAGCTCCCCTTCTGATACGTGCCGGCGCCTGTCGTCACCTGGCTCATGTCATCCAGGTCGTCGTGTACGATCCGGTAGTGCGGGTTCTCCTCCATGAACGGGATGATTCGCTCGCGACTCGCCTTCAGCCCCGCGACGAATTCGTCGCGTCCGTACTGGTGTTCGATGAACAGGAGCGTGAAGTAGGTCGCGAACCCCTCGCTCAACCAGACGTCATCCCAGTCGTATTCGGTGACGGCGTTGCCGAACCACTGATGCGCGACCTCGTGGATGATCACGTTCCGCCAGCGCACGGATCGCTCGCCCGTGACGGCGTTGTCGCCGTAGAAGATCGCTGTCGCCGCCTCCATCCCTCCGCCCACGCTGTTGGACTGGACGTTCGCGAGCTTCTCGTACGAGTACGGACCGACCATGTCGCCGTAGAACTCCATGGCCTGCTTCGTCGGTACCGCGAAATCGTAGAAGCCGGCGTCACGGTCCTGTCGGTAGACCCACGTCTGGATCGCGACGCCCCGGTAGTCATCGACGTGTTGAACCGCGAATCGTGCCACGCCGAGGGCGTACAGCCAGGTCGCGATCGGGACCGACTGCTTCCAGTGGGTGAGCCGCATGTCGTCCGACACGTCCGTCTGCTCGACAAGAAGCCCGTTCGAAATCACCTGGTAGTGGTTCGGCGCCGTGACCCGGAATTCGCTCGTCGCCTTGTCGTACGGGTGATCGATCGTCGGGAGCCAGTTCCGCGCCTTGTTCGGCCAGTTGTCGCTGAAGAACGTCCGATCGCCGTGTTTGTTCGGCCCGATGATCATCCCCGTGACCGGGACACCCCGATAGTCGATGCGGATCGCGACCCGCTGGCCGGCCGCCGAGGGCGTCGCCAGCCGGACGAACAGTGCGTCGTTCTCGTGACGGTATTGGAGCGACCCATCGCCGGATGCGACGCCCATGACCAACATGCCCCGGCCGTCATCGCCTACCGCGACCAGGTCGAGCCGCACCTCCTCGATCCCCTCGACCTTGAAACGCAGGTCGATCGTCGCCGAACCCACGATCTCGTCCGTCGCGTCGCTGACCAGGATGTCGAACGCGTAGTTGATCGCGTCGATGTTCGGGTTCTTCGGATAGCTATCGGTCGTCCCAGGCCCGAAGAACGGACCCGCCGTGAAGACCGCCGCGAAGAGCAGGAGTTTTGTCATGGTGCCGCACGTCCTCCACCTGCCGGGTGTAGAGCCAGACCGGGAGTGAAGAGACGTGCTTCACGAGGGGGCCGACAGCCCCGGCTTGTCGCGGTCCGGCTCGGTCGGCAACGTGCGACATGCCGAGCAACGACAAGACCTCGCTTCCCGCACGAATCACCGCCGCCCTCTTTCTCGCGACCGGGACGGCGACGACGGCCGTGGCGCAGGAGCTCGACGCGCCGCGTCCAATCGACGCGTACGACACCGTGTTCATCGAGGAGATGACCTGGATGGAGGTCCGTGATGCCATCGCGGCCGGGAAGAAGACGGCGATCGTGGCCACCGGCGGCGTAGAACAGAACGGCCCATACGTCGCCAGTGGCAAGCACAACTTCGTGCTGCAGGCGACGACCGAAGCGATCGCCCGTCGGCTAGGGGACGCGCTGGTCGCCCCGATCATCAAGTTCGTCCCGGAAGGCGACATCGACCCGCCGACGGGCCACATGCTGTTTCACGCGACGATCAGCGTCCGGGACGAGACGTTCAAGGCGATGCTGACCGACGTGGTCG
This sequence comes from Gemmatimonadota bacterium, assembly GCA_029861425.1. Taxonomy (GTDB): domain Bacteria; phylum Gemmatimonadota; class Gemmatimonadetes; order Palauibacterales; family Palauibacteraceae; genus Palauibacter. Next base: position 4,720 of record JAOTZH010000062.1, read on the forward strand.
GCAGCCTCGCCGTGCACGGCTTCACCGACATCGTTCTGATCGGGGACAGCGGTGGGAACACGAGCGGGTTGCAGGCCGTCGCCGAGGCCCTGAACGAGAATTGGCGCGGCTCACCGGCTCGGGTACACCACATCGCGGAGTACTACCGCGAGGACATCTACAGCTGCGACTATCTGAAGGCCGAGCTCGAAGTTTTTCAGCAGCCGGACAACTGCGTCGCGACACGGAACGAGTACCACGACGACTACCACTACTCATCGATCATCGCGACGACTGATCCGAACCGGATCCGCGCCGAGCAGCGGCTGGCCGCCGGGTTGTTCAGCATCAACGGGGTCGACCTGGCGCCGCTCGAGCAGACGATCGCGAACGGGCGCAGGCTCATCGAGTACCGGGCGGAGATCACCGCCCGGGCGATCCGGTCGGCGATCTCGGGCGGCTGAGGGTTCTTGAACAGGTCCGGTATCTGGAAGCTCGCATGGGTGGGGGCACGCTTCTTCCTCGGCGTGATGTTCTTCACCGGCGGGATGAGCAAGCTGATCCCGTTCCCCGGCGTCATGGGCCCCGTCTGGCTCGAGGAGGTTCTCCAGCCGCACGGACTCGGGCCCTACGCCCGGTTCGTCGCCTGGTCCGAGCTGCTCATCGGGGTCCTGCTGTTCTCACGCAGGTTCGCCACGATCGGGGCGGTCATGATGGTTCCACTCATCGTGAACATCCTGGCCGTCGTGACGTCCATGGAGTGGAGAGGGACGCCCTATGTCGTCTCGGGGTTTCTGGTGATGAACGTCTATCTGATCTGGTACGACCGGGATCGGCTGCTCACGCTCGTGACCGACGGCACCCGCGGTCCGGCCTACGGATCGTGGACTCCGGACACGCCAGCGGTGGTCGGTATCGCGTTGTCTCTGGCGGGGCCGCACCTCTACGGCATACATCCGGTGATCGGTTACGGTGCGATCGGGCTCGGACTTCTCGGACTCCTCGCGACTCCGCTCCTCCACAGGAGAGCGTCGACTGCATGAATCCGCTTCGGGATTGGACCTGTACCGGAATCGGTGGGACATGATCGATCCAGCTCCGCAGGCGGATCTCGCCTGATGTTCAAGCCTTCGACTCCGTCATCCGCGGGCCCGCCCGTCGACCCGGCCGCGATGCAAGTATCCGTTCGCCAGGAGTACCTGTCCGATCAGTCCGATCCGGAGACCTCTCAGTACGTCTTCGCCTACGACATCCTGATCGAGAACGTAGGGGCGGATGCCGCGCAGCTCTTCTGGCGTCACTGGTATATCCACGACCCCGCGGCCGGCGATCAGGAAATCGAGGGGGAGGGCGTGGTCGGAGAGTCTCCGAGGCTCGAGCCGGGAGAATCCCACTCGTATCAGAGCTTCTGCGTTCTCCGCGGCAAGACGGGGCATATGGAAGGGTTCTATCATTTCCGCCGCGATGACGGATCGGTGTTCAAGGCCGCGATCCCGAGATTCGAGCTTCAGGTGCCGCCCGGCGACGGCGGGACCTTTTTGACCTAGCACCCGTTCCCGGGGGTTCCGCCACACATGGCCGTGCTCGCAAATCGACTCTCAGCCCTCGCCACCGAGAACGCCTTCAAGCTCGGCGAGGACATCCAGAGGTGCCTCGATCGAGGGCTGGACGTCATCCGGTTCAACCTCGGCGCACCGGATTTTCGGAGCGCTCCGCACCTCAACAAGATCGCGATCGGCGAGTTGGAGGCCGGGAACTCCGGGTACTGCGATCCCGCGGGCGTCGCGTCGTTCCGGGAGGCGATCGCGGCGCATGTTCGGAACACCCGTGAAATCGAGATGTCGGCGGACCGCATCGTCGTGACGGCGGGCGCCAAGCCGCCGATCGGATACACGTTTCAGGCGTACGTCGATCCCGGCGATGAGGTCGTCTATCCGAGCCCCGGATTCCCGATCTATGAGTCCTGGGTGACGTTCCTCGGGGCGACTCCGGTTCCCCTGCAGCTCGAGGAGGAGGCCGGGTTCGCTTTCACGGCCGAGGACCTGGCCCGCACGGTCACGGAGCGGACCAAGCTCGTCATCATCTGCTCACCATCGAACCCGACGGGCGGAGTGCTCGAGCCCGACGAATTGGCCGGGATCGCCGAGGTCATTCGGACGCGGTGTCACCCGGATGTCCGCGTCTACTCGGACGAGATCTACGAGCACATCCTCTTCGAGGGCGCGGAGCACCACAGCATCGCGTCTGAGCCCGGGCTGCCCGAGCGGACGGTGATCGCGAGCGGTCACTCGAAGGGCTTCGCGATGACCGGGTGGCGACTGGGGTGGGCGGCGCTGCCGACGGTCGAGGAGGCCTCGGTCTTCAAGCAGCTCAACATCAACACGATCTCTTGTGTGCCGCCCTTCCTGCAGGAGGGTGGACGTGCCGCCTACGAGGATCCTCGAACCGCCGTGGCGGTGAACGAGATGGTCTCGGCCTTCGAGCGCCGTCGCGACTGGGTCGTTCCGGCACTGAACGCGATTGACGGCATCGGATGCCAGAATCCGAAGGGGGCCTTCTACGTCTTTCCGAACGTGGCCGGCATCTGCGAGCGGCTGGGGGTCATCGCGGCCTACGAAGGGCTCGCGACCGAGTCGCGGGCTCGCACCACCCCGGCCGGCATGCTCCAGATGTTTCTGCTGTACCGCTACGGCATCGCGACGATGGACCGTGCGTCTTTCGGGCGGATCGGGTCGAGCGGTCAGCATTTCCTCCGTCTGTCGATCGCGAACAGTATGGAGGAGATACAACGCGGTGTTGGGCTGCTCGCCGATGCATCGGTCGACGCCGAAGGGTTCGCCCGGTTCGTCGACGAGGAAGGCCTCTGGGCGTAGCGACCCGCCAGAAGACCGGGGAAACGGCAGGCGCGAAGCGAGACCGCGGATCCCAATCAAAACGGCCGTCTCCGGCCTGCCGCCCCCCGGATCGAGCTTCCGAACCGTCGGTCCTCGTCCAGCAACGTCTTGGGTGAGCGTTTTGAAACACGTGGTCCGGATTTCACTCCGCTCCGACTCGCCTCGTTCGTAGCAGACAACCCTTCGTCTCGGTTGCGACGTCAAACCGGAAGACGCAAGGGGAGAGAGAAATCGGCGCGGGTGTCGGAGACGTTCGACCTCGCTGGACATAGATCTTCGCGGGCAATCCATGGAATCCGACGGTTTTTTGGCACGCCTCAGAGAGGCGCGAGCGGTTCAGGGTCTCCTGGTGTATATGGGTGCGACGTGGCTGGTGCTCCAGCTGCTCGACATCTTCATCGACAATCTCGGGCTCCCGGCCTGGACGATGGTCGGGGCGATCACCATTCTCACGATCGGGCTCGTCATCCAGCTCGCCGTCGTGTGGGTCCAGGCCCTCCACCTCGCGCGGCGCGAGGGGGAGGGGGAGGCCGGGGAAGACCTGAAACCGTCGGCGGTCCGAGACGCGGCCGCGACCTTCACCTGGGCCCGCTTCGCTCTCGGCGGGATCTTTGCGTTCGCGCTCCTCTTCGGTCTGGCCGGTGCATACGTCCTGTTCGTAGGGCCTGTGCAGGGGAGCGACTTCGCGATCGACGAGGGCGTCTCGCCCGGCGTCGCCGTCCTTCCCTTCAGCGTGAACGGTCCCGACCTGGAGGAGCTCGGTGAGGGGATGGTGAACCTCCTCTCCACGAACCTCGACGGCGTCTCGGGCCTTCGCGCCATCGACAGCCGGACGGTCCTGGCCCGCTGGGATGAGCTGGTGGGTGACCGCGACCGGGCGGACCAGACGATGAACCTGACCGTGGCGAGAGCCACCGGAGCGCGATACGCGTTACTCGGGTCGGCCGTCGAGCTCGCGGATGATGTCAGGCTTCAGGCCGACGTCTTCGATCTGGCGAGCGGCACCCGGTTGGATCACCGGCAGATCGAGGGATCGCCCGACAATCTGCTCGAGCTGGTCGACCGGCTATCGATCGAAGTGATCGATGTCATCCTGGGCCAGCAGCAGGACGTGACCCAGTCGTTCAGTGTCGCGACAGTGACGACCACGTCGATTCCGGCTCTCAAGTCCTATCTCGAGGGCGAGGAATTGTACCGGCGCGCCGACTTCGAGGGCGCACGCGGGGCCTACGAGCGTGCGATCGAGGACGACTCCACGTTCGCCCTCGCGCACTTCCAGCTGGCCAACGCCTGGGGCTGGAGCAACGGGCCGAACCACACCGAGGCGGCGTCCCACCGCCGACGGGCCGTAGAGTTGGGGGAGCGTCTTCCGGAGCGACAGGCCCTGCTCGTACAGGCGACCGATGAGGTGTTCAACGGCGATCTGGCGGCGATCGAGAAGCTCCGCGACGCCGTTTCGCGTTACCCGGATCATGCCGAGGCGTGGTACCTGCTCGGCGACGCGTACTTCCATCTTGGGCCGCGGTCACTGGCGAGCCTCGCGGACATGTCGACGGCGTTCAGCCGGGCGATCGAGCTCGATCCCCGGTTCGCACCGTTTCACATTCACTTGCTCGACCTGTCGTTCCCCGAGGCCGACAGCGCCCTGGCATTCGACAGGATCCGCCGGTACGGCGACCTCGCGCCCGGAAGTCAGTTCGACACGCGGTCACGACTCCAGTTCGCGCTCTCCTTCGGTGACTCGGTCACCCGGCGTTACGCGACGAGACAGCTCGAGAGCATGGACATGAACGGACTGCACGCCGCCGCGTCTCCGTTCCTGAACGCGTGCTGCTGGCACGCTCGGGACGCCGTCCTGGGGGAGATCGTCGAGCGCACGATCGAGGAAGAGGACCCCGAGCACTACGCGACGATGGTGAGTCAGGTGGCGGGCGGCTCGCTGATGGTCGGACAGATGGAACGGGCGCTCGGGCTCTTCGACGAGCCCGGCGTCAACACGACCTCACGGGCCTGCAACATGGCGGCGTTCCAGGTGTTCGGTCTCCCGCTGCCCGAGACCGTCCTCGACGCGACGCTCGCTCTCGACGACTGGGAGCTGACGGAAGGGCTCGAGCCGTTGTGCCGCGCGCTCTACGCGGGTCAGCGTGGTCGCTGGCGCGAATTCAACCGCGTGCTGGTTCACTACGATTCGCTCGCGGCGCTCCCGGACAGCCTCTACGGGGTGGAGGGAGGGAAAAGGGCGGCGACACAGGCGTTATCGCTACGCGGATACGAGCTCTGGAAGCGCGGACAGCCGGAGGCGGCGCTGCCGCTCGTGCGAGAGGCGTTCCTCGATGGTGGCTGGGGGTGGTGGCTCGGGTCGATCTACGAGGAGCTCGGCCGAAACGAAGAGGCCGCGGAATTCTACGCGGCGCACTGGGCGTTCCCGCTGGCGTACCACGCCCTGGGCAGGGTGTACGAGCGGCTGGGTCGGGTCGACGACGCGCGTCGGGCCTACGAGTACTTCATCGCCGCGTGGAGCGAGGCGGACGCGGACCTCCAGCCCTGGGTCGACGAGGCGATCGAGGGGGTGCTCAGAGCGTCGGACCGCCCGGGCTCCTGAGCTGCGTCGGGCGGGTCAGGGGCTGCCCGGGCGGGTGGTCCCCTCAGCCCGAGCGAACGCTGTCGCGCCGCGCGGTCGTATCGCGCCGAGCCGCACGCTCGAAGAAGTCGTCCTCGAACTCCTCCTCGGGCAGGGCGAAGCCCTCGGCGAGCTGGGGTTGGTCGTCGAGACCCATCACCCGCTTCGCGATGTACTCGCCCAGGACGGGGCCCTGCTTGAAAGCCTCGGCCGACCCCGACCCCGCCAGCCACACGTTCTCGAAATCGGGGTGTTTGTCGACGAGGAAGTTCCCGCCGGGGCCGAGTTCGTAATGGCATGCCCGCGTCTCCGCGATCGGAGCACCGATGAGATCCGGGAAGTAGCGTTCGATGATGCGGCGCGGGGAGTCGTGAGACTCGAGATCTGCCCAGCGGTCGCTGGTGTCCGGATCGTCCCCTGCCTTTCCGCCGGTTCTAACGCGAAAGCCCCGGTGATCCGGAGGCAGCGCGGGCCAGCCGGTGCACCCCGGCACGCCGTAGCTGGGCATGTTGGGGTACATCCAGCGTGAGTCCTGAATCCCGAAGTAGAACACGTAGCCGATCGGGATCATCAGCCGCTTGCCCATCAGCTCAGGGAAGAACTTCGGGAACCACGGGCCGAGCGCGAAGATGAAAGTCGAGCCCGACAGCGACTCCTCGCCGTCGAGCACGATGTCGTCCAGGCGGCCACCGTTTTGCCCTCCGAGCGAGGCCCGGGCGATCCGGATCTCGCCGCCCTCGTGGGTGAAACGGGTCGCCACCGACTCGATGGCCCGCCGGGCCCGAACGACGCCGGCGCCCGGCTCGTAGAGCGCCGTCGTGATGCCTTCCGGGTTGATCCAGGGCCATCGCCGAGCGATCTCGTCCGGACCGAGCGTCTCGTACTCGATCCCGACCGTGTCCCAATGGGCGACGGTGTCTTCGAGATACGGCTCCATCTCCTCACGCATGATGAGGTCGCCGGTCTGGAAGAAGACGCGCGGGAGAAGGAGCTCGCTCCCTTCCTCATCCCACTGAGTCCAGCGCCGAATCGCTTCGTCGGCCCAGTAGACCCACTGCAGACCGTGAGGACGGTCACCGTAGGAGGATCGCACGCCCCGGGTCTCGCCGCCGGAGGTCGAACGCGAATTGGCGGGTCCGTATGCATCCACCACCGTGACGGTCGCGCCGAGTCGAACCAGGTTGAGCGCCGTCCACATGCCGAAGGTGCCTGCCCCGATGACCACGAAATCCGGTGCCTGTCCCTCGCGTCGCTTCACCGGGGTGCCGCGGGGCGACAGGAGCCCGGTCGCGAGTGGCGTCACACCGCCCAGAGACATGGCCGCCCCGGCAGTCGCGGTCTTTAGAAAATCTCGTCTATCGATCGTCATGTCGGATTCTACGCTCAGCGTTGCCTGGGATTCGTGGGGGCCGTCAGCTTCCGCCCGGGCCCTCGTTCATCACGAACTGATCGAGCTCCACTTCGGTCGCGGCGAGGTCCCGCGACCCCGGCGCATATCCGTTCATCCCGAGAACGAAGGCGATGATCTGCACGTATTCTTCATCGGAGAGAGAGCCCGGAGCACTCTCCGGCATCGTCGAGCTGACCGTGCGATAGAAGTCCCAGGCCGTGCGCCGCCGCCAGGTGAACTGGAACGTGTTCCCGCGGAACTCGCCCACGGAGTGGCACTCACCGCACACCGCGACGAAGAGCTCTCGGCCGCGATCGGCCTGAGCCACCGTGAACGAAGCCGTTCCGTCCACAGGCGCCGCGCCGCCCGGAGTCACCATGGTGTCGGGCGGGGCGGAGCCACCGCAGGAGATCCACAGCGAGAGCCCGACCAGGACCGCAGCTCGCGAGGCGACCCTCGCGGTCGGGTTCGAGAGTTGGCGCATCTCGGCTTCGGCTCCGTTGTGGAGAAGTGGCGAATCGGTTCATCGTGAACGGGTATTGTGAGACAACAGGCGCCGCTGCGCACATGTTGCGGACGCTTTTTCGGAGATTCCAGAGGGTCACGGAGGCATCGACATGAAGATAGCATTCTCCTCACTCAGGCCAGACGCACGCGCCGTTTGGCTCGTCGCCGCGTTCGCGGCGATTTCGGTTACGCAGGTCGCCGCCCAGGAGACACGGCGGTACGTGACGACGGACCAGGGCGGGGTGTACATCGAATCGCCGATGGGCGCCATGGAGGTCGAGGCGGAGGGCTACTCGGAGGTGAGGTTCGAGATCTCGGGCACCTCGATCATCGCGAAGTACGATACGCTGTATTCGTACGTGGGCGGCAGCCAGGGCGATCAGTCACCGGACGTGACGCCGATCATGGAAGGGAGCTTCGAGCTCGAAATGGAGCGTCCCGGCGTCCTCGTGACCCTGTCGCACCCGTCCGTCGAGGCGGAAGGCGCGGGGGGCATGGAGCCGCTACACATGTTCGACGATTTTCTCGTGCCGCTGCCGGACGAGCCCCTCGCCGTCGGCGTCGAATGGACCGAGATGATGGTTCACGATGGCGCCAGCCAGCCGGACGCCACCTACTACAGCGAACGGGCCATGAGCATGAGGGTCGAACGCGATACAGTGGTGAACGGCGAGCCGGCGTTCGTCGTGAGCGTTGCGCAGAACGTGACGAACGAGTCCTCCGGGATCATGCCGGGAATGGGCTTCGAGTTCACGTCGTCTTCTGACGGTACGGACAACGGCACGGCGATTCTGGCGGGGGACGGTACCTTGTTGCACCGCGAACGGACGATCGAGATGGCGGGTCTATTCTCGATCATGCTGCAGGGCCAGGTGTTCGACATGCCTCAGACGATGAGCTTCACCGGCACGCAGAAGCTCGTGGCCGACAATTGAGGATTTGCGGATAGGAGTCCGGGTGGGACGAGAAGCGCGACGTTCAGGGGTGACGACGAGGAGTGAAGCGATGGGCCGAGCTGTGGCCATGGCGCTGGTTGGCGTGCTGGCCTCGTCACCGCTGCTGGGGCAATCGGCCGGCATGCTCGTGCTCGAGGCTCCTGCATCCACCGAAAGCATGGCGTACGGGAACGCTCCCTATCTCTTCTCGGCAAGCCCTTCGCTGATCTTCTACGCCCCGGGCCTCATCGAGACGACCGCCGGTGTCGACGCGAGTCTGCAGCGGTACGCCAGCGAGGGGACCCTCGCGTCGGCGGCGGCTGCGGGCTCGGTGTTCGGGGGAGGGTTCGCGATCGGCATTCAGTACATGCGCTACGGCACCGCGGAGTTCCCGACGATCCGCGACGTGCAAAGCCAGGCGCTGACGGAGGGGTCGATCGGGGTGTCCGAGTTCGTCGGAACGATCGGCTACGCCCGGACGATTCTCGGGATTCGTACGGGAGCCACGCTGAAGTTCGCGGAGCAATCCGGGAACGCGACGCGTGAGAGCGGGGCCGCCTTCGACCTCGGCCTCGCCAAGGACGTCGGGCCGGTCATGATCAGCCTCGCCGGCCGCAATTTCGGCGGAGATGTGACCCTCTCACCGGGACCCGAGGGGTCGCAGGACGTGACTCTCGAATTGCCCCGCCAGTACATCGCCGGCGTTTCGGTCGACGATTTCGAGGTCGGTCCGCTCGACATGTTCCTGACGTCGCAGGTCATCCGGCGGCGGGATGGCGAGTACATCCCGGCCGGCGGTGTCGAGCTGTCCTACTGGCCTGTAGCCGGCTACACCTTCCGCCTTCGTGGCGGTCTCCAGCGGGTGGCGGGTGACGACCGCAGCCCGTTCACCTACGGCGCGGCTTTCACCGGCGACGACATCACGATCGAGTACGCGTTTCAGGCCTTCGACGGCGAGGGCAACGGGCACCGCATCGGGCTGCGGTGGCGGTAGACCGCCGCCCCGGTGGATCCCTCGGGACGGCGTCCGGTTAGAGCGACCCCGTCTCGGCGCCGGTGGTTGGCCGATCGGCCCGTAGGAACGCGGGATCCAGGTTGGAAAAGCCGATGTCGTCGACGACGACCGTACCTGCCTCGGTGAGGTCGAACACGAGCCGGATCTCGCTGAGCGTTGCCGGGTCGACGCCGTCGAAGTCTGCAAGCGGGATCGAGAACGACTGGAGTACGAGCTCCCACTGCTCCCCGAACTGATCCGCGTCATTGCGGCGACGGACTCTGATGTCGAGGGGTTTGCGAATCGGGCCATAGTCGGAAAGGCGGACGACGGCGGAGTTTCCGGCGGCGTCCGTCGCCTTCACGGAGAGGTCGACGGCCTCGTCCTCTTCGTCCCCCGAGTCTTCGTCGTCGGCCTCGTCGTCGGTTTCGTCCTCGACGGCCGTGCCCCCCTCGTCCTGCCCGGCGTCTTCCTCGCTTTCCTCGTCGTCCTCGCGCTCCCGCGGGTCCGGTTTCTCATCGAGGGCGGCGAGCAGAAAGTCGAGCGTACTCTCGCCCGTGAGTCGCCAATCGCCGCCCAGCGACGCCGGGAGCTCGATCGCGTAGCTCGCGGGGATCTCCGCCGGCTCGTCTTCGCCCGCGACGGCGTTGTTCCACCCGAGCCAGACGCCGTTCGTCCCCTGCGAGTTCGAGGTGGTCGGACGATTTCGGGAGCGGAGGGCGAGCAGGTTCTCGCGCCAGAGGCCCAGTGAATCCCCGTGGATCGTCACACCCGGGGCCGTCGCGGTCGTGAGGTCGATGTCCTCCTCGAACGTCGCCAGCGGCTGGAAGGCGCTGGTCTGAAATCGAGTTACGTACATCGTGTTCGGCAGCCACTCCCCGATCACCCGGTGGTCCCGGAAGAGCGGCAAGTAGTCCTTCTCGTTCTTGAGCGTCGCGTCGAGAAAGGCGGAGATGTAGATCTTGCCCATCTCCCGCTGATCTTCGCCGTCGATGAGGCCGCCCAGCTCCAGGATGCGACCGCCACGCGGTCCGAAGTCGCTGTTCCCCCAGACCGTGTTCCACTGCCCGTGGTTCGCGCGGTACATGTATACGGCGGTCTTGAAATACTCCGTGTCATCGTCCGTGAACTCGAGGCGCTGATAGATCCGGAGTCCGTGAAAGCTCGACACATCGCCGTCGTGGGAACCGTGGAACACCAGGTAGTTCACGTTCTCGACGGGCACGAGGCGGCCCGTGGGCATGTACTGGCCGTCCACCGGCGCAATCGAGATGATCGACCGGACCCCGAAACCGAAGTCGAATTCGAGCGAAGAGTCGTCGGGATACCGGTCCAGCCGATTGAAGGCCGCCGCATGCGTGACCGCTTCGCCTCCGCGCGAATGCCCGATCAACGCGACACGTTCGAGATCGGCCTTGCCGAAGAAGGGGTTCTCCTCGTCCTCGTTGAACCCGCGCCACGCCTCGAGGTGCTTGAGCAGCAGCCACCCGCGACCGTCGTTCTCCTCCCGGATCCCGCCATTGATGAAGTTCATGTCGACGGACACGAAGATGTACCCGCGGCTCGCCATCAACTCCCCGAGATACCCGTACCCGGGGTCCGAAAAGTCCTTCATGTCATGGTTCCCGTGGACGATCAGGACGACGGGGAAGGGCCCGTCTCCCTCCGGATACCAGACGCGGCCGTTGATCGGGAACTCCTCGGGCGTGAAGCCCCAGTATCCGTTCCGTTCTCCGGCCGAGGCGCCGAGGCTCACGAGCTTCGAGGCATCCACGGACTCCGTTTCGATCGTCACCGAGTCACGGAACTCGGGCCGATTCTTGTCCGTGCCGCTTCCGTAGTAGAGCCTGCCGACCTGGTAATCGCCCGGGCCCGCGGGGTGATCCGCCTCGAGAGTCTGTGACGCCAGGACCCGTTCGTGGTCCGAAGGCGTGAGGTTGAGGGAGGCGGAGCAGCCCGACATGACCAGGCCGAGTCCGAACGAGAGAGACGTGAACAGCATCGCGTTTCGATTCATGCGGGGAAGATACCGGCCTGCCGGCTCGACGCGGAAGCGTTCGGCCCGTTAGCGTCCGGAAGTCGAGTCTGTCGAACAAATCGCGCAGGAGTGTCACCGTGGCAGAGCCATTCCAGTCACGAACGCCGGGGTCGGGGGAGGAGGGACTTCTGTCGAAGGTGACGGGGCGTCGGGCACGGGCGGATACGGTCCGCGCGCTCGAAACGGTCCTCGCGGACGCCGAACGAATCTGCGACGTGAGCGGCGACCGCATCGCCGCGGTCGGAGACCGACACGGAATCGATCTCGCCGCCCAGCTTCGCACCGCGAGACGGAACCTCTACCGCCGTTTCCTCGAGCATTGCCTCGACGATTACATGCTCTCGGATCTCGAGGTCGAGGACCTCAGCCACCTGAAGGAAGTTCTCCACCTGTCGGATCCGGACGTCGCTCATATTCAGAATCGCGTGTCTCGCGATGTGTATGGAGCAGCCCTCGAGACCGTCCTCGAGGATCACCGGGTGGATGACGAAGAGAAGGTCTTCCTGAAGCGGCTACGGGCCGATCTCGACCTGTCGGAGTTCCACGCGAGCCAGATGTTCGAAGAAGGGCTGCGGCGAGCCCAGCAGCGGACGCTCGACGGAACCGCGATCGATTCGGCGTTCCTCGCTCCAGGGGAGGAGGTCGTCGAGCTGGAGGGGAGCTCGCGCGTCGGTCTCGGCGAAGCCGTGCAGGCGGTCATCGACCAGGCGTCTGTCAGCCTGCCAGGGCTCGCGTGGGCCGACGTGTCCGAGATCCGGGTCCGAATCCTGGATGGGCGAATCTCGCAGTGGCGCGTCCGCCTTCGCGCCGGGGTCGGCGATCCATCGGAAGGTCAGGAGCAGTCGGGAGGCTGACCCTCTCCGCATCGAAGGACGAAGCCCCTCAACCCCCTGAACGTCCCGGCGTAGTCCTCCACCGTCAGCAGCACGGCGTTCCCACCCGCTTCGAGCACCGTGCGCTGGAGCGGGGTGGGGTTCCAGGTCTCGCGCGCAGACACGGTTTCGCGATCGCACACGGTCGTCATCGGCCGGATGCTGTCTCCCGGAACGAACGTGTACGACACGCATTCCCGATCCGTGGCGCGGTTCGGTGCCCACAGGATCTCACCGAGCGTATCGCCCCGGACATCTCCATGGCGGACGATCCCGAAGAGCTCCTGCCGACCCGACACCTTGTCCATCAGCGCGTCGCGGACGGCGAGCGCGCGCATGCCCGTGATGCCCCCGTCCCCGGTCACGACGAATACCGGGATGTCGGAGAAGCCACCGCTCCAGCGATCGAACACGGGGGCCCCCTCGGAAGCGTAGAACCGGACCCCCTGGTAGACCTCCCGGCCGCCCGCGGACGCGCACGCGACGAGACCCGCGACCACCAGGGCCGCCCCGAAGGGGTGGCCGCGCAGCGAGCGGATCCGGCGGTCGAGCACGGCGGATCTCATGGGGCGGTGAGGGGGCACGGGGACTCCTGATGTCGGCTGTGCGGGCGAGCGGGAAGCTGTGATGAGCCCCGCCGTCAAACAAGACGGATGCGACGCTCCCGCCGACCGGTCACGAAACCCATCGCCGTTTTTTCGCCGTAGGGTCCCACATCCGCGGCGTTCGCATCGTATCTGCCGGCTCGGCGGGCATCCTCGGTCGACCCCGCGGAGGCGCTGAGGCACGAGTGACCGGCGTGTAGACGCCCGTTCGAAGCACGGGTTAAGCTCTCCGAGGTCCGACACCAGCACCCCGAGCCCCGGAGAGCCGGCATGAAACGTCTCGTCAGAA
>JAOTZH010000242.1 GCA_029861425.1 Gemmatimonadota bacterium
CCGCGTGAGAATGCCCGCGGCCTGGTGCTGACCATGTCCGTCGCTGGGCGTGCCGCTGAACACGGAAACGATGACCTGAGGTCGGAAGGACCTGATCGCCCATACCAGGTCCGACAGCAGAAGCTCCCGAGGCCACTGTCCGAACGTCTCCTCCGCGGTCTTGGAATACCCGAAATCGAAGGCGCGGCTGAAGAATTGGTCTGCGCCGTCGACGGAACGGGCGGCGAGGAGCTCGCCGCTCCGAATGATACCCAATCCCTCGAAGAGCTCGACGCCGATCAGGTTTTGTCCTCCCTCTCCGCGGGTGAGCGAGAAGTAGGCGGTCTCCACCCCCATCCCCCGCGCCAGGGTCGCGAGGAGGGCCGTGTCCTCGTCATCGGGGTGGGCCGCGACGAGGAGCACGCGCTTCACGCCGTCGAGTTGCCTGAGGAGCAGGCCGGTCTCGATCGACCCCGGAAGTCGGGACCCCTGTGCGTTGACCGAGGTCGGAACGAGGATCAGTGCCGCGAGGAGGCCGCGGGCGAAGAAGCGGTGCGATAGCATCGGCTCAACGTACTACTTCGGTCCCGGATCCTCATCTTCCGATTCGATTCCCGTGCGCCGCCGCCACCACATCCAGCCGAGCAGCAGGGCCGCCAGCGCGAGGGCGAACCACGGGAGCTTCTCCAGCACGTTGGTAAGCCCCCAGCCGGATACGGTGAAGACGATGGCGCCCGGGATGATCCCGACGGCGGTGGTCCAGAGGAAGCGCCACCGACGAACCGGCGTCAGCCCCGCGCCCCAATTGAGCACGGTGAAAGCGATCAGCGGCATGAAGCGGGCGAGCAGCAACCCGCCCCAGCCGGCGCGTTGCACGAAATCGTCCGCCCGGGACAGCGCGGAGGGTTTCAGGAGCTTCTCGGCCGCGGGGCGACCGAGCGCGCGAGCGATCTCGAAGCTGGCGACGGCACCGAGCATCGCCCCGCACCAGGTAACGGCGGTGCCGCCGACGGGTCCGAACAGCATCCCGTTTACCATCGCTGGCGCCTCGGCCGGGATCGGGAGAATCGCGACAGCTGCCATCACGAGTGGCGCGACCACGTAGGCCCAGGGCCCCGCGGCACGCATCCACTCGCCGATGTCGTAGAAGAACTGTTCCAATCGCCGGACTCTCGGAGCGGGCGAAGAATCTTTCCGGATGACCGCTTCAATGTCGGATACGGGGGCAAAGGAAAAAAGGTTCGGTGCTCATCTGGCGCGGGCGCCGCGGAGCCGCGACTATTGCGTCTATCGGCTCCCGGATGACTATCCGGACCGGTGCCAACTATGCGGTAGATTCCGCTGTAGAGCGCGACAGCGAATCGTACCAATCTATGAGCCACTTCTGGGGAGGAGTAATGGCTTCGGATAAGGTCATGAAGTACGTGGAGGGTCAGCTTTCGAAGGACCCGAAGGTTTCCAACGCGACGCTTTACGAGGGCGCCAAGAAGCTCGACCGAGCGATCGGCAAGCTGTCCATCCGTCAGTTCCATGCGAAGTACCCGCTGCAGGTGAAGCGGCGCAAAGGCCGTTCGCGACGGCGGAAGGCTGCCGTGCCGCGCAAGCCGGCGACTCGCGGCCGCAGGAGCGGCGCGGGCGGCAACGCGGACGCGGTCCGAAAGATCCTCTTCCAGTTCGCGCGCGATCTGTCTGCGGCGGACAGCCAGCTCGGGACAGTGGAGGTCCTTTCGAAGGTCGACGGATACACGTCGGACATCCTGAAGGTGGCCGCGCGCTGATCGTTCGGGGAGCCCGGGGCCCCCGCCCCGGGCTCGCTCCATCACTTGCTCGCGCCGCGGCATCCATCGGCCTCGCCGGAGCGGTCTCCCTCGCGGCGACCCGGCCGCTTGCCGGACAGATGCGCCGAGATGCGCCGCTGCAGCCCGTATCCGAAGTCTTCGCGGGCGATCTCTTCTTCGGTCTGGGTCTGTCGCACTCGTGGGGCGGGACCCATCCGCTTTCCGGCTTCACCGGCGATCTGCTCGCGATCGGCGAGATCTCGATCGGCTACGGCCTGGGCGATCGGGCGGTCATCATGGTCAATGGCCCGGTGCACCAGCGGCTTTCGATCGACGAACGCGCACCGGCGTCGATACCGCTCGATCCATCCACGAACGACGGCACCGCGACGGACGCCGGCGACTTCCGGATCGCCACGGCGTTCACTCCCATCGGCTCGCGGTCGGGCATGTCCGCCGGCGCGCTCGTGGAGGTGAAGCTTCCGAACACGACGGAGCAGAACGGCGTCGGCCCGAACACGACGGATGTCACACTCGGGCTGCTGGGGTCGTGGGGAGGGGACCGGTTTCGCGGGACGGGTCTGCTGGGCGTCGCGATCCTCGAGGCGCCGCTGGAGGACTTCGAGCAGAACGACCTGGTCGCCTACGCGCTCGATGTTCGGTGGCGCGCGTCGCCCAGGCTGAGGTTGTTCGCCGGTCTCTCCGGACTCGGGAATACCCGTCGCACCGTTCCGCTCGGGACGGAGAGCCGGGGTTCGGCTTACGCGTCGGGAGAATGGGCCGCCGGCCCGTGGCGACTGGATCTCGGTGTGCACCGCGGGTTCGTCGGGGATACTCCCGACTGGAGGGTGACCGCCGGCGTCTCATGGTCTCGATCCTCTGGCGGGTCGCCGTAGCCGCGTTCATCGTGGGGCACTCGCGGGCCGAGCGCCCGCCGACCCCAGGACGGGACACCAAATGACGGAAGCGGAGATCGCACGACTCTCTCGCGAACGCACGGAACGGATCGGCCGCCGCGCGTTCGACGAAATGGTGGACGCCTTCTACGCCGAGGATGCGCAGCTGCTCGCTTCGGGCGTCGCGACCATCCACGGCCGGGAGTCGATTCGGGAGTTCTGGCGCTCGACCCCCGACAATGGACTCGTGGGCCTCACCCTCGAACCCAGGCAGATCTCCGTGACCGGCGAGTTGGCGTACGAGATCGGAGCGTTCTTTCGCACCCTCCGTCCGCGCCATGGGGCGCCCTTCCAGCAGGTGGGGAAGTACATGGTGCTCTACCAGCCGGACGCAGACGGCTCATGGAAGGCGATCGCGGAGATGTTCAACACCGACTCACGGAGATAGATGTGGAAACCAGCCATTTCCGGTGGGATGACATGGAGCCCGAGGTCGTGACGGACAGCATTCGTCGCCGCCTCGTCACTGGCGAGAGAGGGATGCTCGCCGAGGTGCTTCTCGACAAGGGCGCGATCGTCCCGAAGCATTCGCACGATAACGAGCAGTTCACGTACATCCTTGAAGGGGCACTCCGCTTCTGGCTCGGGGATGAGGGCGAGACGGAGCTGGTGGTGCGCGCTGGCGAGGTGCTGCATATCCCGTCCAATGTCCCGCACAAGGCCGAGGCCATCGAGGACACGGTCGACCTCGACGTCTTCTGCCCGCCCCGCCAGGACTGGCTGGACGGAACGGACTCGTACTTTCACGACCTGGACCCGGACTGATGGATTTCGGGCTGAAGGGTCGGGTTGCACTCGTGGCGGCATCGAGCAAGGGCCTGGGACGCGCCGTGGCCGAGGAACTCGCGGCCGAGGGCACTCACCTCGTCCTGTGTGCCCGCGGCGAGGAGGCGCTGGCAGAGGCCGCACAGGCGGCCGATACGGCCGGGGATGGCGACGTGGTTTCGGTTATCGCCGACCTGTCCGACCAGACGTCCGTGGCCGGCGTCGCCGCCGCGGCCCTCGACCGGTTCGGCCGAGTCGACGTGCTAGTGAACAACGCTGGAGGACCGCCGGCCGGCCCCTTCGAGTCGCACTCTAGGGAAGCCTGGCGCGCCGCGGTTCGACTCAACCTCGAGAGCGCCCTCGAGCTGTCACGTGCGGTGCTCCCGGGCATGAAGGACCGGGGGTGGGGCCGCATCGTGAACATCACGTCGATCGCCGTGAAGGAACCGGTCGACGGGCTCATCCTGTCGAACAGCGTGCGAGCCGCCGTGACGGGCTGGGCCCGTACGCTCGCGAACGAGGTGGCCCCCTTCGGGATCACGGTCAACAACGCGTTGCCCGGCTACACGGTCACCGACCGGTTGCTCGAGCTCGCCGCGGCGCTCTCCGAAAAGGAAGGCATCACGACGGACGAAGTACGAGCGGGCTGGGAGGCATCCATCCCGATGGGACGACTCGGCGAGCCTCGCGAGTTTGCGGCGCTGGTCGCCTTTCTCGCATCCGAACGAGCGAGCTACATCACGGGGCGTTCGATTACCGTGGACGGCGGGCGGGCCAGAGGCCTCCTCTAGCCCGGCCGCCCGCGGGTCTCAGCGGGACATCGTGAAGACGGCCGAAGTCGGGCCTCCACACTCGTCGTCGGGTGTGATGTCGGCCGAGCCGGACGCCGAGTCTCCACCCTGCTCGATCGTAGCGGTCGAGGTCGCTATGCCACCGCACTGCGCATCCGGGATGAAGAACTCGACGGTCAGATCGAGTTGCGCGCCCACGACCATTCCCTCGGCGGTGCCGTCGATCCCCATCGGGCTGACCAGGGCCATCGATCCGGTCACGGTCCCTCCGGGCGACGTCGTGAGAGTCATTGTCCCGGCGTAGGACTGTCCGTCGTCACCGTCGAACTCGACGTTGTACTGTCCGTTGACGTTGTACTCGTACCCGGGGTCTCCTGGTTGCGGGGTGCCCCCACAAGCCGCCGAAACGGCGACGAGCGCACCGACCAGCGCGGTTCCGTAGCGCATGACCGAACTCCTTCGTCGTGGTGAATGGCGTAGCGACGAGCACCGCCTCGGCGTTGCCCCC
>JAOTZH010000063.1 GCA_029861425.1 Gemmatimonadota bacterium
TAGAGGTCGTCCCGGTCCTGCTTCGACCCCTCCCCATACAACAGCTCGAGCGCGTCCATGTACCGCTTCTCGCGCTCGGTCCCGGCCTTCGCCCGTCGCTCGGCCGGGGTCGCCCCGAGACGCGACATCGCGGCCAGGGCCGCGTCGCGATCTTGCTGCATCCAGATCGGGTGGTTGTACGTCATCGCCTCGCCCCAGTACGCGAGCGCGAAGTCCGGGTCGGCCTCCTGGGCCTTCCTGAACGCACCAGCCGCGTCCTCGTACTCGAAGGAGTGCATGAGGAGCACGCCGTCGACGAAGTGCGCCTGTGCCGCCGCCGAACCCGAGTTCTCGAACGTGACGACGCCGAGATCCGAGCGCTGGGCCGACAGGGGAAGGGGGAAAGCCACGGCCAGGGCCGCGACGAGGAGGACGCGAGGCTTCATCTTCTGCTCCATGGGTGAGGCAGGGCACGGGACGTCGCCCGCGCCGAACCATACGGGTCGCCGGCGACGGGGCGCTAGCGCCAGGCGGCGATCGTCTCGTCGACGAAGTCCCGGAACAGCCGCGGCGCGTGTCCGAGGACGTGGCTCATCGTCGCGTAGTCCTCCTCGCTCGCCACCAGCCCGTGGTCGAGGAAGTGCTGCGACATGGCTCGGAGGTCGTCGATCATCCACCCGGGGAGCATGTCCCGGACGCTGTCCTCCCACATGTCGAGGTCATCGCCCACGTAGACGATCGTCCCGTCGAGCGCGTCCCCCCACGTGCCGGCCACGTCCTCGCCCGTGAGCGTCTCGGGTCCGACAATCGGGTAGCGGTTCCCCTCGTGCCCGTCGTCGAGTAGCGCGTTGACCGTGGCGTCCGCGATGTCCCGTACGTCGACGCGCGTGAGCCCTACCTCCCCGATCGGGGCGGGGTAGAGCTGCATCTCCATGATGGGCTCGCGGAGCATGAGGTCGTTCTGGAAGTAGTGGTTCGGCTCGATCGTGACCCACGGGATGCCGGACGACAGGATCTCATCGAAGATCGCGATCTTGCTCGCGAAGTGGGGCACATGCGGCGCCGCCTCGACGTTGTGGATCGAGTGGAAGACGATCCGCCCCACGCCCGCGGCCACCGCGGCATCGACGGCCGCGCGTCCGAGCCCGGTCTCGTCGGGGTGCAGCGGCGTGAGCAGATGCAGTCGATCGACGCCTTCGAATGCAGGCCCGAGGGATGACGGGTCCTCGAGATCGCCTCTGATGTAGCGGACGCCGCCGGCTTCCCGGCCCCCGACCTCGGACCGCGTCATGCACCGGACCGACGCTCCGCGATCCAGCAGCCCTCGGACGACGAGGCTCCCGACGGCACCGGTCCCTCCGAGACACAGGACTTCCATCTACTCTTCCTCCGTGGTCATGGCTGCGTGTGTCGAAACGATGGTGCGCACTCCGCTCTCGAGATCGTCCAGGTACGCCTCGAGGTCCGCCCTCGCGATCGGCGGTCCGTGGATCGGCGCGACGACCTCTGCCGGGTGGCGGGCGAAGATGTCCCGGAGCGCGGTCATGAGCCGATCGGGGTCCACGTAGATCAGCCAGCGGAGCGTCTGATCGTGGAACTCGAGCACGCCCTCGGTCCGGCCCTCGAGGGGGAGGTCGCCCCACCAGGAGTCGCAGTGGCCCGGCGGGTGGATCGTCCCGAACCCGTCGGCGACGAACAGCGTCTTCCCCTCCTCGTCGTAGATCCACGTCGTGTGCGAGCGGTCGGCGAGCGGCGGATCGAGGAACGTGAACCGTCGGCCGAGCACGTCGAGCGACTCGCCGATCCGGGCGCGGCGAGCGTAAGGGAGTCCCTGGATCTCGGGCGACGCGACGGAGGCCACGATCTCGAAGTCTCCCCACTCCTCGCGGAACGTCGGGATGTTGCCGCTGTGCGGGTAGTCGGAATGCGAGAGGATCAACGCGCGTGGCCCGCGACCGTCCGTGGCGGATTCGATCCGTGAGTGGAGGCTGTCGCGGTGATAGAACGACCCCGAGTCGACGAGGATGTCGCCGCCCGGCGCGCGCACGAGATACACGGAGACGTGGAGATGCCCGGTCGGCTCCGAGTAGCACTCGTGGATCCACTCGACGCCGCGTCCCAGCTCGAGGCTCGCGCTCACAGGACCCCCGTCCGGCCGGAGGCGGCCACGTTGGCGACCACCTCGTTCATCAGCTCGTAGTAGCGTTCCGGGTCCTCGCGGATCGGCAGACCGTGCGAGGGGAGCAGGGAATAGCCCGCGTACCGTCGGGCCAGGGCGTCCGTCGCCCGGCGGACGGTGTCCACGTCCACGTACTGGAACCAGAACATGACCCGGCTGTGGAAGGCCTCGAGGCGACTGACGTCGATCTCACCAGGCAGCTCGTCGACGCACTGGAGGCATTCGCCCTCCATGTGCGGGAACCCGAGCCAGTCCACCGTGAACAGCGATCGCGTCGTCTCCTCGGTCATCCACGTGTGCAGGGCCGCGTCGAGGAACGTCGCCTCCGGGAACGTCACGCGAAGTCCGCCCAGGTCGATCTCGTCCCCGGGGCCGACGAGCGTGGCGTCCGCGAGGTGATACAGCGGATGCGTCTCCCCGGCCGCCGGCGCGACGAGCTGACAGGCCGGGTACCGGCGCAGGATGCGGCTCACGTTGGCCGCGTGCGGCACGTCGGTGTGAGAGATGGCGACGAAGTCGAGCGGTCGGTCGCCCAGGACGCTCTCGAGCCCGGCCAGCACGATCTCACCGGCGGCCGGGGAGAGCGTATCGAACAGGAGCGTCCGCTCGCCGGTCAGGAGGTACGCGTTCTGTGGCACGTGCAGCGCGACGCCCGCGGGGCACCACTCCGCTCCCGTGGCGACGACGGCGTCGGCGATGCCCTGGCGGTTCGGACCGCATTCCTGGATCCAGTGGATCCCGGGGAAGATCTCCCGGTGCGTTTTCATGCGGGACAGATTGCGGACCCGCGGCGATTCGGTCCAGTCCACACCCCTTGGCTGCACAAGCGTCGTGAGAGCATTTTCCCCGCATGACGGCTTCCAAGCACCGTGGCACACGGCCGACCCTGTTGGGGCTCGCCGCCTGCCTCCTGGCATCCGGGGCGGGTGTGGGCTGCACCGGCATCGACGCGAGCGAGGCGGTCGAGCGCGAGGTGCTGTTCTACATGGGCGGGAGCGGAGAGCGGGCGCTCGAGACGTTTCGTGAGCGCGCGGCGCAGATCTCGATCGTCTCGCCACAGGCCTACCGAACCGATTCGCTCGGCTATGTCACGGGTGGCGTGTACCCCGAAGTGATGGAGGTGGCGCGGGCGAACGGGGTCCAGGTGATCCCGCTGATCGTGAACCCGGGGTTCGACCAGGATCTCATGCATTCGCTGCTCCACAACCCGGAGGCCCGCCGCAGGACGATCGAGTCGTTCGTCGCGCTCGCGGCCGAGCACGGGTTCGCCGGGTGGCAGTTCGACTACGAGAACTTCCACGTCGATGACCGGGACGCGTTCACGGCCTACTACCGCGAGACGGCGGCCGCCTTCCGCGAGGCGGGGCTATCTCTCTCGGTGGCGGTGGTGCCCACGGACGGGAGCGACGGCACGACCTCGTTTCAGCAGTACATGCAGGCGAACTGGCGGAACGGGTTCGACATCGCGGCGCTGGCCGAGGCGGGGGACTTCGTCTCTCTCATGACGTACGCCCAACACGGGGGGCCGACGGCGCCGGGCCCGATCGCGGGTCTGCCCTGGGTGCGCCGGATGCTCGAGCACGCGCTGTCGCTCGGGGTGCCGCCCTCCAGCATCTCGCTGGGCGTGCCGACCTATTCCGGTCTGTGGCATCCAGTGCACAACGAGGCCCGAGGGGCGCGGGTGGGCGGGTTCGAAATCCCGCACGCGCGGGCCACCGAGGAGATCGCCGAGCACCAGCCAGAGATGACCTGGCTCCCCGACCTCGGGGTCCACTACGGGTTCTGGTCGAACGAAGGGATCTATGAGTGGCTGTTTCTCGAGGACGCCCGGTCGCTGGAGGAAAAGCTGAATCTGTTCGAGGAGTACGAAGGGCTGCGCGGGATCTCGGCCTGGGTGATGGGCGCCGAGGACCCGGAGATCTGGGACGTGCTGTCGCGTCGAATGCCGGCGGCGCGGCCGTGAGCCGGGTGCGGGCGGACGTGAGCCGGTGGGGCGCGATCGCCGCCGCCTTCCTGCTGATCGCCTGTGAGGCGCCCGACCCCGGCGCGGACGGGGCGTCGTATCCCTCTCGCCCGATCGAGATCGTCTCGTGGGCGTCCCCGGGCGGTCCGACCGACGTGCTCTCGCGCTCGCTGGCGCGCGTCGGCTCGCCCTACTTCGGCGACCAGCGGATCAACGTCGTGAATCGGCAGGGCGGGGCGGGGGCCGCGACCATGCAGTACCTGTCCGGACGAGCCGGCGACCCGCACGTGCTCGCGGTGTTCACGGCCTCGGGCGCCGTGAACATGGCGACGGGCCGGATCCCGTTCGGTCCCGGCGACGTGACTCCGTTGCTCCGGGTCCAGATGGATCCGTTCCTGATCGCCGTCGTCGACGAGAGCCCGTTCCGGTCGCTCGACGAGTTCTTCGCGGAGGCGCGATCCCGGCCGGGGGAGTTGTCCATCGCGGGGTTCGGCGCCGCATCGGCCCACTTCCTCGGGTTCTCGAGGCTGACGGCTCTCGCCGGCGATCCCGACATCCGGTGGATCGCCTACCCGGGCTCGAGCGACGCCGCGGTCGCGGCCCTGGGCGGCCACACCGACGCCGTGCACAGCAACTACAACACGATCCGAGAGCACATACGGGCCGGGTCCATGCGCGTCCTCGGCGTCGCGTTGCCGCTCGACGCGCTGCCCGAGACGCGGACGTACGCCGAGCAGGGCTACGATGTAGCGCCGGTGCACTGGCGCGGCGTGGTCGGACCGCCGGGCCTCTCGGCGGAACACGTCTCAGACATCCGGGGGCGGCTCGAGGCCCTCATCGGCGACCCCGCGTTCGACGAGTACATGTCGGAGGCCGCCATGGAATACGCCGTCATGGAGGGCGCTCCGGTGTTCGCCGACTGGCTGGCATC
Source organism: Gemmatimonadota bacterium (assembly GCA_029861425.1). GTDB lineage: Bacteria > Gemmatimonadota > Gemmatimonadetes > Palauibacterales > Palauibacteraceae > Palauibacter. Next base: position 5,053 of record JAOTZH010000063.1, read on the forward strand.
CGAGGTCGCCGAGAGCCGCTCCGAGCTCGAGCGCCTCGGCCTGCTGGACTCCTCGCGCTGACGCGAATGGATCGGCGACTCCTGACCGAGGCCGGCATCCTCGCGGCCGTGGGGGCCGTGGTCATCGTCGACTCTCTCTCCTATCCGGCGTCGCTCGTGCCGGGTGCTCCGGGACCCGCCTTTCTGCCGCGTCTGCTCGCATCAGGTCTCCTCGCCGCGGCGGGGATGCTGGCGTGGCGTGCCCGGCCGGGAGGAGGTAGCCGCGAGCCGGACGGGACGCCGTCGCAGCCCGAGCCGGAACCGGGCGAGGCGCCGTCGCACCCCCCGTCGGCTCCGGGCGCCGGCCCCCGGGTGACGATCGCGGTGGCCGCCATCGCCGGGTTCATCGCGATCGCGCCGCGCACGCACACGTTGATCGTGCTCCCGGTCCTCGTCGCGGTTCTCATGGTCCTGATGGGCGAGCGACGCCCCATCCGACTGCTGGGTGCGCCGCTCCTGTTCACCGCGTTCGTGTTCGTGGTCTTCGTTCAGCTGTTCGGCGTGTCCCTGCCGGGGCTGCTGTAGAGGCTCGATGAGCCTTCTTCTCGGAGGATTCGCGACGGCTCTGCAGCCCGCCAACCTGGGGTTCATCCTCGTGGGCACGATCGTGGGCGTCTTTGCCGGCGCGATGCCCGGCTTGAGCTCGACCGTCGGGCTGGCCCTCGTCCTGCCGCTGACCTTCGCCCTCGATCCTCAGCCGGCGCTGCTGATGATGGTCTCGCTCTACATGGCGGCTCAGTACGGCGGGTCGATCACGGCGATCGCCATCGGCGTGCCGGGGAGCTCGCCCGCGCTGGCGACGACGTTCGACGGGTACCCCATGAGTCGGGGAGGGGAGGCGGGACGGGCGCTGGGGATCTCGCTCTTCGCGTCTGTGACGGGAGGGCTTCTCGGGGCCGTCCTCCTGATGGTGGCCCTCGGGCCCCTCGCTCGCGCGGCGTTGTCCTTCGGGCCGGCGGAGTCGTTCGGCCTGGGCGTGCTCGGCCTGTCCATCGTCGCCAACCTCGTTGGACGAGACCCTCTGAAGGGCATGGTCAGCGCGCTACTCGGTCTGCTCTTCTTCACGGTCGGGCTGGACGTCTTGAGCGGCTCGCCCCGACTGACGTTCGGCACGACGACGCTCATGGACGGCATCGGGCTCGTGCCGATGCTGATCGGCTTCTTCGCGATCGCCGAAGCGTTCGCCGCGCTCGCGCGCGATCCGAAGGAGGATCGTACCGGGGCCATCGAGGGGCGACTGCCCCGGCCAGGCGAGCTCCTAGCCCTGTGGCCCGCGATCCTGCGAGGGTCCGCGATCGGTGGTGCGATCGGCGCCATCCCGGGTGCGGGGGCGACCATTGCGTCGATCGTCGCCTGGAACGAGGAGAAGCGGGCCTCCAAGACGCCGGAGCGGTTCGGCTCCGGGGCCCCGGAGGGCATCGCGGCGCCGGAGGCCGCGAACAACGCGTGCGTCGGGGCGGCCATGATCCCGTTGCTCGCCCTCGGCATCCCCGGGTCGGCGAGCGCGGCCGTGCTGCTGGGTGGGCTGACGGTTCAGGGCGTGCGCCCGGGGCCGTTGCTCCTCGCCGAACAGGCGCCCCTGGTCTACGCGCTGTACGCCGGGTTCTTCATCGCCGTCCTGTTCATGGCGGGCGTGGGGCTCCTCGGCATCCCCGTCTGGACGCGGGTCGTGCGGCTGCCCCCGGCGGTGCTCATGCCGATGGTCGTGGGCATCTCGCTCGTGGGGACGTTCGCGCTTCGTGGCAACGCGTTCGACGCGTGGGCCGCCCTCTTCTTCGGGGCCCTGGGCTTCGCTATGCTGCGCCGCGGGTTCCCCCTGGTGCCCGCGGTACTGGGCCTGATCCTGGGGCCCATGATCGAGACCAACTATCGACGTGCGCTGACGCTCTCGTCGGGCTCACACATGACATTCGTTGAAAGCCCTATCTGTATGTTGTTGTTGGTGTTGGCCGTCGCGAGCTTCGCGGCGCCGACGCTTCGCGCTCGCCTGACCCGTGCAAGGAAGACGTCGCCGTGACCGCTACCAGATCCGTCGTAGACTTCGTCCTCGGAACATCGCTGGACGACCTGAGCCCGGAGGTCCTCGCCGAAGGGCGCCGCTGCGTGACCGATGGGATCGGGGTGACGCTCGCCGGCTCCACCGATCGGTGCTCGCAGATCGTCCGGGACGAGATCGGGAGTCATGCCCCGGATGCCTCGGCGACGATTCTGGGCACGAGCACCCGTGCCACCGCGCCCCTGGCCGCACGGGCCAACGGGACGGCCGGACACGCGATGGACTTCGACGATACGCAGCTGACCAGCTCGCCCGACCGGATCTTCGGGCTGTTGACCCACCCGACGGTCACCCCGCTCACCGCCGGGCTCGCCGTGGCCGAGCGCTACGACGTGTCGGGGGCAGGATTCCTTGAGGCGTTCCTCGTCGGCTTCGAGGTGGAATGCAAGATGGCCGAGGCCATCGACCCGCGGCATTACGGTGAGGGGTTCCACTCCACGGCGACGCTCGGCACGTACGGCGCGGTCGTCACCGCGTCGAAGCTGCTGGGCCTCGATGCGGGCCAGCTCGAGATGGCGCTCGGCATCGCGGGCAGCATGGCCTCCGGGATTCGCCTCGGGTTCGGGACGATGACAAAGCCTCTCCACGCCGGCCGGGCCGCCGAGAACGGGATCACGGCGGCGGAGCTCGCCAAACGCGGCTTCACCTCGGGGCACGAGCCGCTCGAGGGGACCTGGGGCTTCTTCCGCGTGTTCGGCGGCGGGTTCGAGGAGGACCGACTGGTCGGGACACTCGGCCAGCCGCACTCGATCGTCGACCCCGGCGTCTCGGTGAAGCCGTATCCGTCGGGGAGCCTCGGACACCCCAGCATGGACGCCATGCTGGCCCTCGTGACCGACAACGATGTGGCCCCCGGCGACATCGACGCCATCACCTTCCGGGCGGGGAACAACATCCTCAAGCCTCTGCGATACCCGCGGCCGAGAAACGAGCTCGAGGCCAAGTTCTGCATCCCGTTCATCCTCTCCTCGATCGCGCTCCGGCGGCGGGCCGGCATCCACGAGTTCACGGACGAGTTCGTCCTGTCTCCGGAGGTCGCCGGCATGATGGACCGGGTCGAGGTGCGGTTCGACGAGGAGATCGATGCCATGGGGTACGACCGCATGCGGAGCGCGATCGACGTCCGGCTGACGGACGGGCGGGAGCTCACGACGACGGCGGATACATACCGCGGCGGCCCCGAGCGGCCGCTGACGCGGGACGAGCTGCACGGGAAGTTCCGCGAGTGTGCGGCCCTCGTTCTCGACGACCCGGCGATCGACACGGCGCTGGACCGGCTCGACCGGCTCGAGACGCTGGGGTCGATCAGCGAGCTGGTAAACGGACTCGTGCCGCATCAGACGGCGGTCGCAGGATGACGCGGGAAGCCGGTTCCGCGCGGACGCGGCATTCGGGACGGTACAGAGCGATTCCGCTGGTCCTGCTCCTGGCCGTCCAGGCCTGCGGCGTGGTGGTGGACGACACGAATCAGGCGGGGGCCGGCACCCCCGCACCGCCCGGGGCCGATCAGCTCGCCGGCGGGCCCTACGATGTCGTCGCCGCGATGGTCGATTCCATGGTGCCCATGCGAGACGGTGTCCGGCTGGCGACCGATGTGTACCGCCCGGCGAGAGACGGAGTGCCGGTCGAGGACGCGCTTCCGGCACTCCTCCAGCGTACCCCGTACGACAAGACCGCGTCGGGGCTCGTCGCACAGGCGCGGTGGCTCGCCTCGCACGGGTACGTCGTCGTGCTACAGGACACCCGCGGGCTGTACGGCTCGGAGGGCGTGTTCCAGAAGTACTTCGAATACGACGCGCCCGACGGGTACGACACGATCGAGTGGATCGCCGGTCTGGATTTCGTCGAGCCCAAGGTCGGGATGTGGGGGACCTCCTACGGCGCCCACACGCAGGCGGACGCGGCAAAGATGGCGCCGCCGGCCCTCGCCACGATCGTCCCGACCATGGGTGGAATCTCGGACGCCTGGACGCACAAGGTGCGGTTCGGCGGGGCGTTCGAGCTCGGGCAACAGCTCGGGTGGGCGCACTTGCAGCTCGCGGCGGCTTCCGATGATCCGGCGGTCCGCGAGCGGCTGGCTTCCGAGCCGGTGTCGGAGTGGTTCGACCAGACGCCGTTCCGTCCCGGCGAGAATCCGCTGTCCGTCGCCCCGAACTTCGAGGACTACTACCTCACGATGCAGAACGAGGGCGACTACGACGACTACTGGCGTGGCATCGGTCGAAACTGGGTCGAGTACTACGACCAGACCGCGGACATCCCGATGCTGCATGTCGGCGGGTGGTACGACACCTACGCGCGCGGCACGATCGAGAGCTTCGCCGGTCTCTCGGCGTCGAAGTCGGGGCCCGTGCGACTCGTCATGGGGCCGTGGACCCACGGCGGGAACACCCGGACGTTCGCGGGCGACGTGGAGTTCGGCGCGGCCGCGGCGATCGTCGATTTCCGCCGCGAGTTCCACCTTCGCTGGTTCGACCGATGGTTGAAGGACGATGCGGCCGCCGCCGTGCCGGAGTCCCCGGTCCGGCTCTTCGTCATGGGAGGCGGAGACGGCACCCGCACCGAAGACGGGCGGATTCACCATGGTGGGGAGTGGCGAGAAGCGGACAGCTGGCCCCTCCCGGAAACCGCGCTCGTGCCGTTCTACTTCGGTCCCGAAGGCGCGCTCGGCGAAGATCGCCCGGACGGCGTCGCCGGCAGCTCGCTCTTCACCTACGATCCGTCGCACCCCGTGCCCACGATCGGCGGGTCGTTCTCCGGCGCCCTGAAGTCGGGCGGATACGATCAGCGGGAGCGGCCGTTCCGATCGCTGCGAGGCGGGTCGGACAACGGGTTCTACGCGTCGACCCCGCCCTATCCCCGGCTTCGAGACCGCCCGGACGTATTAGTCTTCGAGACGCCGCCGCTCGAAGAAGACGTCATCGTCGTCGGCCCGATCGTCGTCCGGCTGTGGATCTCATCGACCGCCGTGGATACCGACTTCACGGCGAAGCTCGTCGACGTCTACCCTCCGAGCGACGACTGGCCCGAGGGGTTCGATCTCAACATCACCGACGGCATCGCCCGCGCGCGCTACCGGTCCTCCCGCGAGACGCAGGAGTTGATGCGACCGGGCGAGGTCTACGAGGTGACGATCGAGACGTTCCCGACAGCGAACCTCTTCAGGGCGGGGCACCGGATCCGGGTCGACATCTCGAGCTCGAACTACCCGCGCTTCGATCTCAACCCGAACACGGGCGAGCCGCTGGGGAGGCACACGTCGATGATCCCGGCGGACAACACGGTCTACCACGACGCGGCGCGGCCCTCGCACGTGCTGCTTCCCGTGCTCGGGAGCGCGGCAGCAGAGGGCCGCTAGCGGCGGGCAGCCCCTACGGAGAGCGGGCGCGGCTCAGGGCCTGAACGGACCGAAGTGCTCCCGTAGCAGGTCGTTCACCGCCTCGGCCGCCTCCTCCGGAACCCAGTGGCTCACGCCCTCGAGCACCTCGAACCGGTAGGGTCCCTCGACGAACTGCGCCGTCATCTCGGCCGCCTCGCTGCCGAGCGCGGTGTCGCCGGTGCTCCAGATGTACATCGTCGGCATGCGAATCGGCGTGACCGCCGCCTGGTCCACGTTCAGATCCATCGCGCGGTACCAGTTGAGCGCCGCACCGATCGCTTCGGGCGTCCCGAGCAGATCCACGTACTCCTGGCTCTCCTCCGCCGACAGCCCTCCGTAGATGTTGCGGAGGACGGCCGCATCGTTGGCGAGGAACATCTGTTCGGATCCCTCGGCCCTGAACGTCTCGAAGTAGCTCGACATCCCGGCCTGCTGTCCGTTCGGGTCGGCCAGGGCCTGCGAGAACGCGAAGGGGTGCGGGACCGACATCGGGACGAGCGACTGCACTCGATCGGGGTGCTGCAACCCGGCGAACCAGGTGACGACGGCGCCCCAGTCGTGACCGATCACATGGAACTGCTCCGCCCCGACGGCATCGGCCATCCCGATGAGGTCCCCGACGAGGTTGGGGATGACGTAGGCCGACACCTCGGTGGGACGGGCACCCGCCGAGTACCCACGTTGATTCGGTGCGATCGCGCGAAACCCCATGTCGGCGAGGACCGGCATCTGGTGCCGCCACTCGAATGCGCCCTGCGGGAATCCGTGGAGCAGGAAGACGACCGGACCGTCTTCGGGCCCCGCCACGAGGGCGTCGAACACCATGTCGCCCACTTCGATCCGGGTTTCTTCGATCATCGACTGACCGGCGGTCGGGGTGGTGCCGGCGAACACCCCGGCTACGCCCATCAGGGCAAGGACGGCTGTCTGATTCACGGTTCTGCGATCTCCTCGAGGTCCGACGGTCATTCGTCCGAGCTCTTCGATTTCGAAAGAAGGCGCCACAACACGTACCCGACGACCGCGAGAACCAGGAGCGAGGGTATCCAGCCGACCATGTTCCAGATCGCGCCGAACGCGACGATGGCCACCGCTCCCTCCACGCGCCCCATCAGCCGGTGGTTGCGGCGCGCCTTGTCCACGTCCCGCTGGGTATAGAAATCAGGAAGGTTGTCGAGGTCCTTCATCGTTGCCTCCCGTCCGGTGTTCAAGGCTCGTCCTCGAAGACATCTACGAACACCCGGCCGACGCCGTTTCCCCCGAGGTCACCACCGAGGCTAGGCGTTCGACGGGACCGGAGAAAGGGTCGACCGGTTCGGCGAACCGGTGCGCGAACGACCCGACCGACGTAATGTGCGGCAGGTCGTTGAACCGAAAGGACTTGGAGTGATGGCGCCGACCTCAGAAACGTCGTCGGAAGGTGATCCGGATCCGCGGCTGGCGCAGGCGCAGGCTCTCGTCTACCGCCTTTTGACCCGGGCGATGATCCCGCTCGTCGGCGTGATGGTGCTCACCCTGGTGCGGATCCAGATCGGGACCTTCGGACAGCGCGGCACGGGCATCCTCCTCTACGGCGCGCTGGTCGCCGCCCTCACGATGTTCGTCTACGCGCTTCCGACGGTGTTCATGGCGCAGGGGAAGGCCAGGCCCTGGTGGACGGGCATCGCCTCGTTGCTCGGACTCCTGCCGCTTCTCTACGGCATCTATCTCGGTGCGGTCGGAGGTGCGCTTGGCGCATTCAGGGCCGAGTCGATCCTCGAGGCCGGACTCGGCGTGTTGTTTCTGCTGGCCGGCTTCGCCTATGTCCGCGACTTCTCCCGACTGGCGGTTCTCGGCCGGGGCATCGAGGCGACGATCGCCGAGGCCTGACGCCACGGCCGACCCTCAGTTGTCTGACTCCCCGTGATTCCGCACCATCCACCCCGCCGAATCCCGTGCCGTGGGACCGGATGGCTTCAATCACGAGGAGATGTCGTTGCGCAAGGTCGTGAAGGTGCTGGGACTGTTGGGGCTGTTCGCCACGATCGTACTGGTCGTGGCGGGCTTTCGCGGGAGCTCCGTCGCGGCCTCGACGTACGAGTCGTCGTTTCGCCTCCTCTCGACCCTGCCCGACTCCATCGATCTGGAGGAGGCCCGGCGGTGGTCGGTCGTGAACGGGTGCGGCGCGTGCCACGGAGACGACCTGGGCGGCGAAGTCATGATCGACGCGCCGCCGTTTCTCGTCGTGGCTCCGAATCTCACGTCAGGCGCCGGCGGGGTCGGGAGCGGGTACCGCTCCGTCGAGGACTGGGACCGGGCGATTCGTTATAGAATCCGGCCGGACGGGACGGGCATGCTCCCGATGATGCCGTCGGAGAACTACCACCGGATGAGCGACGAACACGTAGCGTTGCTGATCGCCTCGCTCCAGGCCGCGCCGCCCGTGGACCGCGAGCTCCCGGAGACGAAGATTCGGCTTCTCGGTCTCCCGATCGCCGGTCTCGGTGTCTTGCACCCCGCGAAGGATCAGCCCGACGCGCCCGGGGCGCCGGTCCCGCTGGTCGAAGCGACCCCGGAGTACGGGGCCTACCTGTCGGGCCTCATGTGCGTGGAGTGTCATGCCGACGACCTCCGTGGCGGCCCGACGCCAGGTGGCGGTCCGAAGGCGCCGGACCTCTACGCGTCGGGTCAGTGGTCCGTGGAGCAGTTCGCGGCCGCCGTGACGACCGGCGAAGCGCCGGGGCGGCAGCTGGCCGCGGAGATGCCGTACGAGTTTCTGGTCGAGCTCGAGGACATCGAGGTGCGGGCGTTGCATGCCTATCTGGCCTCGCTCACGCCACCCGATGACAACCAATAAGGAGTCGAGATGCGCGAGATAAGGGAGCGCGTGGTCCCGCTGATTCTGGTGACGCTGACGCTGTCGGCGATGTTCGCGGCGACGGGTGCGGCTCAGGACACCGGCGGATTCGCGGGAGCCCAACGGCCCGCGGCGTACATGCCCGTGGTGCTGCCTCTTCGCGAGCAGGCCGCGATCGTGGACGGGTGGCTCGAGACCCGCATGGAGACCGTGGCCCCGCTCGTCATGCGGCGCGAGGGCGTCGACCTCTGGATTATCGCCGCGCGCGAGTACAACGAGGACCCGGTCATCGAGACGATGTTGCCGGCCACCTGGATGGCGGCGCGACGCCGGACCGTCCTCGTCCTGTACGACCGGGGCGAGGGCCGTCCTCTCGAACGGCTCGCGGTCGCCCGCTACGACATCGGCCCGTTCCCACGCGCATGGGACCCGGAGGAACAGCCCGACCAGTGGGCTCGCGTCGCGGAGCTGATCGCCGAACGCGATCCGTCGCGGATCTCGGTGAACCGGTCCGAGACCTTCGCCCTCGCCGACGGATTGACGGGAACCGAATACGATCAGCTCATGGCCGCCCTCCCGCCGATGTATCGCGAGCGCGTACAGCCGGCCGAGCGACTGGCGATCGGGTGGCTGGAGACCCGGACGCCGGAAGAGATGGAGGTCTACCCTCAGATCGTGCGGATCGCGCACCGCATCATCGCGGAGGGGTTTAGCGCACGGGTCGTTCAGCCGGGTGTCACCACCACGGAAGACGTCGTGTGGTGGTACCGTGAGCGAATCCGCGGACTCGGTCTGGAGACGTGGTTCCAGCCGAGCGTGTCGGTCGACCGATGGCGCTCCGCGGATGAGGCTCGCGGCGAGGGAGATTTCTCGGCTCGTCCGGAGGAGAACGTGATCCGCCCCGGTGACTTGCTGCACGTGGACTTCGGGATCACCTACCTGCGGCTCAACACGGACACGCAGCAGCACGCCTACGTGCTCCGTCCCGGGGAAAAATCCGCCCCGAAGGGACTGCGCGATGCTCTCGCGGTCGGCAACCGTCTCCAGGACGCCCTGACCGACAACTTCGTCGCGGGTCGCCCCGGGAACGAAATCCTCTCGGCGGCGCTGGCTCGGGCCGAGGCCGAGGGGATCGACGCCACGATCTACACGCATCCGATCGGATTTCACGGACACGCGGCCGGGCCGACGATCGGTCTCTGGGATCAGCAGGGCGGCGTGCCGGGTCGCGGGGACTATCCGCTGTTTCCGAACACCGCCCACTCGATCGAGCTGAACGCGGCGGTCGCGATTCCGGAGTGGGGCGGCCAGGTCGTTCGCATCATGCTGGAGGAAGACGCGTTCTTCGACGGGCAATCGACCTGGTACATCGACGGCAGACAGACCGAGCTCTGGCTGATCCCGAGGTGAGTCGGCGCTTCCTGCAGGTCGACGCGTTCACAACGACGCCGCTGCAGGGGAATGCCTGCGCGGTGGTGCTGGATGCCGACGGTCTCGACGACGCCACGATGCAGGCCATAGCGCGCGAGATGAACCTCTCCGAGACGGCGTTCGTCGTGCGGACGGAGAACGCCGACGTCGGCGCGCGCTACTTCACCCCGGCCGAGGAGATCCCGCTCGCCGGGCACCCGACGATCGCGACCCTCCACGCGCTCGTGGAGGAGGGCCGGCTCGACTCCGCGGCGGGCCGCACGGTCACCCTCGAGCTGCGGGCCGGTCTGATCCCGGTCGATCTCGACCCTCGACCCGGCGGTGGTGTCATGGTCACCATGAGCCAGCTCGCGCCGGAGTTCCTGGACACGCACGAAGCCGCCGACGTGGCGCCGGCGTTCGGACTGGTCCCGGCGGACTTCGTCGACGGCGTGCCGATCCAGACGGTGAGCACCGGGACGCCGCAGTTGATGATGGCGGTCCGATCCCACGCGGCGCTCGAGCGCGCGCGGGTGGATCACGCGGCCTACACCGCGCTTCGTGAGTCCGCCGGTTTCTTCAGTCCCCACCTGTTCTGCACGACGGGCGTCACCGAAGCCGGGGACACCTTCGCGCGGCATTTCGGGGTGGCGCCCGATACGCCCGAAGACCCGTTCACCGGCTCGGCGACCGGGGGCATGGCTGCGTTTCTCTGGCGCTATCGCCTCATCGAGCGCCCGTCGTTCGTGGCGGAACAGGGCCACTGGATGGGGCGACCCGGGACCGCGCGCGTGGAAGTGGTCGGGCCCCCGGAGGACATCCAGACGGTGCGCGTCGCGGGGGAGGCGGTAACCGTCGTCCGCGGCGAGCTCGACCTCTAAACGCCGGTCGAACGGTGTATGTCCTGAAGCGTGTGGCCCTGCTCATGCTGGTCATCGTCGCCGCCGAGGGTCTTCTGTCACTCGTCTGGTTGATGACCCACGGCACGGAGCGTGGTCTTCTGGCCGAGACGGGCGGGCGGATCGAGGGGCTGCGAACCGAGCTGGCGGTGGAGCGAGATTGGCTGGCGGGTCGCGCCGCTCTCGGGCGCGATATCGACGCGGGCGCCGAGCGGCTGCGAGGGGGTGCCGGCTCTTTCGAGTCGGCCGCGGTGTACGAGGCCGCGAGGTCGGCGCAGGCTGGCCGGGTCTCCGAGTGGAATTCCCGTATCGAGGAGCATGAACGACGGGCCTCGCTCGCGGATTCGCTCGCGACGGTTCACGATAGCCTCGTCTCGGTTTACGAGGAGGCCCACAGAAGAGCCTATCCCGGCTGGGTGCTGCTACCGCGCCCCGAACTGCCCGGGGGAGAGGGAGGGGGATGAAGGGAACAGCGATCACGGTGTTGTTTATCGCCGGCACCCTGGGGGCCACGGTCGCGTCCCCCGCCGTGGGGCAGGATGCCGCGTGGTGGGGCGAGCTCGAAGATCGCGGTGCCGGGATGCACGTGCTGGACGCCGACTCGGTCTATCACGTGAGCGGCTTCACCTACGGCGACATCTATCGTGACATGCAGCGGAACGGTCCGGGGACGGACGAGATCGGGGTGCGGCTGGGCATGCACACGTCGGAGTGGCGCTGGAGCTACCGGTTCACGAGCGCGCCGGGAGAGCGGTGTCGCCTCTCCGAAGCGACGGTCCTGCTCAAATCCACGATCGTCTTGCCGGAGTGGACGAACGTCTCCACCGCGCCGCCGGAGATCGCGACCGGCTGGCGCCCCTTTCTTCAGGCCCTCACGAGACACGAGGAAGGACATCGCTCGCGTGCGAAGGCGCAGGGCGTGTTTCTATGGCAGACGCTACTCGGCCTGGCCGCGGACGACTGCGATGCCCTCCAGACGATCGTGGACGAGATGGCCGAGCGCGTGATCGCGGAGGGGCGGGCCGCCCAGGTCGCGTACGATCGCGATACCGGACACGGATTGACTCAGGGTGCCGCGTGGCCGCCGCGTCCGTGAAGCGCGCGGCCGCCTGCCTGGCGTTGCTGGGGCTGACTGTGGGCTGCGCCGACTCATCGGCTCCCGGCGGCCCCGATGACGGGCCAAGCGCCGGGTCGAACGGTGGACCGACGCGCGGGATGATCGACCGGCTCGCGACCTACATCGACGGGAACGACTACACCCGCCACATCGTGGCCCTGGACTCGCAGCCCGCGCCGTCGAGCGAGGAGGAGCTCCTGCAGATCGGTGCGACGCGATCGTACTACCTGCTCCAGGCGGGGCGTCACGAGGAAGCGTCGGCCGAAGTCCTGAGCACCATCCAGGCAGCCGAGCGGTCGGGGACCGCCGTGACGCTGGGCTTCCGAAGCGACCTGCGGGATCTGTTGGCCCTGTCCGCCATGTGGGGGACATTCGAAGACGCCTGCATGAGGGATACGGAAGCGTGTCTCCTGCCGCTCGATCCGCGAGCGTATGGCCCCGAGGTCAGCCTTCGGCTCGAGGCGGCGGACGTTCTGTATCGCGGCCGATTGGAAGAAGATCCCGAAGACGTCGTCGCGCAGTGGCTGTTGAATCTCGCTCACATGGCGCTCGGCGATTATCCGCAGGGGGTGCCCGAGCCCTGGCGCATCGAGCCCGGCGAATTCTACGAGGGGGCGGAGTTCCCGCGTTTCCCGGAACGTGCGGCCGAGCTCGGCGTCGACCTCGTCGGGCACGCCGGCGGCATCATCTTCGACGACCTGGACAACGACGACGACTTCGATCTTCTCATCTCGTCTCGCGGCCTCGCGGACTCGATTCGTTACTTCGAGAATCGGGACGGAGCCTTCATCGATCGGACGGTCGAGTCGGGTCTCCACGGCCTCGTCGGTGGGCTGAACCTGCTGCAGGGCGACTACGACAACGACGGCGATGAGGACGTCTTTGCACTGAGAGGCGCCTGGACTCCCGATGGCCAGCCGAACTCGCTCTTCCGAAACGAAGGCGGCGGACGGTTCACGGATGTCACGG